>PMCM01000063.1 GCA_003154155.1 Ignavibacteriota bacterium | reverse complement strand
CCGGTGGGAACAAACGGTCCGCAATATGGTAAGAGATGGTGCAACACACTTCGTAGAGATCGGACCCGGAAAGGTCCTTCAGGGATTGGTCAAGCGGACGGAACCGGGCGTCACAACCGCAGGAGTGGACAAATTTGCCGATATCGCCACGCTGGAGACCGCACGATGAGCACGGCAAGCGGCCCCCAGGTCAAAGGATATCGGATTTCTCCGGAACTCTTCTCGACCGGATTTGAAAAGGAAAGCGGTCCGTGCCGCTGCTCATCGAATTGCTGTTCAGGCGGAGTGTACGCCGATCTCTCAGAGCGTGATCAAATCCTTGCACAAAAGGAAAAGATCAAGCAGCAGATGGATGATACGCAGAATCGGGATGATCGTCAGTGGTTCGAGGCCGAGATCGGGCAGGATGCAGACTTCCGTTCCGGGCAATGCATCGGCACGATGGTGCACAATGACAAATGCGTGTTTCTGAATGCCAAGGGGCACTGCTCAATCCAGCTGGCAGCGGTTGCAGAGGGACTTGATCGTTGGACATGGAAACCCCTCTTTTGCATCCTGTTTCCGGTTGAAATCACCAACAACGTTGTGGGCTTCGATCCTCTCCTGCAGGATGAACGCCCCTGCTGTTCGACCCGGAATGAGTTCGATGTGCCGCTGTATCAGGCGTGCAAGGACGAGCTGACTCATCTGTTAGGAAGTGATGGCTTTGCCCAGCTTGATGAGTACTATGCAGGGCTTGCAAAAAAGAATAGTTCTCGCAATATTTAGGCTGTTTGTCCATTTTCCTCATCGAAAAGCAAGGTACGCATGGATCTGCTCAAGGACCAGGTTGCAATTGTGACTGGCGGGGGAAGGGGTATTGGCCGGTCGATTGCCGCAGACCTTATTGCGGAAGGCGCTCATGTTGCAATTTTCGACAGGGCATTTCCTGATGACTTTCCGCAGTTTGTCCAATCGGCTGCGGCCAAGGGAAGAAAAGTGGTGCAGAAGATCGTCGACATCACCGAAACCGCGTCGGCGGAAAAAGCATGCGAAGAGGTGGTCGCCGAACTCGGCCGCATTGACATTCTCGTGAACAATGCCGGCATCACACGGGACAAGCTGATGATACGCATGACCGATGACGATTGGGACATCGTCCTGAAAGTGAATCTGAAGGGGTCGTTCATCATGACCCGGGCCGCCAGCAAGGTGATGATGCGCCAGCGGAGAGGCAAGATCGTCAACGTCAGTTCGGTGGTCGGCCTCATGGGAAATGTTGGGCAGGCAAACTATTCGGCTTCGAAGGCAGGCCTCATTGGCCTCACCAAATCATCCGCAAAAGAGCTGGCATCCAGGAATATCACCGTCAATGCCATCGCTCCGGGGTATGTCGAGACAGACATGACGGCGGCGTTAAGCCCTGAGGCACGAGCGGCATTCTTGAACGTGATTCCACTGAAACGGGGTTGCACACCCGATGAAGTTGCCGGCGTCGTGACGTTTCTCGCCTCACCCCGCGCCGACTACATTACCGGTCAGGTCCTCGCCATCGACGGCGGCATGACGATGTAGTAGTGTTCCCCGCGATTTGCACAGTCATTACTATTTTCCCATCATCATACAGGAGGTTGCGTCATGGCAGATATTGAGTCGAAAGTGAAAGAAATCATCATGAACAAGCTCGGCGTCGACGAAGGACAGGTCACGCCCGAGGCGTCTTTCACGAATGATCTGGGCGCCGATTCACTCGATACGGTGGAGCTCGTGATGGAGTTCGAAAAAG
This sequence comes from Ignavibacteriota bacterium, assembly GCA_003154155.1. Lineage (GTDB taxonomy): Bacteria > Bacteroidota > Ignavibacteria > UBA10030 > UBA6906 > Fen-1255. Next base: position 76,687 of record PMCM01000063.1, on the reverse strand, counting down.
CGTTCAATCTGCAGATCCCGGATGAAGACGCGGAGAAGATCTCCACCGTCGGTGATGCTGTCAAATATATTCAGGGCAAGTCGGCCTGAGTTGTTACCTCCTGACCTCACACCAGTGCGGCCGGGAAGAGACGAATCGCATTGCATGGAACGGATTGACGCATGAACGGTAAACGCAGAGTTGTTGTCACGGGCATGGGAGTCCTCTCGCCGATCGGACTGAATGTCGAAGCATTCTGGACCGGATTGATGAGCAGCCGCAGCGGTGCGGCACCCATCACGTATTTTGATACGGCGCTGTACGGGACCCATTTTGGTTGCGAATTGAAAGGGTTCAAGGCGACCGATTTCCTTGACAGGAAGTCGTCGCAACGCATGGACCCGTTCGCCCAATACGCCCTGATCACTGCGGACATGGCCGTCAGCGATTCGGGTCTTTCGGCGAAAGATACTGATCCCGACCGCATTGGTGTGATCTACGGTTCCGGTATCGGCGGCATGATCACCTATGACACCCAGTTCACCAACTACATGGGGGGCGGGCCGCGTCGCATCAGCCCGTTCTTCATCCCGATGCTGATCCCTGACATCGCGGCAGGCAATATTTCCATCAAGCACGGATTCAAGGGACCCAACTACGCCACCGTGTCGGCCTGCGCCACCGCATCCCACGCCATCGGGGATGCGTACCGGACGATCCAGTACGGCGATGCCGATGCGATGCTGTGCGGCGGCTCCGAAGCACCGATTACACCTATGGGGCTGGGGGGGTTCGACAACATGAAAGCTCTCTCCTCGCGCAACGATGCGCCGGAGAAGGCCAGCAGACCCTTCGACGCGGGGCGTGACGGGTTCGTGATGGGAGAGGGCGGCGGAGCGGTCATGCTCGAGGAGCTCGAATTCGCACTGCGGCGCGGTGCCACGATCTACGCCGAGGTGGTCGGCATCGGTTTCACCGCCGATGCGCACCACATCACCGCTCCGGCTGAAGGCGGTGAGGGTGCCGTCCGCTCCATGCGCAGAGCGCTCAACGATGGCGGCATCACCCCCGCCATGGTGGACTACATTAACGCCCATGGCACGTCAACCCAGCTGAACGACGCAAGCGAAACGGCTGCCATCAAGACGGTGTTCGGCGATCACGCNNGTGGAAGCGATCGCCACGATTCTCGCTCTTCGCAATGGACGTATTCCGCCGACGATCAATTATGAAACGCCCGACCCCGCCTGCGATCTCAACTATACGCCCAATGTGCCGACCGAGCGCACACTCCGCTACGCGTTGAGCAATACCTTTGGATTTGGCGGCCATAACGCATCCTTGCTGTTCAAGAAATACCCTCTGGAATAGTCGGTTCATCGTGCCGCTGACGTCCCTCATACGGAAGATCGCCCTCCTCCTCCGCGGGGTGCGCACGGATGATGAGGACGCCCTCCCGGCTGCTTTGGACAACGAAACTGTCCGACGGCTGCAACATGTCCTCAGCTGCAACATCCACGACCGGGACCTCTTCGTCCAGGCACTCCTTCACCGCTCGTTCCCCCAACGCTCCGGCCACGCAAACTCCTCCAATGAACGGCTGGAGTTCCTCGGCGATTCGGTGCTCAACCTCATCGTCGGCCAGTACCTGTATGCCAGGTACCCCCGTGCCCTCGAGGGGGAACTCACAAAGATGCGGTCGCGCCTGGTGAATCGCAAAGCCCTCGCGGCGTACGCCAAGGCGATACACCTGTCCGAGTTCATCCTGATGAGCCCGAGTGCCGCCGAATCCGTCGGCAAGGGATACGACACCATTATTGCCGATACGTTTGAAGCCATCGTCGCCGCGATCTATCTTGACCGGGGTTTCTCCGCAGCACGCACGTTCGTCGAACAACAGGTCCTGCAGGCCATCGCCCATGGCGCGGTCGGCACTACCGATGAGAACTACAAGAGCAAGCTCCTGGAATACGCCCAATCTCACGGCCTCGGCGTCCCCCGCTACATGATCGTGAAGGAGGAAGGTCCTGACCACGACCGGACATTCACTGTCGATGTCCTTCTGCGGAACGAACGGCGCGGCACCGGAACAGGCAAGAACAAGAAAGACGCCGAGCAGGTCGCAGCCTCGGAAGCTCTCGAACACCTCCCCTGAATGATGACACGTATTGTTGTCGCCGTTCTCCTCCTGTGCGGAGTGAGCCTGGCCGCCAGAAGCCAGGAGCGCGCCGCATCCACATCCTTCTTCCTCGGCCCCGTCGACAGCGTCATCGTGTCGGGGAACATGCACACCCGTGCCTTTGTGATCCTGAATGAAATGTCCATCGCCGCCGGCATACCGTTTACGCCGGACATGATCGAGTACGACCGGAACCGGATCTACAGCCTGGGACTCTTCACCAGCGTCGACCTCTATCTCGATACGCTCGGCACGCGTAGCATCCTGCGCGTGCTCGTCAGCGAGCGCTGGTACCTCTTTCCCGTGCCGCTGTTCGGATTCCGTGACGGCGATGTCAAACGCGTGTATTACGGCGCCGGCGTGTATCACAATAACTTCCAGGGAAGAAACCAGAAACTGTTCGGTTCGGTCGTCTTCGGGGCCGATCCTTCCGCCCAGCTCTCGTTCGCCGATCCGCTTGTCGATCACGCCAGCGGCATCTCGTTCGGCGCACAGCTGTCGTTCAGCCGCGCCAGAAACAGAAGTGAAAAGGAGGCCGCCGTCACGGGAGATTACGACGAATTCCATTATGACGGGAACGTCTCGGTGGGCAAACGTCTCAGCCTCGCGCAGTTCGCGGGCATCGGGCTGGGGTATCGCGTGGTGGAAATCACCGATTATCGGCCCGGACGAACAGTGTCGGGCGACGGGATCGATCGCGCCATCTACGCCTCCTTCTCCTACATGTATGACAGCCGCGATCTCGCCGAATACCCGTCGCGCGGCAGTTACCTCTCCGCGTACGTCTCCCAAAACGGCCTGGGCACCTCGACGGTGAACTATACGGCGTTCGGCCTGGACATGCGGACGTACCTGAACCTCCCCCTCTCGTTGACCCTTGCGATGCGGGTGAACGGAACCCTGATGACTGGCAACGAGATCCCGACGTACGCGCACGTGTTTCTCGGATACGGCGACCGCGTGCGGGGATACTTCACCACGGTGTTTGAAGGGGAAAATGTCGCATGTTCCACCATCGAGCTGCGGTTCCCTCTCCTTGCGCCACGCGTCTTCCGCGTCAATGGATCCCTGCTGCCCGATGAATTCTCCGTCTGGCGCTTCGGCCTCGGGCTTTCGCTCTTTGCCGATGCCGGGACCACATGGTATCGCGGCGCGCGCGTGCGGTTGCAATCATGTGTCTCCGGGTACGGCGGGGGCATCGATGTCATGCTCCCGTACGGCATTCTGGTCCGCACCGATTATGCGTGGAATAACCTCGGCAGAGGGCAGTTCATTCTGGATTTCCGCCATGCCATCTGATCGCCCCCACGAGGGAATGCCGGCGGCCATGGGACACGAATTCTTCTATGTCCCCCCGTCACATATCAACGGAGCTGAAGTGCAGATCGAAGGGGAGGAGTTCGCGCACCTGACGCAGGTGATGCGTCACGGCTCCGGCGATCTCCTGACGATCGTCGACGGGACCGGCAATGCGTACACGGCGACACTGAACGGCATCCGGGGACGCACGGCAATCTGTACGGTCGTCTCACGTCTGGCGATGCTCAACGAACCGGCCGTGCACCTGACGCTGGGCGTGAGCATTCTGAAAAACCCCTCACGTTTTGATCTCGTGGTGGAAAAATGCACGGAGCTCGGCGTCGGAAGGATCGTACCGCTGACCGCGGAACGCACCGTCCCGCGCCATGCCCGGATCGAACGGTGGCAGAACATTGCTGTCGCTGCAATGAAACAGAGCGGCAGATGTGTGCTCCCGGTGGTCGCGCCCCTGACGGCGTTTTCCCAGTGGGTGCCGGCGGCACGGGGTGAACGGGTGCTGCTGCATGAGCTCGCCGCCACGCCGCTGGCACCCGGATACCTTCCGGCGCCGGGCACGGACGTCACCGTGTGTGTTGGACCTGAGGGAGGGTTTACGGAGCAGGAAATCGCTGCAGCTCAGGCGGCCGGGTGGGGGATCTTCTCGATGGGCGCGCGCCGGCTGCGAAGCGAAACGGCCGCGATCGTCGCGGCCGTCCGTCTGCTCATCGGAAGCTGACGCCTGCGTCAGCCTACGGCGTACGTTTCAATTTCTCATCGATGATGCCCAGGATCTCCTCCAGCATGACCGCGCTGGTCGAACGGAGAGACTGCACGTCATCTTCCTTCCATCCCACAAATTCCGGATCATTCAGGCCGTTCAGATTGATCCGCACATTGAGGGCGGCCCCCTCAAGCGCAGCATGCAACATAAGCGCGCTCACCCCGGCATCACTGAGAGAATTGGGATTCCCCTTCAAGGCGACCGTCTGCGCGAGCGCAAGAGCGTCGATACAGTGCTTCATCACTTCGAGGGGAACAAGCGTTGCTTCTTTCGTGGCTTCGGTGATCGCCACACTCCGGAGGGCCTTCTGCGGTTCGGTGTCCTTCGGCAGCCCAAACGCCTCCATCACTTTGTTGAAGGCGAGAGTGTCGCGGTCAATCAATTCGGTGAATTGGGCGCGGAGCTGCTCCGATTGCTCCAGGACCCTCTTCATATCACCCTCCACATCGGCGTACTTTTTCCTGCCCATTGTCAGGTGACAGACCATGGACGTGAGCGCCGCACCCAGAGCGCCCGCAAGCGCGGCAACGCTTCCACCTCCGGGTGCGGGAGATGAGGATGCGAGTTCGTCAAGGAATGCGTTCAACGTTTTGCGGCTGGGCATGCGGTCCTCATTCTTCAGTAAGTTGATATTCAATGATCTTGCGTGCCGGGTCGAAACGGTCGAGCTGGCTCAGGCCGAGCCGCTCAACCGCCGTGGCAATAAGACGCGATGCATCCGACGTCGTGCCGTCATAAAACGAACCGGCCATGATGAGCGCCTCTTTGGGGGTCAGGCCGACAATTTCGCTCCCCGTCACCTCCACCCCCATGCCGGCGGCGATCCGTTTCACTTCTTCAAACGCTGTGTGCGGCGGCGTGACGTGAAAGTTCACTAGGTTGATCGAGACCTGGGCGATGTTCTGCGCCTCCAGCAACACCCCCATGGCTTTCACCGCACGCAGTGTCCCCGGAATGACCACCTTCTGCCCTTGCGCATCGACCACCGTGTTCCCGTTCGCGTCTTTTTGCACGCGGCCGCTCTCCCGGATGCGCAGTGCGATCTCGTGGGCGATTTTCTGGTCATTGGTCTTCAGGTTGACATTGTACGCGATCAGGAAGACCCTGGCTCCCGTCACGGTCGCACCGGAACGGGGAGAAAATTCCGCCGGACCGAAATCCGGCTGCCATGCGGGATCCCTGAGCTTTGCCGCCAGACCTTCGTATTCGCCCTTCCGTACCGCGGCAAGATTCCTGCGTTCCGGACGGGTTGCCGCTTCTTCGTACAGATAGACGGGAATCCGGAGCTCCTCACCCACCCGCCGGCCATAACGACGCGCAAGTCCCACGCATTCGTCCATGGTCACCCCCGATACGGGGACAAATGGGACCACATCCGTCGCGCCGATGCGCGGGTGTTCGCCCGTGTGCTTGGCCATGTCGATGCGTTCGGCCGCCACCCGCGTAGCCTGGAACGCCGCCTCAACGACGCCCCCGGGTGAGCCGATAAACGTGACCACCGTCCGGTTGTAATCTTTGTCCGGTTCGACACTCAGGAGTTTCACCCCCGGGACCGCATCCACCGCAGCGCCGATCGCACCAACGGTTGTCGATTCTCTGCCTTCACTGAAATTCGGGACACATTCCACGATTGCTGACATGAAAACTCCGGTTACGGTATTTCGAGCAGCGTACCGCCTTTAATGGTGTGCGTGACATGGTTGGTGCCGAAGTGATACGCCAGATAGCGGTAATCGGGAACCTCGGCAACAATCAGGTCCGCGTTCTTGCCAACCTCCACGCTCCCCTCCAACGCCGATCGTCGGAGAGCCGCAGCGCCGTTCAGTGTACAGGCGGTGATGGCTTCCTCCGGGCTTACCCCCATGTGCGTACAGGCAATCGTCATCATGAGCGGCATGGCGTATGACATGCATGAACCCGGGTTGAAATCGCTTGCAAGCGCGACAGGCACTCCCGCATCCACCAAGGCGCGCGCAGGAGCATACCGGTGGTTCAGAAAAAACGACACCCCGGGCAGTAACACGGCGACCACCTGCCCGTCACGCAGGGCGCGGATCCCCCGATCCGTGATATGTTCCAGGTGATCCGCCGACACTGCACCGAGAGCCCCGGCAAGCTCGGCGCCCCCGAGCGGGGTAAGCTCCTCGGCATGCACCTTGGCCTGCATGCCGTTCCGCATCCCGGCCGTCAGGATCTTCTCGGTCTGCGCGAGGTCAAAATAGCCTGTTTCACAAAACACATCGCAGAACACGGCAAGGTGTCTCTTGCCAGCATAGGGAATCATTCTCTCAATGACCAGCTCCACATATGCGTCAGGACGCCCCCGAAATTCCGGCGGCACGGCGTGGGCACCGAGGAAGGTCGGTACCACTGTCGCCATCTCTTCGTCCGCCAGCTCGTTGATAGCTTCGAGCATCTTGACCTCGGAGTCCATATCGAGCCCATATCCGGTCTTGATCTCCGCGGTCGTCGTTCCGTGCTTCATCATTTCCGCAAGATGGCGGGCAGCGCTTCGTTTGAGCTGCTTCTTGGTCGCTTCGCGCACCTTCGTGATTGTGCTGATGATCCCGCCTCCCGCTGCCGCGATATCCTGATAGGAGGCGCCGCCCGCCCGGAGGGCAAACTCATCAGCACGATGCCCCGCAAACATGAGGTGCGTGTGCGCATCGACAAAACCCGGAAGGACTACCGAGCCTTCAGCGTCAAACTCGGGCATATCTTCCGGCAGTGTTTCCCGGAATTCGCTCATTTTGCCGACCCAGGCAATCTTGCCGTCGCGGCAGAGTACGCCTGCTTCGCCAATCAGGCCCAGGTCGCGCATTTCAGGGCCTATTCTCCACGGTTTTCCGTGGGCCGCAACGGTCACCAGCTGCGTGATATTTTTGATGAAAAGGTTCACTGAATCACAAGGTAGCAAATGTTGGCAGGAACCGCAACGAATCCGGAGCGTACGCGCTTCCGGGAGGGACTAACCCGAGAGGCTATTGCAGCATCCGGATGACCGTGCCGTTCAACGCCGGGAGCCCGTTGTCGCGCCGCATCAGTTCGATGTAGGTTTTGAAAAATCCCGGCGGCGGATGACGCAGCGCCTCCACCAGAGCGGCGCGTCCCCGTGTCTGGTCGATCTGCCTCGCGATGATCATCCCGGTGATCGACCCGTAGCTTTCCCAGTACCCCGAGGTGTTCGCGGCGCGCAGGAGATCGGCGGCCCGCCCGGAAGATATCGAGGGGGAGAGGAGCTCGGCGGCAACGCCGTTAAATCGCGTGAACGCTTCCTGGGCCCGCTGCAGACCGTCGCCGGGAAGCCGGCCTCCCGTCCGCTGGATCAGCGAAAGATAATACGCAATGCCTTCGTTTTGCGAGAGATCGAGCAGTTCGTCAAAGGCGGACGTGTGCGAGCTGTAATAGGTCTGCCACTCCGGCACATTCTCCTTGAACACGCCATAAGCGGCATGGAACACCTCATGGGCAACGACGCTCAGAAGTCCGATGAACCGCTCATCGGTGCTCTCGCCGTAGGTAACGGCCTTGGCAAGATTGATGACGATGGTCAGCTCCCCTTCATTTTCGCCGGCGGGGACGGGCACATTTCCTTCCCATCGCACACGCACCACATAGGCATCGATGTTGTTGTGCCCGAATGCCACAACGTACATTGGAATCCGGGCCTGCACACGCGCATCGACCGGGAAGAGTTGCTCAACGGTGCCGATCACCTTCTGGGCGAAATTCCTCCGCCGGAGCTCAAACAAGAGGTCTTTCAGGGCACCGACATGCGCACGCGCCGATTGCATCTGAAAGACGTCATCCCCCTCCCTCTGGTTGAATTTTGCGGCTTCCAGGGCTTGCTGCAGGGCTTGCGTGTCGAGATGCCGTTGTGCAAGAATTCCGGTGATGGCGAGCGACAACTGGCTCCCCCGTTCGGCGGCAACATCCGCCGGCCGGCCGGAAAGTCCCTGGTAGATCTCCAGGGTGTGTTCCGCCGAGCTGGTATTCACGTCGAGCGTGAGCTGGAAGTGCGCGTAGTCCTGCCCCGTCAGTGCGCCGGGGAGGAGCGTCAGGAAGCATCCAAGCATCAGCCGCAGCCGTCTGCAGCCGGCATGCCTCAGCACACCCGCGGCCTGGTCATCCCCTGATGTACGTAACAACTTCACGCGACGGCCTTGATGACAACCATGGTCATATCGTCATGTTGCGGTGCCTCGCCGACGTGCCGGCGCACCTCTCCGGACAGAACCTGCACGATTTCCGCGGCGGTCAGGACCGCAAGGTCGGGGCGGCGAAAGACCGCCTCGACCCGTTCCTGTCCGAAGGGATCGCGTGCATCGTTCATTGCTTCGGTGAAACCGTCGGTGAGGAGGCACACGATGTCACCGGGTGTCACGACCACCGCCGACTCCTGGTACGTGGTTTCCGGCTGGGCGCCAAGGGGGAAATGCACGCCGTCAACCTCCAGCCATCGCACGTCGCCGCCCGAACGCAGGAGCGGCTTGGTTTGCCCGGCATTTGCGTAATACAGCGTCCGCGTGCCGGCATCCAATCCGGCGAGGAGGAAAGACACGAAATGTCCCCGCCGTGAGTGATGATACACCGCACGATTCAGCCGTGAGAGCACATCGGCCGGCGATCTGAATTGCCTCGCTTCGCTCGCGTAGGCGCCGCTGGTAAACACCGCCGCCATCGCCGCCTGCATGCCTTTCCCCGAAACATCAACCACCGAGATACCCAGACGCGTTCCTCCGTCCCCGAGGTACAGATAGTCAAACAGATCCCCTCCCACCTCCTTTGCCGGGACGGACATGCCTGCGATATCGAACCCCGGCACCACCGGCTGCTCCTTGGGCATAAGGGAGACTTGCACGTCGTGGGCCAGGCGGAGTTCGGTTTGAAGCGTTTCCCGCTCGCCGCGTTCAAGGGAGATGAGCCAGGTGATCAGGTTCACGGCGCCCAGCACGAGACCCCCGGCGATGACCAGCGGCATCAGGCCGGAGCCGATCCGTACGAATGCCGCGATCAAACCGAAGGCAATCAGGGTGTATGCAATCACCACGAGCCGGCGGCGATCGGCGGGAATGCCGGCGTAGATCTGATCCGTCCAGAGCAGCGAAAAGATCAGCGCATCCCAGAGGCGTATGTTGTCGCCGGCCTGTTCCATTCGCTTCCGCGCGGTATCCCGGCGTTCCTGCAGAACGGCGGTAATACGCTCGCCGGCAACGTAGAGAATGCCGGCGATAATGAGATCCACGCCAAAGCGGCTCCAATGGCCGCCGCTCGTGCCTTCTGCAAATGCCCCCACCAGCTCAACGATAATCAGCACTTTGAGCAGCTGGACAAGGATACGGCGGAAGCGGACAGGGTCGATCATTGCGCCGATGTGGCTTCCGCGACGGGTTCCGGCGCGGCCGCCTGCCAGAGCGAGAGATAACACCCGTCCGGCGTGGCGAATTGTGCCCACCAACCCAAATCACCCACGGGCGTCTTCTTGACCAGGACCTTTCCCTTGGCTTTCTTGATTTCTTTCAATTTGGCATCGATATCTTCGACTTCGATATAGACGTTGACCTGCCCTTTCTTGGGCATCTTCTTCACGAGATAGAAACCGCCGTTCGGTTGCGTGCCTGCGCGGAACAGCACCATCTCGAGTTCCGGCATTTCTTTGAACGTCCAACCGAACAGCGTGCCGAAAAACTTCTGAGCTTTTTTGAGATGTGTTGTCGGAATGTCAACGTAGCCGAAGCCGTGCATGGAATGTTCTCCTCGATAAGGAATGGATTAGGACGATGAATTGTAATCTTCAGCGGTTTCCTGTTCAGCGTGCTGTGTGTCTCATCGGTATGCGCACACCCAGAGCCTCCGCATTTGTGATGGCGCGGTCGTAGCCGGCGTCGGCGTGGCGTATGATGCCCATGCCCGGATCATAGGTCAGGACCCGTTCCAGCCGTGCGGCCGCCCCGGGCGTTCCGTCGGCAACAACCACCATGCCCGCATGTATAGACAGTCCAATGCCGACGCCGCCGCCGTGATGGACGCTGACCCAGGTGGCGCCGCCGCTGGCATTCAGAAGGGCGTTGAGAATGGGCCAATCAGCGATGGCATCGCTGCCGTCCATCATGCGCTCCGTTTCGCGATTGGGTGAAGCCACCGAACCGCAGTCCAGATGATCGCGGCCGATCACTATCGGCGCGGCGATTTCTCCGCGGGCAACAAGCGTGTTGAAGATCAATCCCATTTTCGCCCGTTCGCCGTATCCCAGCCAGCAAATCCGCGCGGGCAGACCCTGGAACTTCACCTGCTCCTGCGCTTTCCGGATCCAACGGCACAACGCCGTATTCTCCGGAAATGTTTCGAGCACGGCGCGATCGGTCCGCAGAATGTCCGCCGGGTCGCCCGAAAGCGCAACCCAGCGGAAGGGGCCCTTGCCGTCACAAAACAGGGGCCGGATGTATTCCGGCACAAAGCCGGGAATGTCGAATGCGTCCGTGACACCGTTGGCTAGTGCTTCGCCGCGGATGTTATTCCCGTAGTCGAATGTCACGGCACCCGCGCGTTTGAGCGTGAGCATCGCCCGGACATGCTCCACAATGGATTGCCGGGCCTGCCGGATATACTCACCGGGTTGTGCCGCACGGAGAGCCAGCGCCGTATCATACGGGAGGTGCGCGGGAACATAGCCGTTGAGCGTGTCGTGGGCCGATGTCTGGTCGGTAAGCACATCGACGGCGACTCCGCGCGCAATCAGGGCGGGGAGCACTTCGGCGGCGTTGCCCAGCAAAGCGACCGAACGCGGTTCCTTCCGCGCACGCGCGGCATCAAGAATCCGGAGCGCCTCGTCCAGCGTCGTCGCCATCTCATCCACATATCCGGTCGCCAGCCTCCGCTGAATGCGCTGCGGATCCACTTCGATGGCCAGACAGGCCGCTCCGTTCATCGTTGCCGCGAGCGGCTGCGCGCCGCCCATGCCGCCCAATCCCGCCGTCACAAGCAATCGCCCGGCAAGCGTGCCGCCGAAATACCGTTCCGCGACGGCGGCGAACGTCTCGTATGTTCCCTGCAGAATTCCCTGTGTGCCGATGTAGATCCAACTGCCCGCGGTCATCTGGCCGTACATCGTCAGGCCCAGCGCTTCGAGCCTGCGAAACTCATCCCACGTCGCCCATTTTGGCACAAGCATGGAATTCGAAATCAGCACCCGCGGTGCATCCCGGTGCGATCTGAATATGCCCACCGGTTTGCCGGATTGCACAAGGAGTGTTTCGTCGTTCTCGAGCGACTGCAGGGAGCGCACGATCGCATGATAACACTCCCAGTTGCGCGCTGCCTTCCCCACACCGCCATACACAATGAGCTCTTCCGGTTTCTCGCCGACCTCGGCGTCGAGGTTGTTCATGAGCATGCGCAGCGCCGCTTCCTGCTGCCATCCCTTGCACTGCAGGGTGGTCCCCACAGGCGCTTTGATCGTACGAGGGTTGAAGTCCCGGAGGTTCATTTATACGCTACCACGGCGATTTCAATGTTCGCCTGCCGGGGGAGCGCGCTCACCTCCACGGCCACCCGCGCCGGATATTTTCCCTCCGGGAAAAAGGTCGCATAGACCGCATTGACCTTCTGGTAATCCGCCATGTTCTTGAGGTAGACCGTTGCGCTGACCACCTGCGAGGAATCATACCCCGCCGCCGTCAAAACGGTCCGGAGATTCCGCAGCACCTGGCGGGTCTCCAGTTCGATGTCGCCGGTCACGAGGGTACCCGCCGCCGCATCAAGCGCGATCTGCCCCGAAACAAAGAGGAGCCGCCCGGCCCGGACGGCAGGTGTATAGGGGCCGATCACGTTGCCCGGTTTGTAGCGCACGACGTCATCCTGCGCACGACCGGTGCACAGGGACACGACGACACACAAGGTCAATACGAGGGATTTCATGCAGGCCTCATCGCAACAGGGTGATTTCAATCTTCGTCGCGTCCTCTTCTCCCTCTTCCACCTTCAGTATTTTGATGCCGGCCACCGCCGAAAGCGGATGGATCGTGCTGAGACCGTCATCCTCCACCACAAAGTAGTCGCTCTCAATCCGTGTCAGCATGCCGAGATTGGTTTTCTCGCCTTTGAACTTCATCAGCGCATCTTTCATGGTGCCGCCGAGCTTGGCCTGCCCGGGCGTCGATGGCGGTGCGGGCTGCTCGGTGGCCTGCTCGGACTTCGGCGGCGCCTTCTTCTTCTGGGCGCAAGACTCGGACGGCAGCATGGCGATCGTCGCAAACAGCAACAGGGTGGCAGCAAAAGCAGCAATGCGGTTCATGGGACCCTCCGTGGAAGAACGTTGCGTTGTGTCAGAAATCGGGAGCTCCGTGCATCGGAATCCCGTTGTTACATTTTGTAGCCAATCATGCGCAGGAACTCTTTGCGCTTCGTGATATCCTCTTCCCCCTCAACACCCCTGCTCTTCTCGCCGTCAACGACGCCTAGTATGGCGCGGCCGCCGCCGGTGTCGGCAATGATGACGTCGGTGGGGTTTGCTGTCGCACAATAGACCCGGCAGACCTCCGTCACATTTTTCACGGCGTTCAGGATGTTCACCGGAAAGCCGTGTTCCATGAAGATGAGAAAGCTGTGGCCCGCCGCGATCGCCATGGCGTTGCGCTGTGCGAGGTCGATCAGCCGCTGGTCGTTCCCGGCATACCGGACAAGACACGGACCCGAGGCCTCACAGAATGCCACCCCGAATTTCATCGAGGGATTGGTCTGCACGATGCACTCGTACAGATCTTCCACCGTCTTGATGAAGTGCGCATGGCCGAGGATAAAATTCATGTCGGCGGGTTTGTCGATCCGGACAGCAAGCAGTTCCATGGGTTTTCTCCTCACCACTCAGGGTGGAGTTGTGCGACAACCACGGGGGGAACGATCCAGTGCAGACGCGCACCCCCGGGGGCGGTCTGTGCGCCGAGAGTGAGACACGCCGCGGCACCCGGTGGAAATGCGATCTCCGCGACAGCATCAGCCACCAGCCACGAGAGATACTCGGTCAGGTCGGGTTGATGGGCGACAATCGCCAGGGGTTCGTCGGCGTGCAGCGAGACCTGTGCGTGCACGTCGCACAGAGAGATCCCCGGCTCCAGAACGCGCCAGGGGTCAACCACGGGCGGCCGGGCGAATTGCGCCGAAAGCAACTCGGCCGTGCGACAGGAACGGAGGAAAGGACTGCTCGCGATGCGCCGCATGCCCGGCTCCAACGTGTGAAGCAGACGACCCATCAGGATGGCATCGTGTTCGCCCCGCACGGTCAGCGGCCGGTCCGCGTCACGCCGCACTTCGCCTCCCAGCATCTGCGCTTCCGCGTGGCGGACGAGATAGAGGTTCATGGTTTCTTCTTGCCGATGCCGGCACGGGCCCGCGCATACCCCGGCTTGATCACATCATAAATAACCTGAATGCGCCGGTTATACGGAAGGAACGCGCTCTTCATGGCATTGATCGTGAGCTTCTCCAGCGCTTCGAGATCCAGCTTGAACACCTGATGAGCGATCCTGTATTCGTTCGTCATCGTGGTGTTGCTCATCAGCCGGTCGTCCGTGTTCAGCGTGACGCGGAACTTGTATTTGTAATACAGCCCGAAGGGGTGTTCCTCGATGCTCTTCACCGCTCCCGTGTCGACATTGCTGGTCAGGCACATCTCCAACGGCAACCGTTTGTCGAGAACATACTGTGCCAGGTACCCCATCCGTATGATCTTCTTCTTGTCCCGCTTGTCCAGACCGATGTCCTCAATGAGCCGCGTGGCATGTCCGATGCGGTGGGCGCCGCACCACTGGATCGCCTGCCAGATGCTCTCTTTGCCGAANNAACGCTTCGCCGGCATGGACGGTAATGTTGAAGTTCTCGCGTTGAATGTAGTGGAAGGCGTCCACATGCTTCTTGGGCGGATATCCGCCTTCCTCACCGGCCAGGTCGAATCCTACGACGCCGCGTTCGCGAAAATCCACCGCAAGCTCAGCCATCTCGAGCGAGAGCTTCATGTTCCGCATCGCACAGATAATCACGCCGAATTCCACGCCGAACTCTTTCTTCCCGCGTTCAAGGCCCCGCAACACCGCGTTGACCACATCGTCCCAGTGCATTCCCTTTTCGGTATGGAAGACGGGCGCGAACCTGGTTTCCACGTAGACCACCCCGTCATTCTTCATGTCCTCCATCATTTCATACGCCACCCGCTCCAGGGCCGACTCGGTCTGCATGACGGCCGTCGTATGGGCGAACCCTTCGAGATACAATGGAAGACTCCCGCGCTGTGCGCCCCGATGAAACCATAACGCCAACTCCCGGGCGTTGTCCGTCGGTAATTTGTCGTAGCCGGTTTCCCGGGCAAGATCGATGATTGTTTGTGCCCTGAGACCGCCATCCAGGTGATCATGAAGGAGGACTTTCGGTAGGGATCGGATGAACCGGTCAGTCATACGCATGGGGTTTCCGCCTCGTGTGGTTCAAAAAAAGTACAAAGTGATCGCGTAAAAATCAACGAATGGTTGCATTTCACGCTCCTTTTCTCTATATAAGCCTGAACATTTTTACAACATGCGATGGCCAAGAAAGACTTCTCAATCCTCGTTGTTGACGACGAAGAGACCTTCAGATATCTCTTAACGTCGCTTATTGGCAATGCCGGATACCAGGTCGACACCGTGACCGATGGTGTCGCCGCAATCAATGCGGTACAGGGAAAGCTGTATCATGCCGTGTTGCTTGATGTCAAGATGCCGAAGGTCGACGGGATTGAGGTTCTGAAATTCATCAAAAACAACTATCCCGGCATCGAAGTGATCATGCTGACCGGGGCAGCGGACGTGAAAACCGCGGTGGAATGCATGCGCATCGGGGCCTACGATTTCATCACCAAGCCCACGACCGCGGATGAGCTCCTTGCAACAATCAACCGCGCAATCGAACGACGCCAGTTGTTGATCGACAATATCATCATGAAGGAAGCGCTCGACCGCATTCAGGGCACGCATGAAATGGTCGGTCAGAGCGAAGCGTTCCGCAAAGTCCTCGAAATCGCAGCAAAAGTGGCTCCGACCGAATCGACGGTCCTTATCCAGGGCTCGAGCGGCACAGGAAAAGAACTGATCGCCAATTTCATCTACAAAAACAGCCTGCGGACCGCCCAGCCGTTCGTCACGCTGAATTGCGCGTCGATTCCTGATACGTTGATCGAAAGCGAATTGTTCGGGCACGAGAAGGGCGCGTTCACCGATGCGCGCGCGACCAAACCGGGCATCGTCGAGATCGCCAACAAGGGGACGCTGTTCCTCGACGAAATCGGCGATATCAGCCCAGTGGTGCAGCCCAAAATCCTTCGCTTCATCCAAAGCGGCGAATTCCGCCGCGTCGGAGGCAACGCAACCCTGACCGCCGACGTGCGAATCCTCTCGGCGACGAATAAGAATCTGAAAGAAGAAGTACGGGAAGGAAGATTTCGCGAGGATCTCCTGTACCGCTTGAATGTGATCACGATAGAGATCCCGCCCCTGCGCGACCGGAAGCAGGATATTCCCCTTCTGGTGGCATCCTTCCTCGCGAACAGAATGAAAACCAAGGTGAAAACCTCGATTTCTACGAAAGCGATGGAAGTGCTGGTCGATTACGATTGGCCGGGAAACATACGCGAACTGGAAAACGTCATTGAGAGGGCGGCGATCCTGTGTCATAACGGCATTATCGAGCCGCAGGATTTTTCGCTCCCGAATGCCCCGATGTCAACGCTGATTCCCGGTGTCCGCGGGGATCAGAAAATCGGCACAGCTCTCCCGTTGAAAGAAATTGAACATCTGCACATCGAAGCAGTGCTGCGCACATTCCGCGGCAACAAGGCGGAAACGGCGAAAATCCTCGGCATCAGTCTTAAGACCCTCTACACAAAAATCCAGCAGTATCAAATCAAGCTGAACTAGAGCGCCGCCTCTCTCGTCTCCATCCATCTGCCGCACCCCCAGATGAGGACGCTCACGATCAGTCCGGGGTACATCGGCTCTATACCGAACGGATAAAGATCACTCGCGCCCAAACGCTGTGACCACCCCGCCAGCAGCCAGCCCAACGATGTCAACCATCCAAACAGCATCGACGCAAAACCCCACCGCGCCGCCACCCGCAGCTTGTCAAAATACGCCGCCACCAGGGGCACCAGAAGGCCGGGCACAATAACGGTGCCGATGGTATACCAGAGCTTGATCACGGACGGGATCATTACGGCAAGTGCAATGCCGAGGAACCCGGTGACCACCAGCCCGCCCCGGACCCACGCCGTCTCGGTACGTTCCTCCCGCAAAGGATCGCCGTCGCCTTGCGCCGAGGGAAGTATCCGCCAATGCATGCGGAGAAAGATGTCTCTCCCCAGCGTCGTTGCCGAAACGAACATCAGGGTGTTCAGCGTCGACATGATCGTCGCCAGGAGTCCGATAAAAAACATCCCCTTGGCAATCGGCGGCAGGGTCGCCTCCGCGAGAAGCGGATATGCCATGACCGGCTGGGCCATCCCCGGCAGCGCCGCCCGTGCGTACAACCCGGCCGTGGCCGTCATCGCATCAAAAAGAATCCAGAAAAGAATGGACCAGAGGATCCCCTTCTTGGCCACGTCCCCTGATGCCGCAGCATAGCAGCGCTGATGGAATGACGGGTCGACAAGCGTCCACAGGGCAATGAAAAACCAGACGAGGATGAACTGCATCGAATTCCCGCCATGCCAGGTCAAATGCTGCGGCGGCACATGCTGTGCAATGAACGCGAAACCACCATACTTCATGACGGCGAACGGCAGAATCACGCCGAACCCGATGAACATGAGGAAGAACTCGAGGATATCGGTATGAACGTCCGAGCGAAACCCTCCGGAGAAGAGATAGACGGTGGTCGCCAGCGTGCCCAGAATGATGCAGAGCAACAGGTTCCATCCGGTGCCCATTTCCAGCAGCACCCCAAGCATCAGCACGTAGGGGGCGGGAGTCATCAGGAAAAACGTGAGGACGGCACCCAGGACCGCCGTGGGCCGGCCGTATGCCTGCTCCAGTTTATCCGGAATCGTCGCCAGGTTCGTCGCGCGTACACGCTTCGCCAGCAGATAAGCAAAAATGACGGCAAAGATGTAATACGGAACCCCCTGGATGACCCAGTTGGAGATACCGTAGAGGTAGGAGAACTCCCCGACCCCGAGTATGCCGCCATACCAGGTCGAAACAAGAGTCATCACGAACACCGGCGTGGTCAGTGATCGCCCGGCGAGGAGATACTCCGCCGCCTGGGCGCGCCGGCCGCGCCGCGCAGCCCGAAATCCAATCATGATGACTGCGGCGAAATACAGGAGAATCAGGATGCCGTCGACAGGCGCAAAATGGATCATGGCGGTCCGCTAGATATGGTCCGGAGACAGGGGTGCCAGCACCACGACCAGCGCCCGGCCGCGGCCAATGGTGATCCCGCAGTGCTCGCGTTTCACCACGTTGCTGACACCTACCTCACCGACACCGAGCGACGCATTGGTGAGGGAATAGCGCAATCCGCGAAGTGTTACGCCGCGGCAGGTCCCGTACGGAAGGATGCTCAGCGTGGTGCCGGCACGCGCGTACATGCGCCGATGCCCCTGCACAGGCACTGCATACCAGTCGTCGCCGGCCACGGTTATTTCCATGGCGGGCACGTAACCCCAGAGGACGGCGAGATTGGCCATGGTCATGTCGATCCGCCGCCCCGTTGCTCCCATGAGGATGACCCTGCGGACATTTCCCGCACGCAGATGGTCCAGTGCCTTCTCCATGTCGGTGTTGTCCTGACGCGTGACGCGGACCACATCCGCGCCGGAGAACAGGCGGAGCGTCGATGGTTTCACGGAATCCAGGTCACCGATAATGATATCGGGAACGAGGCCGAGCCCGGCTGCGCTGTTCGCACCCCCGTCGGCCGCAACGAGAAGGTCGCAGGAGCGCGCAAGCCGTTGCGCCAGCGCGCGGCGCGGCGGTTCGCCGTTACACAGGAGAAGCGCGATCGGAGGTTCCGCAGAGAGACGTTTCATGATGATGGTGTCACGTTGTGTGCGTCGTCGGCTGTATGACCCGTCACAGCCTGATGGACAGATTGAAAAACGCGTTCCGTTCTGCGCCGACGAAGAACTGATCTCCCTCGCCGTACGCCGCGTACAGCACGTCGAACAGATTGTTTACTTGTATCTTCGCTTCCACCGAAACGTCGCTGATCACCTGCTCGAAGAGATACGACGCCTGAAGATCCGTGACAAAATACGGGTCCACCGTCCGTCGTGCATCCTTGAGGTTGTCGGTGTATTGCCTGCCGACAAAACGCCCCGCGAGCGATGCGGAAAAATGCTCTCCGCGGAACGTCGCGCGCGCATTCGCCAGCACATCCGGGAAACCGGCAATAGGGTTGCCGTCGAGCGGGACGGGCGATCCGGTGGAATAGTCGACATGGTGGATGAAGCGGTTCCTGCTGAACGACGCGTTTGCCTGTACTTCCA
Organism: Ignavibacteriota bacterium; assembly: GCA_003154155.1. GTDB lineage: Bacteria > Bacteroidota > Ignavibacteria > UBA10030 > UBA6906 > Fen-1255. The sequence goes on along the minus strand of PMCM01000063.1, from coordinate 57,934 downwards.
CACGGTAGCCGAGGGGGACTTTCCCGCTGAGTTCTATCCCGGCGTGCCGCGTGCGCTGTGCATTCCCCGTAATGGGCTGTCCCAACCGGTCGATCTGCCCGCTGTTGACGATCTCATCGGTGAATTCCATCCAGTAGATGTTCGCCGCCAGATGCACATCGCCGTTGATGAAACCGGCCCCGAGCTCGGTGTCCAGCAGCGACTCGGGTTTCACAAGCGGACGGCTGAAATCGAAACGGCCGGCGGCGTCTGTCGCGAACTGCGGCACGACCGCCCCCCAGGATGCCGGCGTGCTCGCCTCCCCGGCATCGTACAGGTTGACAAGGCGGGGCTCCCGCGAAGTGTACCCCAGGCTCGCATAGACATTCCAGCGGTCGGTGAGGTTGTCGTTCAGTCCCAGACGCGGGTTGATAAAATGGTAGGGCACGCTGAAATCGGTGCCGATAAACTTCTCGTCAAAGAGCCGGTACCGGTTGAAGGCATATTGCACCGACGCCATGAGCTGCATGCCGGGTTGAAGGGTGTGGAGCACGTGCACATAGAGCGAGGCGATGTCCTTGGCTCCCTGGTATTCGTAATATCGGTAGTCCGCCGGCACCCCCGCAGGGATCTCTTCCGCCCACTGGAGCCGTCCCCAGTGCACCGAACGGTGAACTCGGAGCTCGCCGCCCGCCATCACTTCTCCCCGGTCGTAGTGCAATGTCAGACGGGGCAGCCAGCCCCACTGCCTGTTGGTCACCTGGGCACGGATCAACGCCCCCGGGAGAAACAGCGTATCAGGATCCCCGCGGACCGGAAACCCGTTCTCTGCAGTGATGCGAAAATAGGAATACGGCGCCCAGGAACCGTCGTAGTCAAAAAAACCGTCCCCCAACACCAGAAAGAATGTGTTGGAAAGGGTGAGCAGGGGCGACAAGCGCCACTCGTGCAGCAACTCGAAATGGGGTTGAGAGTAGTTTTCGATTTCTTCCGGCCGGGCTATGGGATTTTCGCGCCGCCTTGTCCGATCCATGACATCCGACTTCGGGATGCCGTAATAGGTAAGTCCATCAGCGATGGGACCGCCGTAGAAATTGAATTGCGTGGTCATCGTCTCGTCATACCGGATGAGACCCAGGAAGTAGCTGTTGAAGTCCACCCAGGCGTGGTCGCGATAGCCGGTGCTGTTCACCTTGGAGAGCCGGGCATGCACCGCATAACGATCGCCGATGAGCCCGGAATAGAATGAAACCGCATACCTGCGCGTGTTGTAGGTCCCGAGCCCCGCGGAAAGCGTGAGAGACCGCTCGCTGCCGAATTGCGTGGTGGCAAGATTGACCGACCCGCCGATTGCAGGCGAACCGTAGAACGCGCTCCCGGCGCCGCGCTGGACCTGGATATCTTCGACACTCGCGATCAGATCCGGGAAATCCAGCCAATACACGTTGTGATCCTCCGGATCGTTCTGCGGGATGCCGTTGACCATGACCCCGATTCTCCGGGCATCGAATCCGCGGATATTCAGATACGTGTAGCCAAGCCCGGTGCCGCTTTCGGAATAGAACGTCGTGGAGGGAAGCTCCGCGAGGAGTACGGGAACGTCTTGCACGGTATACCGTTCGCGCAACGATTGTTTCTCGAGCGTTGTGAACGTGGCAGGCGTTTCCCGTTCATGGGCACGCGTCCCGGTCACGATCATCGGCTGACCCATGAGGAGCGCCGGCACAAGGGCGAAGTCCACCCGCAGCGTATCACCGCCCGGCACGTTCACGGACCGCACCTGCGCTTGATAGCCCACCAGCGACGCACGAATGGTCGCGGGGCCTGGCGCAAGTCCGGTCAGCAGGTAGTTCCCATCCGCATCGGTGGATGTGCCCGCCGTCGAGACGGAGACCGTCATGTTTACCAGAGCAAGAGGCTTGTGGGTATCGCGGTCCACGATATGACCCGTAAGCGAACCGCCGGAGGCGTTCGCTGCCGCGATAGCAACGACAAGCAACCCCAACATGTGCCGCATAGCTCCCTCCGGAACGAAAAAAGCCGGTCCTCCGCCGGGGTTGGAACGGAGAAACGGCTTGCAGCAATACCAGTGTCTGTCACCGTTTCCCTACGCTGGCATGATCCAGATCAGGTTCCAGGGTTTGATCTCAGTCCCGTCATTTTACGGGACACCCCTAACGGACGGTGCATGATACCACGAACCGTCGTGAAATGCAAGTTGACATTTGACCCGACCGGGTGTATCTTTGCGACAGATCCCCATCAAGCGAGGTTGACCATGCGACTTCCCGCTATTATTCTCATCGCCCTGCTGATCCCCGGATGCGGCAAAAAGGCTCCGGAATCCATCAGCTTCCGTGATCACATCCAGCCGATTCTGAATACGCGCTGCACTTCGTGTCACGGACCGCAGAAGGCCGAGGGGAAAATTGTCCTCGTCTCGTACGATGCACTCATGACTTCCCGCATCCTCCCCGGGAAGAAACCTCTCGTGATTCCATCGAACCACGTGCAGAGTTGGCTGTACATCCTGTGTGCCACTGATCAGCCGCATTATCGGATGCCGCCCGACACGTCCAACCGGAGTCTGTTGCCGAAGGCGGAACTCGCCTTGATTGCCGACTGGATCAATCAGGGCGCAAAGAACAACTGAACCCTGCCGGTGCACCACGCACCGTCCATCCGGCGTACTTGACAACGACGGCGATCCTTTGCACATTGCGGTTACGGGAGGCCATGGTGCGCCCCTTCAGATCTCCGGCGCCCTGAAGCAACAACGAAAGCACCGATGCCCGAACTTCCGGATCTCCTCTCTATCACCCAGCACCTCCAACGCCGGATCCTCAACCGGCGCATTGTTTCGGCAACGATTCACCAACCTGTGGCAATCCGCAATCTGCTGGGAGAACCCCCGGAAGATGCGCTGCGCGACCTCTTCTTTACCCGCATCGATTTTCATGGACCATTTCTGCGGCTCACGTTGAGTTCCACGGTCGAGATCGTTGTGCACCTGATGCTCGCCGGGCGCATCCAGCATCAAGTCAAGGGAGACCATCCTCTGGGCTTCAAGATCATTGCCCTGAAGCTCGACGACGGCACATGGCTGAACATCTGCGATGAACAGAAGATGGCTAAAATCTACATTCTCCATCCAGGCGACTATACGCCGATCCCCGGATTCAATGAGCAGGGGATTGACATCCGGTCTCCGGGGTTTACGGAGGATGTGCTGCGCCAACTGGCGAAGCAACATTCCCGCAAACAGGTGCGTGTGTTCATCAACGACCACACCATACTGAGCAGTATCGGCAATGCGTATGCAGATGAGATCCTGTTTGCAGCGAAAATCCACCCAAAGACCATCGTCGCCTCCCTCAGTCCCGCCGAATTGCAGGGACTGTATCGCGCGATCGGGGAGGTGATCGAAGACGGGATTCGCCATGTTGCCGGTGCCGGCCAGCCGATTCACCTCAAGGTCCGCGACCACATGAAGGTTCGTAATCGCCAGGGACTGGCATGTCCGGTGTGCGGCACGAAAATCCGCCGTGAGGGGGTGCGCGGATACGATGTATTCTTCTGCCCGGCCTGCCAGCCTGTCAGGCGCAAAGTGTTTATCGACTGGAGCAAGCCTCCGGGCGGTGAGAACAGCGCCGGAGCATAAGTTCCGGGATTGCCGGCCGGAATGGCGAATTCTCCATTCGTGTTGATATCCTCTGCTTATCCTCGTATCTTTCGGTAGTGTTTCCACGTTCACTCCGAGTATAATCATGACGATCCATGAACTGTTACATGCCCGCTCCGCGGAGATCATAGCGGAGGCAGAAGAGGCAGTAAAGCGCGCCCACCTGCACAATTATGAGAAATCGGGCACGGAAAACCTGCATCAGCGTCTGAAAGCACTTTTTGTCCTGACGGCAAGGGCCGCGAAAGAGCGCAATCTCGGCCCCATGATCGCACACGCCGAGAGCATTGCACGTGAACGCTTTGAATCCGGGTTCGACCTCTGGGAGGTTCAGACAGCGTTCAATGTCCTCGAAGAGGCGATCTGGGTGCACATTCTCCGCGAACTCCCCACCACGGAATACGCCGAGGCGCTTGGGTTGGTCAGCACGGTGCTGGGGGTGGGCAAGGATACCCTGGCACGACGCTATGTCTCGCTCGCGACAAAAACGCGGTCGCGATCGCTCAATATGCAATCACTGTTCACCGGCACGGATGGTCTCTAACGTAACGCACTCCTCCGCCCCGACACTCGCCAAGGAGCATCATGATTCGGACAATCGCAGATTTTGAGCGTTCATGGCAGATCGAACTCGAAGCCACGCAGAAAATACTCAAACACCTCACCACAAAATCGCTTACACAGGTCGCGCATCCTGAAATCCGGACCCTCGGCCGGCTGGCTTGGCACACCGTGACATCCATCCCCGAGATGGCCGGCAGGACAGGCCTGAAACTCGACGGTGTCGACGAACATGCGCCCATCCCCGAATCGGCAAAAGCGATCTTTGATGCCTACAACGTCGTCGCAATCTCTCTGCTGGATCAGGTGAAGCGTTCCTGGACCGATGCCACCCTTCTGGTGGAAGACGACATGTACGGCGAGAAATGGGCGCGGGGCCTGACCCTGGAGATACTTCTTCACCACCAGATCCATCACCGCGCCCAAATGACGGTGGTCATGCGTCTGGTCGGGCTCAGCGTTCCGGGCGTGTACGGACCTGCAAAGGAAGAATGGTCAGCCTACGGAATGCAACCCCCGGAAGTCTGACCCGCCGCCTCCTATGACCGACCACACGGAATTTTGGTCAGCACTCAGACGGCTCCTGGACCGTCACACGCTCGTCATTGACCGTCCGCAGGGAAGTTGTCATCCGCGCTTTCCGGAGTTCATCTACCCGGTCGATTACGGATTCCTGGAAGGGACCCGGGCCGGCGATGGTAAGGAGATCGATGTCTTCAGGGGATCGCTCAAGGCGGATACACTCACGGGAATCTGTTGCACGGCAGACGCGCTGAAGCAGGACATCGAGATCAAACTGCTCTATAACTGCTCGGATGCGGAGGTGGCGAGCATCGAAAAGGCACTGAACCGCGGACCCATGTCCTGTGTTGTGGTGTTGCATCCCGGGAGCAACTCGGGGTTCGAGCGCCTGTTTTCACCGAACATCCGTCAGTAATGGTTCCAAGTTCATGCCTCCACCCCACAATCAGCATAGTGCACAGCCGCAAAAGCCGGCCGGATCAGCTCCGGTCGGGATCTCCGGACTTCTCGAAATCGATCAACGCGGGGAAGGCTCTATCCGCTCCGTAACCATGACGATGGAACAGCATGCGGGCGATGCTCATGTCACCGCACGGCAGATCCGGGATAACCGGCTCAGATCCGGGGTTGTTCTCGAAGGCATTGCGCGCATAGGGCGGGGAGCGAGTCCGGTGCTGGAATCGATACATGCAGTGAACGGCCTGGCCCCCGATCGCTGGTTTGTGGTGCCGGACTTTTCCTCTTTTGAAGTAATCTCCCCCCATGAGTGGATCCGGCTCGAGGGAACCGACGANNNNGAAGAGGTCACCGACATGCGCCGGTCGATCAAAGGACAGGTGTTTGCAAGCTCCAGTGACAGCGAACGCGGCACCCACGTCCGTCTCGCACAGTTGGTGCTGGACTATGCAAAGCGCAAAGTCGAGATGGGGAACGACGTGGTACTCCTGCTGGACTCCCTGACCCGTCTCGGCCGGGCTTTCAACCTGCACCAGCGGAGTTCCGGCCGAACGATGAGCGGAGGCGTCGATGCCCGCGCACTGGAGATTCCCAAACGCATTTTCGGCGCCGCACGAAAGCTCGAAGGAAAAGGATCGCTCACGATCATCGCCACGGCGCTTGTCGAAACCAATTCGCGCATGGATGACCTGATTTTTCAGGAATTCAAGGGGACGGGCAACATGGAGCTCGTACTCCATCGTGAACTTGCCGACGAACGCATCTTCCCCGCCATCAACCTGACCATGTCCGGCACACGCAGGGAAGAGCTGCTCTTCGGCACGGAGGTCTACGCGCACCAGGAATTGCGCCGGGCCATCAGCCGGATGCATCCCCGTGAAGCAATGCGGTCGGTGATGAAACTGCTTGACCAGTTCCCGACGAACGAACTCCTGTTGTCCAAGTTTCAATAACTCTGCGGAGGTAAAGAGATGCGCACCGGACATGTGTTGTGCGTTGCCCTGGCGGCACTGGTGATCACCGGATGTTCCCGACAGCACGAAGTTCCCCCCGTCCCGGCAGTGGCCGACCAGCACACCCACGAGGGTTGGCTCGCCCACGCCTGGCGGTTTGAAAAGGACGGATGGACCTACGTCCACGTCGAAGGGGATGCCCGTGCCCGCGGGTTCCAACATGGCGCGCTTCTTGCCCCGGAAATCGCTGATGCGATACACATCCAGCGGACCGTCTGGGAGTACGAAAGCGGCATGACCTGGGAATGGCTCATTGCAGAGACCGTGCCGTTCCTGCTGCCACAGATTGATCCGGAAAACCTTGCCGAGCTCGATGGCATCGTGGAAGGGCTTGCTTCGGCGCATGTCAGCACCACCCGTGATGAAATCGTCGCCTACAACGCGTACATCGAAACCGCCGGGTACTGGTGGCCGGAAAAAAAGAAGACACTCGGGTCGGCATCCCCGACGAAGCCCAAAGAGTCCTGCTCCAGCTTCATTGCCACAGGGCATATGACTGCCGACGGACAACTCGTGCTGGGCCACAATACCATGACCGGGTTCGATGACGGATTCGTCAACGTGATCATTGATATCCAGCCCACCACAGGGCATCGGATCCTCATGCAGACGTGTCCGGGCTGGATTCACAGCGGGTCTGATTTTTTCATCACCGACGCCGGCCTTGTCGGATCCGAAACAACAATCGGCGGATTCAGCGGATTCGAGGAGAAGGGAATTCCCGAATTCTGCCGCATGCGACGTGCAACGCAGGATGCTGACAGCATTACGCAATGGTGCAACATCATGAAGCAAGGAAACAACGGCGGCTACGCCAATGCATGGCTGCTGGGGGATACCAAGACCGGCGAAATCGCCCGGCTGGAACTGGGACTGAAACACGTCAACCTGGAGCGAACGCACGATGGCTACTACACCGGCTCCAACCTCCCCGAGAACACCCAGCTGCTGCGCATGGAAACCGATGTTCATGAGACCGATATCCGCCGATCCAGCGTTGCACGGAAGGTCCGCTGGGAACAACTCATGGACACGTACCGCGGACGTATTACGATCGACCTGGCGAAACAGTTCGAAGCCGATCATTATGACCCCTATCTGCACCGCACGCAGTTGAACGGCCGCGTGCTCTGCGATCATTCCGACCGCGATTCGCTCGGCGACCCTCCCTTCGATCCGGGAGGAACGATCGATGGCAAGGTTGTCGACACCAGAATGGCAAAAGCGATGACATTTGAGGCACGGTGGGGATCCGCGTGCGGCACACCATTTGACGCCACAGCATTTCTCCGCGACCACCCGCAGTACCGCTGGATGTCCGGTATCCTCAAGAGCCGCACATCGCACGACTGGGTGGCATTCACCACGGGCCAGCGAGAATGAATGAGGCACACCCTCTTCTGATTTCGACGCGCACGGGGGCGCAATTCTCGTTTTCTCGACTTGAAGAATTCGCCCCGGACGGCTCGTCGTTGGAGGTCGTCGCTGCACCGACGGCGGGCGGATCGCTTCGTACCGGAAAACACCTCTGGGAGCGGTTCGCCGATTTCCTCCCCTTTTCCTCGCCGGATCCGCTCGTTTCCCTCGGCGAGGGCAATACCCCCTTGCTCCCTGCGCCCCCCTCGATCGCTGCAGCCACCGGGGGACAACACGTCCTGCTCAAGAACGAAGCCCAAAATCCCACCTGGAGCTTCAAGGACCGCGGATCGCTTACCTGCATCTGGATGACCCGCCTGATGGGCGAAGAGGTCACGGCAACAATCTCTACCGGCAACATGGGACATTCCATCGCCGCTTACGCGGCACACGCCGGGCTTAGGGCGGTCGTGTTTGCCCCCTCGTTCGTGCCGGAGGAAAAACTCCGTCCCATGGCCGTCCACGGCGCCACGGTGATGCGCGTAGCCATGGCCGACTATGCCTCAATGAAAGATCGGGTCCTGGCCCTCGGCGCAGAGCTCGGCATCCGCATCGTTTCGGGAAACGGTCCCGTCCGCGTGGAAGGATACAAATTCACCGCTTTCGAATTGCTGGAACAGATGGATGGCGAGGTCCCCGACTGGATCGTTGTTCCCACATCGGCGTGCGGTCATCTCCGGGGCATTTTCAAAGGCTACCGGGAATTGATGGCGGCGGGAATCACCAGCCGCCTCCCCCGGATGGTCATCGTCCAGGCGACGAACAACAGCCCGATCGTCAGCGCCATCAAGAAGGGATCAGACCGCATAATTCCGTTTACCGGATTTCATACAATTGCTGAGGCGATAACATCGGGGAATCCTCCCGGGGGGGACGAGCTGATCGCAAAGGCACGCCGGTTCGAATGGCTTGCCGAGGATGTCAGCGAGGAAGAAATCGCAGCGGGTCAGCGCACACTTGCTGCGGCAGGCCTGTTTGTGGAATCCGCTGCGGCCACCGGCATTCCGGCCGTCGGAAAGTTGATCGCNNGCTGCACTGGTAACCACCGACGAACACAATTTACGGGCCGACGCCGAACGGGTCATTTCGGCCGCCCGGCGAAGCATCTCTCACTGAGGATCGCGGACACACGATGAAGCTCTCCTCTCTCCTATTCCGTTTCCGCAAGGGAATTATTTTCGCCGTCACCCTCGTGATTCTGGAGAACATTGCGTGGATCGTCGAACCAACCGTGTTCGGGAATGTCATCGATGCATTCATCGACAAGCCGGTGATCCTCAAGGAATCGGAATTCCTCATTCCGTTGTTTATCTGGATCGGCGTGTTCCTTGCCAATTCAGGGCTTGGCGCCCTCCGGCGGTCGTTCGATCAGAGGATCTATCTCCGGATGTTCACGCACATCGCGACCGACGTCGTTCGCGAGGCACGGCAGCAGGGCCACACCATTTCGCGCACCGCTGCACGCGGAGAACTTACCCGCGAATACATCTCGTTCCTGCAGTACCGGCTCCCGGAGATTGTCGAGCAGACCATTGCCATTGGCGGCGCAATCATCGCGCTCCTGTTTTTCGACTGGCGCATATCCGCCACGTGTTCCTTTATCGTCGTCCCGCTCTATTTCATGACTACGGTCTACAACCGGAACGTCCTCAAGCATCAGAAGGCCCTCCACGACACGCGGGAAGAGGCTTTTGATGTCTACTCCATGGCGGATGTGTCCGCCGTCGAAGCGTATTACCAGCGGTTGGCCGCCCATGAACAGCGCATTGCCAACTGGGGCGCCCTAAATTTCGGCGTCATCCGGTTCTTTCTTCTGGGCATCTTTCTCATTGTTCTCTATATTTCCATCGACCTTGACGACTTCTCCACAGGCAACATTTATTCCATCGTGGCGTACCTCTGGACCTTCGTGACGTCAACGGAATATCTGCCGGAGCTGTTGGAAAGCACTTCGTCGTTGCGCGATCTTTCGCGGCGCCTGGCAAAAGCGGAATAACACTGCGCCGGTGCTGCACGGAACCGGCGACCGGCACCTATGCTCAACATCCTCCTTCTCGGATTCACATCCTTCTTCACCGACATCGCCTCGGAGATGGTGTATCCGCTTCTCCCATTCTTTCTGGTTTCTTCCCTGGGCGCAAGCCCGGCAATCCTGGGACTGATCGAGGGCATTGCCGAAAGCATCGCCAGCCTCCTGAAGGTATTTTCCGGCTATCTCTCCGACAGGCTGGGGCGCAGGAAGTCCTTGACCATCGTCGGATATTCCGCGTCCGTCCTCGGAAAGCTGCTCCTCTACCTCGCCGGCGGCTGGGGAATGGTGCTCGCCGGCAGAAGCGTGGATCGCCTCGGCAAAGGCATTCGAACCGCGCCGCGCGATGCGCTGATCGCGGAAAGCAGCCTCTCCAGCCGGCGCGGGAGTTCATTCGGCCTGCACCGCGCCATGGATACCGCAGGCGCTGCCGCGGGTGTGGTGATTGCCTACCTGCTCTTGACCGGATCCCCCGGCAATTACGCGGGTGTCTTCCTCTGGTCCCTGGTGCCTGCGACTGCCGGCGTCCTGATTCTCCTTTTTGTGCGGGAGGCGAACGCGGGGATCCATAACCGGGCCGCACTGCCCGCACTGCGCTGGCGCGCCCTGCCCCGCAAACTCCGCATGTTCCTTCTCGTCGCGATCGTCTTTTCCCTGGGAAATTCCTCCAATACGTTCCTGCTCCTCCGGGCGGGATCGGGAGATGTCAATCCGGCACGGACTCTCCTCCTGTACCTTGCCTACACGCTTTCGTTTGCCGTGTTCTCGTATCCGGCAGGGCGATTCTCGGACTTCGTAGGACGCAAGACGATCCTGGTGGCGGGATACCTCTTGTTCGGCCTTGTGTACGCGGGATTCGCTTTCTTGTCCCCCGTCGGCGGACGCTGGTACTACTGGGTGCTATTTATCCTCTACGGCGTCTACAGCGCGTTCACGGAAGGAATCGAAAAAGCGTTCGTGATCGATCTTGCACCGGGGGAGCTGCGCGCAACCGCCATCGGCATCCACGCTACACTCGCGGGGATCTGCCTGTTGCCGGCATCACTTCTTGCGGGTCAACTCTGGTCCATGTTCGGCCCGGGAGCGGCGCTGGGACTTGGCGCCGTCACCGGAATCGCAGCCGCAATCGCGCTCGCCCTTCTGGTGTAGCGTCGTCCAACCCGGTTGAGCACGGGTCGTACCCGGTCGATTCCCGCCGCCCGGTTGGAGGTGAGACAATAAATTGGTAGATTCTTCGAATAGACGAATTCACCGACGATCGCCGAAGTACCGTGTCCGATCAACCCCGATGGTATCTTGTGCTTCCGTTGCATATTCGGCCCGCGGAAGACAAGGTGGCGAAGCTGGAAGAACTCCGTGCCTCACTTCAGATGCGCGACGAACTGTTTATGATGTCGCTGGCCTCATCGCCGTGGGCCGTCGTGCGCTCCCAGGAAGCAATACTGGAGAGCCTCCGCCAGCAAATACCCGACGCGGATGAGCGAAAACTCTGGACCGCGGTCTTGCTGTCCCGCCTCGAAATCAAGTTGAAATCCCCCGCCCCGTGGGATCCGCCACCCGATGAAATCCGCCGACGCATGGACAACATTCAGGACGTCATGCGCTCGGTGAATTCGTGGGAGGAAGTCCTGCACTACATCCTCAGCATGGACCGGGCGGGAACGGCGTCCGATCCGGCCAGTCCCCAGTATCAGATCAATCAACTGTTGAGCCGGTGAGCCGACCGACTATTCTCCGTATCCCGGCGCCGGCAGACTTCAGTTTCTGGCGCACGGCATACAGTCACGGTTGGTGTGACCTTCCGCCGTTTACGTTTGAGCCCGCGACCCGCACACTCTCCAGGGTATTTCTGCTCTCCACCGGGCGCATTGTGCCGTGCACTTTGTCGGGAGAAGATGCGGTTGTTCGCTGCACTTGTTCCACCGTTGTGCCGTTGCCACCCGCAGAGCGCCGCGAACTGACGGAGCAGGTCCGGAACGCGCTGCGGATGGACGAAGATCTTTCCGGCTTTCACCGGGAAGCCCGACGGCATCCGGCATACCGATGGATTGCGCAGGCGCGTGCCGGCCGGCTCCTGCGCGCACCGACGATGTTCGAGGATGCGGTGAAGATGATCTGCACGACGAATTGCACGTGGGCACTCACCACCATCATGGTCAGGTTGCTGGTCGCGAAGTTCGGCTCCGCCGACAACGGCGCCGCCGCATTTCCATCACCCGCCGCAATCGCCGGCGCATCCGAAGCGACGCTGCGGCGGGAATGCTCCACCGGGTATCGTTCGCGCGCGCTGATGGAACTGTCAGCCCGGGTGGCTGATGGCACCCTCGATATCGAACGGTGGCGATCATCGCCGGCGCCGACGGAAGCCCTGTTTGCGGAAATGTGCACCGTGCGCGGGATCGGACCGTATGCCGCGGGTAATCTGCTCCGACTGGCCGGCCGCTACGAGCACCTCGGCCTCGATTCCTGGGTCCGCAGCAAATGGTACGCACTGCACAGCCGAGGCCGGAAAGTCCATGACCGGAGGATCGAAGCATTCTACACGCCGTACGGCATTTGGCGGGGGTTGTTCTTCTGGCTGGAAATGACGCGGGACTGGCATGCGGACAAGTTCACGGCTCCGCGTGTCTGATAACACCGAAGCGGTCTGCCGGCAATCGCTGTTGCCCGCAGACCGCTTCCGGTCTTTTCACATATGTCGGCTCGTGCCCCCTCCGACCAAATGTTTCCACACATCAGGGGCACAGTGCACGTTCCAACTATGACAGATAACTCTGCCTGTTCGGAGAATTAGTTGGAATGGCGCTAATCGCCGAGGCAGGCACCCACCGCACGAGCTGCGAAGACAAGCTGAGAATCGGGAGGTACCAGGCGCTGCTTGCCGATCGCATCCTTGAGCTGCACGGTAACGACATCATTCTGCCGCAGGCTGGTCATCACGCCGAATTCCCCTGCCGAGGCCGCCTGCAATGCCGCCGCACCAAACCGCGTCGCCAGAATCCGGTCAAACGCCGTGGGGCTGCCGCCGCGCTGCACGTGTCCGAGGACCGTCACCCGTGTTTCAACGCCCGTCTCATCCTCGATCCGTTTTGCCACCAGCTCGCCCATGCCGCCCAAACGGATCGGATCCGTGCGCTTCTTGTCCATTTCCTTCACCGACACCTCACCTCCCCGCGGCTTTGCACCCTCGGCGACGCAGACGATGCTGAACTTCGCGCCCTTGCTGCGCATCAGCACCGTCTCGAACACTTTGTCCCACGAAAACGGAATTTCGGGAATAAGGATGATGTCCGCGCCACCAGCCACACCCGCACCCAGCGCGATCCATCCCGCGTACCGGCCCATGGTCTCGAGCACGATCACACGGTGATGCGCCGACGCCGTCGTCTGGAGACGATCGATAGCTTCGGTGGCAACCGCGCGCGCAGAATCGTGGCCGAAGGTGATATCCGTCGAATCGAGATCGTTGTCGATGGTTTTGGGCACACCGATCACGTTCAGTCCCATTTGTGACAGCTTGTGGGCAATGATCTGCGTGCCGTCCCCGCCGATGGTCACGAGCACATCGAGCTTCATATTGCGGTAGTGATCGAGCACCTGCTGGGAGGCGTCGACAATGCGGACGTTGTTCCGCTCGCCCATCGGGAAGTGGAACGGGTCCCCTTTGTTGGATGTCCCCAGGATCGTTCCTCCCTGGTTGACGATGCCGGTGACGTCCAGCGGGCTCAATTCCCTATGGCGCCCCTCCACCATGCCTTCGTACCCATCGATGACACCGATGACTTTGGCGTTAAAATGTCGCATTGCGGGCTTAGCGATGCTCCGGATGACAGCGTTCAGACCCGGACAATCGCCGCCACCCGTGAGGATCCCGATACGATTCAATTTCATGATTGCGCGCCTTCCCTTCCGGTTGAATGCAGATGCAAGCAAGAATATACGGTATTGAAGAGAAAATGACAACTTCCGGACCTACACGGCGGGCGTCCCGGAATCGACGGGAGCGAGGGGCGTCTAGCTCCGGCGGCGGAGCGAGGCGATCACAGCAGCATGCGTCGGCATGTCGATGCCGAATTTGTTCCTGACACCGTCGAGCGCGTCGGTATCTGTGATCGTCAGAAGCCCGCCTTCCAACGCCATCTCCAACGCTTCCCGATAAGTCTCCAACTGCACCTGGCTTTGCATCGCCGTTTGGTCTGTTTCGCTGATGCCGAGGGACACCCGTGCCACGTCGAGCATCGCGCGCGTGTCGCGGCCGGGAACACCTTGCATCCAGGCACGCTTCAACATGCTGCGGAAGACCTGGCCGGATTCCTCCTTCAGCCTGTCGCGGTTGGCGGACTGTTCTTCTTCCCGCTCGGCCTGTTCACGGCGCCAGGAATCTCCCTGCTTGGTTCGCCGTGCCACAACTTCACGGACTTCTTTGTGCCCCTTTTGCTGCGTGAGTATGGAAATCTCCATATCCTGCGCTTCGGCGTGCCCGGGATCAAGGCTCAGCACCCCCTGGACTTCTCCGAGCGCTTTGTCCAGCGCGCCAAGACGCCTGTACTCAACGGCACGGCTCAGTCGCTGCGACGCGGTCGAGTCGCGCACCGCCCGTTCCTTCTCCTGTTCGCGCTCCTTGAGCTCCTGCTCCTTCATCTGCTTCTGGATTTCTTCGAGCCGGCGTTTTTGTTCCTCCTGCATTTGCCGCTGCTTATCCTGCAGCCGCTCGTGTTCCACCTGCGCACCGGCAATGGCCTGTTCGAGCGATTGCGCATCGGCGTTCGTCGCGTCGATGGAGAAGATGCGGGCGACCTCTTCCCGCGCCTGGTCGAACTGCGATTTCGTCAGGAAGACTCGCCCTTGTTCCAGATGTGACGCAATCTTCCGCGTGTGCGCCTTGCGGCGGCCTTCTTCGATCGCCTGGCGCACGGCATCTTCGTACTTGCGCGCTTCTTCCTGCTTGCGCCGCTCACGCTCCTCTTCTTCCCGGGCCAGCCGTTCCTCCCGCGCGATGCGGCCCTCTTCATCGTTGCGGCGCTGCGCCTCGGCGTCAAATGCCGATTGCAGGTCGGCTTCAAGACGGGTGCGTTCGCCTTCTAACCGTTCCTCATATTCGCGCAGGGCCCGCTCACGCTCTTCCTTCAACCGCTGGAGCAGCGTCTCCTCAAACTCGTGCCGGAGCTGATCCTCCACCTTCCGGCGCGCCTCCAGGGCTTCATACTGATCCTTGTTCCGCTGTTCCACCGATTGCTGGCGTTCCGCCTCAAGCCTGCGCTCGTACTCGGCAATCAGCGTGGTGCGGCTTTCCTCCACCTGTCGCTCAAGATCGAGCTTCCACCGATGCTCGGCCGCCTCAAGAGCCTCCTGGCTGCGCCGCTCATGCACTCGCTGTTCCTCGATGAGAGTTTTCTGGAATTCTTCCACCTGCGAGCGGGCCGCTTTTCCCTCCTGGGCTTCCAGCTGCTGCTTGTCGTTCGCGCGGCGGAGTTCGTCCTCCAGCCGTTGCTGCTCGCGGACCAGACCTGCACGCTCTTCCGTGAAACGCCCCTGAAGCTCGGCGTCCACCGCCGCCCGGGTCGAGCGCACCAGCGACTCCCGCTCCTGCTCGAATCGTTCCTCAAGACGTTGCCGGATCTCCTCGACCGCTTCCGCCCGCTCCGTCAGTATCCTGTGCTGGAACTCCTCCTCCAGCCGCCGCCGCTCCGTCTCCGACATGGTCCGGGCACCGTCCAGCTGCGTGCGCAGTTCGTCCTGTTCCCGGCGCAAATCCTCCTGCCTGTGCGCCTCCGCCGCCAGCCGGGATTGCATCTCCTGCTCCATCGTGTGCCGCTCTTCCTGATGCCTGCGCTGGACATTCTCCAGCCGCTGCACCGCCTCCTGCTCAAGCGCACGCCGGAGATCCTGCAATGCCTGGCTCTCTTCCTGCTTACGCGACTGTGAATCCCCCTGGAGCTGGGCTTTGATCGCAGAGATCTCGGCCATGTAACGGGCCTGCAACGCCCGTTCCGCGTCCTTGCGTTCCGTCTCCCAACGCTCGTGCTCCTCCTGCAGGCGCGTTTCCCAGGCGTCAAGGTCGGCTTCGACCCGCCGCGCATGCACATCCTCGAGTCGTTTGCGCTCTTCGGTGAGACGACGCTCCGTCTCGAGCCGCGACGTTTCCCGGGTCTGCTCCCGCTCCGTGTCCCAGCGCACCTGGTCTTCGGCAAACCGCGTGACCAGCTCTTCATGCTGCTGCTGGAGCTCCCGGAAACGGTCCTCCAACTCCTGCTTGGCGTCGACGAGACTCTGGAACTGGCTCATCAGATCCGCCTCCCGGGACTCCTGCGCCTGATGATCCTCCAGGAGCCGCTGCTCCCACACAGCCATCGTGGCCGCCCGCTCACTCTCGAGAGCGGCATCCCACTGCCGCCGTTCCTCATCCGTTTGCGCACGGTCGTGCTCGCGCTGCTCGAGCGCCTGCTTCCGTTCGGCGTCCAGCCGGTCGCGGTACTGCTTCAGCTGGTCCTTCAATTCCTGCAATTGCCTGGTCTGCGCCTCGCGCTGGGCGACGGCCTCGTCCATCTGGCGCCGGAGCGCGGACGTCACAGACTCCAGGCGCAGCTCTGCGTTCGCGTGCACCTGATCGAGTCTGCGGTGCTCCTCCGCGAGACGTTCTTCCCATTCGGCACGGGTGGTCTCGACCTCCTGCGCACGCTGCTCTTCCCACTGAGCACGTTCCTGACGGGCGCTCTCCTGCAGCGATTCCACCTGCTGCCGCAATTCCTGCGCTTCCGCCTGCAGCGTGTTCCGGGCGGCTTCCAACTCTTGCACCTGCGCATGCATCACGGAGTCGGCGGCCTCCAGACGCCGCCGCTCTTCTTCTATGCGCGATTCCCACTCCGCACGGGTCGCGTCCAGGACGCTTTCCCGTTCGGCACCCCATTTCTGCCGCTCCTCAAGAGAGGTCGAATGAATCTTGTCAATCTGTGCCTGCAGGTCCTGTATCTGCTTTTGCAGTCCGCCGCGTGCAATCTGACCTTCTTCGAGTTGCACGCGCAGGGTTTTTGCAGCCGATTCCAGCCGTTGTTCCGATTCCGTGCGTTGCTGCGCAAGGCGCGCGCGTTCTTCTTCAAGCCGCTGTTCCCACTGGGCGCGGAGCGTATCGCGTTCCCCGTTCCACTGGCGCCGTTCGGATTCCAGCGTTTCCCGCGATTGAAACAGTTGCTGCTGCACATCCTGGATCTGGCGCTGGAACTCTTCGCGGCTCTTTCCTGCCAGATCAAGACCGGCCTTGAGTTCCGCGATTTCGGCCGTGAGAGCGTCCCCAACGGGTCCGGGAGCCGGTTCCGGCGCCGCGGGTTCGGGTGTGTCAACGGCTGCGGGTGGAGGTGGCTCTGCGTGTTTTTCCGCCGGCGGTGCGGAGATGGGCTCTTTTCCGGGCACCTGCTTTTCGGAGCGGGACCGCTCATCGGCAATTTTCCGCTGGGCTTCTTCCAGCTTCTTGCGGATTTCTTCCGGAGTCGACCGCTGAAGAACCGGTTGCTTTGTCTGGTCGGGTGTCGCGACACCTTCCGGGGCGGCTCCCAATGCAGTGCGGGGTGCCTCCAGACGCTGGCCATCACGCTGGGCAATGGCGTAGCGGACCCGCTCCTGATATGCCAGGGCATAGGCATTCTGCGGATCGGTCTCCATCGCCATCGCGACAAGACGTGCCGCACCTTCAAAGTCGCTTCCCTTGAAGAGCTTGTCCGCCATCTTCAAGAGATCGCCCGCTTTTTTCCGTCGTTCCTGTCGTTGTGCGTCGTCGACTTCTGGCACGTTCTCGCGTCCTTGGTGGATCCCGGCTAGCGGGTAATTGCGCGGAGAAAATCCTGGTCCGCACGCAGGTTGAACAGATCCATGTCGACAATGCGGCCGAGATCGTATCGACGATCCACGGCCTGGCCGAGATATGCGGCAGCTTGCTTCTGGTCGCGCTGCAGTGCGTACATCCGGGCCGTTCCGTACAGCACGTCAAGATTCTCCGGCGCGGCATGCAGGGCCCTGCCGTCGGCATCCAGAGCGTCCTTAAACTGTCCGAGCCGGGTCTGTGTCAGCGCGAGCAGGATCAACATGTCGGGAGCGTCCGGCGCGGTCCGGAGCCGTTCGGTGATCAGGTCTCGTGTGTGCCTGAAAATGCTCTGCCATTCCTGCATAGGCTGGCCTGCAATCTGGGCTACCCGGCCAAGACGGTAGTGGCAGAGGGGATCATCACGCCGCCGCGCGGCCATATCGGTCGCTGCGATAAAGGCATCATCCGGATGCTGCAGGTACACCAGAACGTCGGTGTGAAGGTCCACCGCCCGGTCGGCACGTTCCCGTCCGATCTGCACCGCGCGCTGATAGCTCTGTTCCGCGGCCCGAAAATCCCCCTGGAATTGCTGCACAATGCCGAGCGTGGTGATCACTTCCGGATTCAGGGGATCCCACTGCGCCGCATCCTGCGCGGCACGCAAGGCGTCTTCCTTTTTCCCGCGCAGAGTCAGCATCAGTGCCAGCCGATACTGCGCTTCCGCATCCCCGGGGCAAAGCTTGATCGCTTCCTGGAACCGCTCAACTGCTTTAGGATAGTTGGCATTGAATGTCTCGATCATGCCCCATGCACGGAAGGTTTCCGCACTGCGGTCGCCGCGCGCAACCGCACGCTGAATATACGAGAGTGCATTCACCGCATCGGCGCGCGGTGCATCGGGGTTCTGTTCCATCGAGAGCATGGCGACCCATCCGAGTGCGGCCCACCCCGCACCCCAGGCGGAATCGGTCCGTACGACATTCTGCAACAGCTCGAGTGACCGCTGCAGGGCCCCCGGCGATGGTGAACGCGCCAGGGCACGCGCCTGCAGGTACTGCCCGAACGTTTCCACCGGATTCCGTCCGTTGTCCCCGCCGAACGGAGCGTCTGATGAAGGCAGATCAACATGCATGGCCCGCACAATCTGCCGCGCGAGTTCCTGACGGTGGGCCGGCAAATCCCGCAGGGCGCTTTCAAAAGAAGTCTTCCAGATCGGGGCTTCCCGGACGGTATCCTGAAGGGAGGCGCTGCACATGAGCCCGTCGCCGCGGAGCTGCACGTTCCACGTGAGCGCAAACCCCGACTTCAGGTTCTTGGCCAACTGCTGGGGACGGACGGAAAATGAGCGGCTCCCCATCGATGATATCGAAGAGATGACCCGCAGATTCGGAATGGATCCGACCGTCTGGATCAGATCTTCCGTCAATCCGTCTGCAAGAAGTCGTTCTCCCTCGTCGGCGGATCCCGGAATCGCCGGGAGAATCAGCAGCACTTGCTGTGGAGGCACAACGGCGTGCATGAGGTTGTCGATGATCAGGTAGCCGGCAACTATCGCGACAAGAACGCCGATGGAGATGAGGACCGGCTTGACCGGAAACCGAACGCGCGACAGCCGTTCGACAACCCGGTCGAGTACCGGAGGTGGAGGCGGTGTGACAGGCCCGAGATCACCGGCCTCCCCCAGAATCCCTTCCGTCGGCGACGACGCGCCGGTCGGACCCCAGATGTCGCTGTCTGCAACCGGCGCAGCGGGGACTGGTCGTGCCGGGACCTGGGGAGGAAGGGGCGCGGGTTCCGCCGCCTTGTGGCGGGCTTCCTCTTTGCGGATGACGTCGGCAAGGCGCTGGGCACGCACAATATCGTCCTGAAGCTTCGCGGCCTCACCGAGACCGGGAAAGATATCCAGCACCTTTTGGACGAGGACGAGTGCCTTGTCGTACCGCTCGTGTTGGTAAAGCTCCCGCGCTTCATGCAGCAGTTCATGCGGCTGCACCTCGAGATCTTCCTCCGGATGCACATCCTGCACGGGGGGATGATGGGGGGGAGAAAGAGGAGGAGGCTCGTCCGGGGACTGCAACGGCGTGGTCTCGGGGCGCTGGGCCCGCTCCTCATCATCGAGGCGCTTTAGTTCGGCTTCTTCCGCACGACGCCGGATCTCATCCAGCTGTCGTTCGCGGTCATCCTCATATTGCTTGTCGGACCCATTTGACACAATTGCGCTTCCGGCATAAACACTGGTTCGTTTCTACGAATTAGCCAGGAACAGCAATAAAAAATATATCCAAACGTGGCACGAATGTCAACCGATCCCGGCCTTCGGTCGAGTGCCGTTATTGATGCATCCCGGCAGCCAAAATGCCGAGCATGTCCCCTTCCAACGTCGTCCTGGGCATCTCCACGATCCGTCCGATCTCTTTCCCTTGCTTCAAGAACACAAACGTGGGAACACGTTCAATACGATACTGCCCCTCCAGGCCTTCGGGACTTTTTTTCTTCCGGTCCAGCGCATAGAGTGTGACCCGCCCAAGAGACGTCCCGGCAAGATCCACGATCTTCAGAAATCGCGGAACGTCGCGGCGGCTGTCAGAACACCATTGACCGAAAAACACCATAGTTTCCACACCCGCTCCCGCCTGCTGAATCAGCCCAACATAATCGGACGGCACATGGACGGTATCGTACGCCGCAAGAAATCTCTCTGTCAGCTGACCGCGGTCAACGCGCCCAATAGGGTCACCTTCACTAGCTGATTCTCTTCCCCCGCCGCACCCCACCATAATTAATGTTGCAATTAACATGCCACCGGCAAATACCCTCATCATATCTCCCACTTTTACTTTTCCCTATGAAACTGGTATATTGATCAATCTACGAGGGATTGCTGCAAAAGACAAGGGAGAGAACAGAATGACAAAGCCACTGGATCGACGGTACGATACGGCCGGCGAATCCACCGTCGAGGTTTCCGCACTCGAGACCTTTCCGTACGAATATGCCGGAAAAAACATCATTGTCACCATCGATACCGACGAATTTACGGCTGTCTGCCCGTTTTCCGGATTGCCCGATTTTGCCACCATCCACATTTCCTATATCCCTGCCCGGGTGGTCATCGAACTCCGGTCCCTCAAATATTACCTGTTCAGCTACCGGAATGTCGGCATCTATCAGGAGCACCTGGTTAACCGAATACTCGAAGATCTTGTGAAATGTGCTCGGCCGAAATGGATGAAGGTTGAAGCCGATTATCGAATCCGGGGGGGAATTCATACGGTGGCGAGCCGGGAGTATCCGGCAGCCAGCCGACGGCGCACATAGTCTCTTTCTGGCTGGAGTCAGCTTCCAGCTGAAATCCTCCGGCTCCCTCGCGTGCCTCGCCGGCGGGGCGATTTCACTGCTACGGGAAAACGTGTCTGCTGCAGGAGCACCGCGTCCCGAAGGTTTTCGTGGAGCATGTGCGACCGCCGAATAATGTCCAGGTCGAGGGTCGCATCAAGCAACGGGATTTCCGGGTTTTCCCGCGTGTTCACGACCGTTTTTCCGAGTGGATCGAAGATATAGGAGTATCCCCCCTCTTTTCCCCAGGCATTGCATCCCACAACAAAGATCTGGTTCTCGATAGCACGGGCTTTCAGGAGCGTTTGCCAGGCGTCGTCACGCACCTGTGGCCAACGCGCCGGTACAAAAAGCACCTGCAAACCGTCCCTCGCAAGCATGCGCGTCAACTCGGGGAATCGCAGATCATAGCAGATGATGACCCCTCCGTTCACACGCCTGTTCCCCACACGAAAAGAAAACACCCCATTCCCCACTCCCGCTTCGAAGTACCGGGTGTCGCCCCCCGGTCCAAAGAGGTGAATCTTGTCGTACCGGTGCAGGAGCTTGCCGTTTCGGTACACCATCGATGTATTTGTCAAAGTACCCCGCGGCCCGCGCAGAGGAAGGGAACCGGACACAACAACGCGCCTATGCGCCTTCGAATCCATGCGGAATCGTTCCAGGAACCCGTCTCCCGGCGTATGGATCCCCTCCCCATTCCGAAGGGCGGAATACCCGCCGTCAAAGAGCTCGGGAAAGAGAACGACGTGCGCTTTGTTGGCGCGCCAGGACCGGTGGCCCTGTCGCAGAACCATGGCGATATGGAGTTTCATGAGATCCTCCTGACAATGCAAAAGCCCCGACTGTCGGCCGGGGCTTGGAACGCGGGGCGGCAAGGCACAACGTTAGATCTTGGTGACGCGAAGTGCCTGGAGGCCCTTCGGACCTTTCTCCACCTCGAATTCGACATTGTCGCCCTCGTTCAACGTCCGGTACCCTTCGCCCATGATGGACTTGTAATGCACGAAGACGTCTTCGCCGGTTTCGCGCTTGATGAAGCCAAATCCTTTGGCTCCGTTGAACCACTTGATGACTCCCTTCTCCATAAAGCGACTCCTGCAAAATATCTCTGCACATGGACGGCGGTGCCGCCCTCCCGGGCATAGAGTCTCCAGCCCTGCAACATTGGCAGCAAGATAATTTTTTCAAGAGATAAGCGCAAGAAAAAAGAGGGGAGCCCCCACCCCACCACGTGAGAGTTCCCCGGGGATCCAGCACGGTCCCACTACTGGACGGCGATAAAAATCTCCTCGCGCAACATGCGGCTATAGGTGATGGCATACCAGAGTTGTACGTCAATTTCTTCCTGCAGGAGCATTTCAAGAGCTTCCCGTTCGCCCCGCGTCATTCGCCCGAAGTAGCACCGAATTCCCATTGGTATCCTCGTTCACCTATTTCCCTACATCATCTCTGAGGCTGATCTCTCTCCTATCGAATAGCGTGCCATGTTCTCCTGTGCGAAATCGGCTCAAATTTGTGGACTCGCCCGTCTCTTTTTCCGGACAATGTAGAAAATACTTCAAAATGGGAGGTCAGAAGTATTCTTTGCTCCTCCTATGTGTTTTCCGTATATTGTGCACGCGGTACCACCAACCTGAGGAGTGAAATCAAATGACGTACAGTGAGATCCAAACCATGCTTGGAGCGGATGCCGCTCCCCTCCTGGGACACCAATGCAAAGGGATTCCCAGGGAATTGCTGCATATTCCCGGTCCGGATTTCGTGGATCGCGTTGTTGTGCCGTCCGACCGGAAACCCGGCGTATTGAGAAGCCTGCAGCAGATGTTCAGCCATGGATCGCTGGCACATACCGGATACCTTTCCATTCTTCCGGTCGATCAGGGCATCGAGCATTCAGCCGGCGCCTCGTTTGCACCCAATCCGATGTATTTCGATCCCGAGAACATCGTCAAGCTGGCGATCGAAGGAGGATGCAATGCTGTGGCCTCGACGTTCGGCGTGCTGGGATCCGTTGCCCGGAAGTATGCCCACCGCATCCCGTTCATCGTCAAACTCAACCACAATGAATTTCTGTCCTATCCCAACACCTACGATCAGATCATGTTCGGAGCCGTCCAGACGGCATGGGATATGGGCGCAACGGCGGTCGGCGCCACCATCTATTTCGGGTCTGCCGAATCCAAACGCCAGATTCAGGAAGTGAGCATCGCATTCAAACAGGCACACGAGCTCGGGATGGCCACGATACTCTGGTGTTATACCCGCAATGCAGCGTTCAAGACGAAGGAAAAGGATTACCACGTCTCTGCCGACCTGACCGGACAGGCCAACCATCTTGGCGTGACGATCGAAGCCGACATCATCAAGCAGAAGCTGCCTGAGAACAACGGCGGGTTTGTCGCGTTGAATTTTGGCAAAACGGACAAGAGGGTCTACAGCGTGCTGACCACAGACAACCCGATCGATCTGACGCGGTACCAGGTGGCGAACTGCTATATGGGACGCGCTGGACTCATTAATTCGGGCGGCGCATCCGGCGCAAATGACCTTGCCGATGCAGTTAAAACTGCGGTGATCAACAAGCGCGCGGGCGGTATGGGATTGATCTCCGGACGCAAAGCATTTCAGAAGCCGATGAAGGATGGTGTGGCGCTTCTGAACGCGATCCAGGATGTCTACAAGAACACAGAGGTCACGATCGCCTGACGCATCCGGCTTCCGCTAAACGCAACGGGCCGGCAGCATGCTGCCGGCCCGTTTGCCATGTGTGCCCCCGGGAGTCAGCCGGGTGGGCTGTCCTCGTGCAGTTCATCGCGCACGAGCATCAGGACCGCCGACTGCGGCACAATCAGATACTTCTCATCCTCAAACTCCACCTCCACCCCCTGCTCACGGAGGAATATCGCATAGTCCCCTTCCTTCGCCTGCAGGGGTATGTACCGCATCGGGTCTTTGGGTGTGGACCAGGGTTCGTCTTCAGTGTAATTGGGATTGGGGATGGGATACCCCGGGCCGACTTTCACGATGCGACCCGTCGCCACTTTCTCCTTCTCCCGCACCGACGCGGGAAGATACAAACCGGATTTCGTCTTGTCCTGCCCTTCATCCAATTGCAGCAAGACACGATCCCCGACAACAATGATCTCTTTCTTGATATGAATCATGGGCACCCTTCCTCGTGGGACGCAGCATGATAGCAAATCCCCGGGAAAACCTCAAGACAGCCTGATGACGGCAGACTCTTGATTTCAATTCTTTGCGTTCGTAAATTATGGCTCGTAAAAGAATTCCACCACGTGTAATGCACTCGTCACAAACTCCCTGAAACCCCATGGCGATTTCTGTTCGAAATCTCACCAAGAAGTATGGTGAGCAGACCGCAGTGGATGCGATTTCGTTCGAAGTGAAGACCGGTGAGATCCTCGGTTTTCTGGGCCCGAACGGGGCCGGAAAAACCACGACCATGAAGATCATCACCTGCTACATGCCGCCGTCCGAAGGGACGGTGGAGATCGACGGTCTCGACATTTCCACCCGTTCGCTCGAAGTGCGGAAGAAGATCGGCTACCTGCCGGAAATGAATCCGCTGTACCATGACATGAATGTGCTCGATTATCTCGAGTATTCGGCCCAACTGCACGGCCTGCGCGGCGGTGCGGCAAGTCAGCGGATCCGCGAAATGGTCCATGTCTGCGGCCTCGAAAGCGTTCGCCATAAGGACATCGGGGAGATGTCGAAGGGATTCCGGCAGCGCGTCGGGCTTGCACAGGCAATGATCCATGAACCCGATGTCCTGATCCTGGATGAGCCGACGAGCGGTCTGGACCCGAATCAGATCGTCGAAATCCGCAATCTGATCAAGCACCTCGGACGCGCCAAAACGGTGATCCTGTCGACGCACATACTGACCGAAGTGCAGGCCACCTGCGACCGCGTGCTCATTATCAATGACGGCCGCATCGTCGCCGATGGTTCCCCGGAACAGCTGCAGCAGGAATTCCACGGAGCGGAAAGCCTCACGGTGGAACTGAAGACCGCCGCCGCCGATCCGGTGCAGGAGCTCCTGCCTGTCATACGATCCCTCGAAGGTGTCACCGGCGTTACGCTCCTTGCCCATGAAGGAGGGACGAGCCGGTTCGAGCTGCAGACAGGAAAGGGGGTGGACGTGCGGGAAGCGGCGTTCCGNNTCCAATGTCGGACCGATCTTCCGCCGGGAGCTCCGCTCGTACTTCAATTCCCCGGTGGCCTATGTCGTCATCATCGTGTTTCTCAGCATCATCGGCTGGTTCTTCACCAGCAATCTCTTTCTGATGAATGTTGCCACGCTGCGGATTGTGTTCGAACTGGTCCCGCTCGTGTTCCTCTTCTTTGTCCCCGCAATCACCATGCGTCTGCTCGCAGAAGAGATGAAGTCGGGGACGCTGGAGCTCCTCACCACAAAACCCGTACGGGATATCGAGATCGTTCTCGGCAAGTTCTTCGCCGCGTGGACGCTCCTGGCCGCCGCACTTGCCCCCACGCTGATTTATGCGATCAGCGTGGGCCTTCTGGGATCGCTTGACCTCGGCCCGGTATTCACCGGATACATCGGACTGCTGCTCATGGGCGGGGTATACATTGCGATCGGGCTGTTTGCATCCAGTCTCACGGAAAACCAGATCGTCGCCTTCATCATCAGCTTTCTGATCATCCTCACCTTGTTCCTGTTGGACAAAGTGTTGATCTATGTCCCGGAAGCCTTTGCTTCCACCATGGAGTTTCTTGCCATCGACTATCATTTTTCCAATATCGCCCGTGGCGTGATCGACTCCCGCAACGTCATCTACTTCGGTTCGTTGCTCGGATTCTCGCTGTACCTCGCTACGGTTTCCCTTGAACGCCGCAAGTGGTGACAGCCCCATGAAGACCACGTCCATCAAAACCCAGTCTCTTATCCGGCTCGCCATCGTACTCGCGATCCTGGTCGTCCTGAATTTTGTTTCCCTCCGGTTTTTCGGGCGCGTCGATATGACGAAAACCGGCCTGTTCACGCTGGCGGAAGCCAGCAAAACGCTCATGCGGAATCTCGATGACAAGGTGACGGTAAAGGCCTACTTCACCGATGATTTGCCGTCGCCATACAACAACCACCGCCGTCTTCTGCTCGATCAGCTGAACGAATACCGCGCCTACGCCCGCGGCAACCTGCAGTTTGAATTCATCGATCCCTCCGATGAGAAGGGCAAAACCGAGGCCCAGCAACAGGGGATCGCGCCGGTCCAGGTGCAGGTGGTCAAAGAAGATAAATTTGAGGTCAAACAGGCCTTCATGGGCATGGTCTTTCTCTATGAGGACCGGAAAGAGGTCATTCCGCTCGTGCAAAACCCTGCGACGCTCGAATACGAAATCAGCAGCACGATCAAGCGACTGACCACCCGAACGCAAAAGAAGATCGGATTCCTGACCGGCCATGGCGAGCCGGGCTTGCAGGAATTCGGACGTGTCCAGGAAATGCTCCGCCGCCAATATGAACTTGCGCCAGTCGATGTGAGCAAGGGAAAGAGCGTGCCCGCCGACATCGCCGCGCTGATCATCGCCGCTCCCACAACATCGATTGCCGAACCGGACAAATACCAGATCGACCAGTACATTATGGGCGGCGGGCGGGTCGCATTCCTTATCAACCGCGTCGATGCAAACCTGCAGAACCGCTACGGCCGTCCGCTCGAACTCAATCTGGACGATATGCTCCAGCAGTACGGCGCACGGATCAATCCGGACCTTGTGCGCGACCTGCAGTGCGCAAGTGTCACCATCATGCAACAGCAGTTCGGATTCTCCATGCAGTCGCAGGTGCCCTTCCCCTATTTGCCCATGGTGAGTACTTTCAGCAAAAACAACATCATGGTGAAGGACCTGCGCAACCTGGTGTTGTTTTTTGTCAGCTCCGTCGACACGACCGGCGCTGCGGCAAAGGGCGTGCGCGCGGAGGTCCTTGCGATGTCGTCGAAAGAAGCAGGCCGCCAAACCGGCATGTTCATGTTCGACCCCCTCCAGCGGTACACGCGCGAAGAATTCCAGGATAAGGACCTTCCGCTCGCCGTCGCGCTTCAAGGCTCATTTCACAGCCTGTTTGCGGGAAAAGCCGCACCTGTCGACACCTCCGCGGGTGCACTGCCCCCCTCCACACCGCCTCTCGCTGCAAGCCGCGACACGCGGATCGTGGTCGTGGGTGATGGCGATTTTGCCCGCGACCAATTCATGGGGGGAAGCAAAGACAATCTCTCCTTCTTCGCCAACATGGTCGACTTCCTCGTCGACGATGCGGGCCTGATCACAATTCGCTCCAAAGACGCTTCCTTTGCTCCGCTGGACCAGGTGTCCGATGGGACAAAGAAAGCCGTGAAATATGGGAACCTGGTCCTTCCGCCGTTGCTTGTGCTCCTGTACGGAATCCTCCGCTGGCGCATGCGCAAGGCCCGGAAAAAAGCCCTGGAGATGCAATGAAGCGGAACACCTACATCCTCATCGGCATCCTTGCCGTACTGATCATTGCCGCTGTTCTGGTCCTGCAACGACCCGGCGAACAAAGCGTCTCGGCCGACGCGGGAGAAACCCTTGTCGCGTACGATTCCACCGCAATCGACAGGATCGAAATCTCTTCCGCCGCGGCCACAACAACGCTGCAACGTGAAGGAAACGGATGGATGATGACTGCACCGTTGCGTGTCAAGGCCGACGATGCCGGTATCCATCAACTGCTCGGCAAGGGAAAAGCCATCTCCCTGAAGGCGCTCATCTCGACCAATCCGCAGAAGCAGTCTGTGTTTCAGGTTGATTCCAATGGAACCCTGGTGCGCATGTTTGAGAAGGGCGCACAGTGCGCGGCCTTCCGGATCGGAAAAACCGGACCATCCTACACGGAAACCTACGTCCGGCGCGAGGGGTCACATGATGTGTATCTTGCGGACGGCATGCTGCTTTCCACCTTCGTCAAGCAGCCGCGCGATTGGCGCGACAAGGCGATACTGCGCTTGCCGATGGAAGGGATAAAGACCGTCCGGTATCAGTACGGGGATACAACGTTCACACTTGCGTTTCAGGACAGCGCCTGGAAAGTGGACGGCCTGCCTGCGGCGGAGCAGTCTGTTCGGAACGTCCTCGGCTCGCTCGCTATGTTCAGCGCGGATGATTTCGTCGACACAACGATCGCGGCCCCCCCGCCGCTCACCGCAACGATTGTTCTTGATGGGAGCCAGTTACGTTTTCACCGCGACCCCCTGACGAATAACTACTTCGTCATCTCCTCCGCGGGACCGCAGGTCTACGTGATCCAGAGCTGGCATGCTGCACAGGTGTTGAAGCGCAGGAATGAGTTTCTGACAACGCCGTCGTAAGAAGACGATGTGCTTGTGTTCCCCGGCGCCGGCATATGTGGCCATTGCCGGCGTGTGTTGATGTTACCGCTCTCCCCGGCGGCCCCCACCGCGTTTGCCCTCGGGCGCCGGCCGGTTGCCGCTTCCCCGCTCCGGCCGTGAGAAACGCGCGTCCGGGACATTTCGGGTCGCCGGACGATCGACACGTGGTGCCGGATGGCGTCCTGACTCTTTCCCCTGTGCACTATTGTCCATCCGGCGGTCAAGACGTCGGGGACGTCCCCCCGGGTTCTCCAGCTTGCCCACACGCTCTTCACTCCGCGGTAGCCGGCCCGGATCCACCCGTTCGATCTGGCGCCCAGATTCCACGGTACGTTCACTTTGCCGGAGATCCAGTGCCCGCGTGTCCAGCGACGGCATCCGTTCCCGCTCCTTTACATCCCGCGGGCGCTCGCCCCGGAGATCACCCGCACGACCTTCGATGCGTGGACGGTAGACGCCAATGCTCTGCCTGTCGCCTGACCGGATCACCCGGGCTTCCTCCCTCGCATTCACATCCACAAGCTGCGCTCGATCCAACCGGATGTTGCCCCTGCGTTCGACATATGCCGCTTCGGGTCCGCGCGTGACCACTCTACCTCCGTCAAAACGGACGCTGCCCGCCGTCCTGGTCCTCCCGATGAACCTGGTGTTGTTTTCGCTGCGATAGACGTATTGGCGCACGTCGCGGCTCGTAACATAACGACAGTCAACGAACGACCAATAGTGGTACGGCGTGACCCAGCGTCTGTCGTAATGAACGCCGTACTCTGCGCTGAAAATGGCATAGGGCCCCAATGGTGCCCAGCCGACATAGTCTCCGCCGTAGCGCCATTCGACCCATGCGGGAGCCCAATCGTATCCCGGAACCCAGATCCAGCCGTAATAATCGTCACAATACCAGCGACCGTAGTGGTACGTAGCCCAGGACCACGGCTCGTCGGAATCCCAGTACCATCCATCGTCCGTCCAGATCCAGTGGCCGTTCAAGTAGGGGCGCCAGCCTGCCTCTGTCTGCAGCGGCCGCCACGCATACGTGCCCCCCTCCATGGCAATCCATTCACCATACGGAGCAAGATTATCGTAAAACGTGCCGAACGACACCTCGTCGCCGGCTTGCGCAGTCGCGGTGACGCTCATGGCAATAAGGATCAGTAAAAATCCCAGCGCGAAAATATTCGTTTTCATGGTGCCCTCGACGCCCTGTGTACTCAGTCTCACCGTATGCTCTCCAACCTGCGTGCCACGTTGGAGAGGGCCGGCAAGGTCGGATTTCGCCGTTTTCCTGAGGGAAGGCGTCCACAATCGTGGGCAGTGGATAGATTTCTGCACAGTGCCTGCACCCGCATGGACGCCGGACCAAACGGTGATCAGGTTCGCATCGTGCGGAGGAACGTGATGATTCCCTTTTGGACATGAAGGCGGTTCCCGGCCTGTTCCCATGCTATCGACTGGCGGCCGTCCAAAACGTCGCTGGTGATCTCCTCCCCGCGGTTCGCCGGGAGACGGTGCATGACGAGACAATCCGGCCGGGCCAGGCGGAGGAGGGCGGCATTCACCTGGTACGGCTTGAACAGTTGCGCGTGTTTGCCGTTGTCATCTGCAGCGGGACGCGGCCACACATCGGTGTACACCACGTCCGCATCCTTCACGGCTTGTTCGGGATCTTCGACGATGTCGATCGCACTCAACCCTGCGGCCTGGGCATCGTCAAGAATGCGCGGGTGGGGTTCGTGACCGGCGGGGCAGCAGCAGGTGAGATGCAGCGGGAATTTCGCGGCAAGCTCGATCCAGGAATTGGCTATGTTGTTGCCGTTGCCGATGAACACGATGCGTGTCGATGGCGAAAAGCGGTCATGGGCCATCAGCGTATAGGCATCGGTCAGCACCTGACACGGATGGACGAGGTCCGTGAGTGCGTTGATCACCGGAACCGTGGCGCTTTCCGCAAGTTGCGCGCATGTCTGGTGGCGAATGGTGCGTGCGATGATGAGGTCACAATATTGCGAGAGGATACTGCCAATGTCGTGGACCGATTCGCGCGTAGCCATCCCGATAGTCTCCTGTTGCAGGAAGATCGGATGTCCGCCGAGCTGCGCAATCCCCACTTCAAACGAGACCCGGGTGCGGAGCGATTCTTTTTCGAACACGAGTGCGGCAGCCCAGGGAAGAGCCCCCGACAGGGCCGCCGGGGCACGCTGGATGGTTCGCGCCAGACGGAAGATCTCTTCGAGTTCATTCCGCTGCCAGAGCGCAAAGGAGACGAGATCGCGTTTCATGCTTTCGGTTCTGAAGTTATGGATAGTTACTGCGGAGGGAACTCCGGCGGGAGTGCACGCAGGGTGGTGAGGAGACCCGCCACCCTGTGCTGCGTTGTCAGATGACGTGGCCCGGCGGCGTGGTCTGATGTGAAACAACACGCATATGACTGTACAGCTGTTCGCATTGACTGCACAGCCGCAACACCGGATCGTCGTCGAGACGGTCCTGATCGATCTCCCGCTTGCAGGCGATGCACGTGCCGAACTGACCCAGTTCGAGTCGGTCAAGTGCCCCGCGCAACTCATCGATGCGCGGATCACTCTTGAACGCAAGAAGTGCGTCAATCTCGTGGACGGTGAGCTGACCGTTGACAAATGCCTCCCGCGGCCCGTCCACCCCGTACGCATCCAGCAGGTGATCATACAACCTGACAAGGATCGCGCGTCGCAATACACGTTTGCTCTTCATCACCGCTGCCTCCCACCTGATATATCGCATGCGGTATTTTCGCCACCCGCACATGAGCTGGCACCCTCCGGCGTCCCCACACAGCCGGACGGCATGACACCTATGTCCGCTCTGAAAGAACAGTTCCAGCAATATGTAACGAAACAGGGGGGCAAAGTCAAGCTTATGGGCGTTTTTTCGCTAAAATTCAGCGAACGGAACTCCCTCCGTCATATGCTGGTTGAGAATGGCATGGATAACAACATATTCTATCACAGTTTATTGAGCCTGGACCTATGCAAAGGATCGGCGTTATGAGTCTGATTGCACTCCTGATGATGACGGGAATTACGGGGGCGACAGCCAAAGAAGGGGAAAGCCAGGAAAGCAGCGTGCTCGGTTTTACCATGCGCAGTATTGACGGCACCGACATTCCCCTTTCCGCATACAGCGGCAAGGTCATCCTGCTCGTCAATGTCGCGTCCAAATGCGGGTACACTCCCCAGTACAAAGATCTTGAAGAGCTCTACCTCAAGTACAAGGATCGGGGACTGGTCATCCTGGGTTTTCCGGCGAACAACTTTGGCAGCCAGGAGCCAGGCACCGATGCGGAGATCAAAGCGTTCTGCACCACCACCTACAACGTGACGTTTCCCATGTTCTCGAAGATCTCGGTCAAAGGTGCGGACCAGCACCCGCTCTACCGGTTCCTCACGTCGGACACCACGGATCCGAAATTCGCCGGAGATGTGCGATGGAATTTCACCAAGTACCTCGTGGATCGCAACGGAACCGTCGTCGGCAAGTTCAGCTCTTCGGCGAAACCCCTGTCGGATGACTTGGTGGGGGCGATTGAAGCAGCGCTGAAATGAGCGTGCGGGGGGCCGGCGTCCCGCAGCGGCATCGTCACGGACGCCGGATCGTGTGCGTGGCGTAGCCGTAAAACGCCTCGGCACACTCGGCGAGCGTTTCCGATAACGTGGGATGAGGGTGGACGGACTCTGCCATGTCGCGCGCCGTGGCACCCATCTCTATCGCCACCACGGCCTCTCCGATGAGTTCTCCCGCACCGGCCCCGACAATGCCCGCACCCAGAATGCGTTCCGTCTCCGGGTCCACCACCAGCTTTGTCAACCCATCGGTTCTGTCAAAACTCAGCGCCCTCCCGGAGGCGCTCCAGGGGAATTTCACCACGGTCACGTTTCGCCCCTGCGCCCGGGCCTCGTCCTCCGTCAAGCCGCACCACGCAATCTCCGGATCGGTGAACACCACCGCGGGGATGATGATGTGCTCAAAACTGCTTGATTCCCCGGTGATGACCTCAACCGCGATGCGGGCCTCTTTCGTTGCTTTGTGCGCAAGCATCAACCCGCCCACGGCATCACCGATGGCCATGATGTGCGGGTCGTCGGTTTCCTGGCGATGGTTGACGGAGATGAACCCCCGGTCGGTCCGTTTCACCGATGTGTTTTCCAAACCCAGGTCGCTGCAGTTGGGCGCGCGACCCACGGAGACAAGCACCCCGTCGTAGAGCTCCTCGCTCTTTGCGCCGTTCATTTCGAGATCGACACGGATCTGTTTGCCGGCGGTCGCCATTTTGAGAACTTTCACGCCGGTGCGGATTTCCTTGAATGATTCCCGCGCACGGCGCAGCACCGGTCGCACCAGATCCTGGTCGGCCCCGGCCAGCACTTCTCCGAGCGCTTCCACCACCACCACTGCACTGCCCAGCGTTGCATAGACCGTCCCCAGCTCCATGCCGATGTATCCCCCTCCCACGATCAGCAGCTTCGCCGGCACCTGTTCGATGTCGAGCGCCTCCGTCGACGTCATAATGCGCGGGTTCCCGAGATCGAACGCTGAAGGCATTGCCGGCTTTGAGCCAACGGCGATAATGGCCTTTTCGTAGCTGAGATATCTTTGCCCGTCACCCGTCTCCACCCGGAGCGTCTTCCCATCTTCAAAATACGCCTTGCCATATACCACATCCACCTTGCGCCGGGCAGCCAGGTCCGCCACCCCTTTCGCCAGTTTTTCCACGATCGACTCTTTCCACGCACGCATCTCATCGAGATCGATCACCGGTGCGGCAAAATGGATGCCGCGGTTGCCTGATTCCTTCGCCTCGACGATCAATTTCGCTGCATGCAGGAGCGCCTTTGACGGAATGCACCCGACATTCAGACACACACCGCCGAGGCGGGGGCCCCGTTCCACCAGCGTGACACGTTTTCCCTTGTCTGCAGCGTAGAATGCCGCGGCATACCCGCCAGGTCCGGCACCGATGACGACAATTTCAGTATGTTCTGTGTTCACGGTATCCTCGTCAGATCTTCAGGTCTTCTTCTGGGAATTGTTCAAGTGCATGGACAAGATCAACGATGAACCGGGCCGCATTGGCACCGTCGATGAGCCGGTGGTCGTACGACAGACCGAGAGGGAGGATCGTGCGGGCCTCGACCTTGCCATCCCGCACCACGGGGCGCACGACGCTCCTGCCCATCCCCAGGATGGCCACCTCCGGAAAATTCACGATGGGCGTGAAATATCCGCCGCCCAATCCGCCCTGATTGGAGATGCTGAAACTACCCCCCTGCATCTCCTCGAGCGTAAGTTTCCGTTCGCGCGCCTTCTCGGCCAGCTGATGTACCTCCTGCGACAGCTGAAACAACGACTTCTTGTCAACGTCCCGGAGTACCGGAACCATCAGGCCATGTTCAGTGTCCACGGCGATACCAATGTGGTAATACTGCTTGTAGACCAGTTCACCGGCCGCGTCGTTAATGCTGGCATTGAACACCGGATGCTGTTTCAGCGTCGCGGCAACGGCCCGGAGGGCAAACGGCAGCACCGTCAGGTGTGCACCGGCCTTTTCATATGCGGCGGCGTGAGCCTTCCGCAATGCCATGACACGCGTCAGGTCCACGTCATCGAACTGCGTCACATGCGGCACGCGGGCCCAGGCTTCCGCCATACGGCTGCTGATGGTCTTGCGCAGCGTGGTCATCTTCTTCGTCTCCACCGGACCCCATCGCGCAAAATCCACCGGGGTGGGTGCGTTGGCAAATCCGCCGGCCGGAGGACGTGCGGTAAAAGCGCGCTCCTGCAGCCACTGGACATACCGCCGCAGATCTTCCATGACCACCCTGCCGCCCCGTTCACTCCCCTTGACCCTGCGCAAGTCAATGCCCAGATCCCGGGCGGTTTTCCGCACCGTCGGGGAAGCAGCGGGCACGGGCCCGTCGAGTGTCTCGACAACGACCTCTGATTGACGGGATGCCGGCGGCATCACCTGTGCCGGGGAAGGAGTCTGGAGGGGTTCGGGTTCCTCGTCGCCCACCGATGCGTCAACGGACCGCGGGGGCGCTTTGGCGCCTTCGCCTTCCGCCAGATGCATGATCATCTGGCCGACCTTGATCAGATCCCCTTCTTTGACGAAAAGCTTTTCCACTGTTCCGTCTGCGGGTGCGGGAATCGACGCCACCGCCTTTTCACTTTCCAGCTCCAGCAGGGGTTGATCCCGCTTCACGACATCGCCTTCTTTAACAAAGATGCTCGCGATGGTGCCGGAATCAGCACCTTCACCGAGTCGCGGCAATCGAACGTCCATACCGTTCTCCTTTTTCGGCTTCGATTCTCAAACGATCACAGGATACATCTTCTCGGGATCCACGCCCAACTCGACTATTGCGGACGCGACCACCTGCTTGGCGATCTTTCCGCGGTCGGCAAGCGAGGCGAGCGTTGCAATAACCACGTGCTCTGCGTCGATCTCAAAGAAACGCCTGAGCGCCGCCCGGGTGTCGCTGCGGCCGAATCCATCCGTCCCCAGCGTTGTCAGTCCGCCGGGTACCCACGGCGCAATCTGATCGGGAACGAGTTTCATGTAGTCCGACACCGCAATGAAGGGACCCTGTTCCTTCTCAAAGACCTGTTCCAGATACGCCTTGCGTCGCGGCTCCGTCGGATGCAGCATATTCCAACGTTTGACGTTCAAGGCGTCCGTCCGCAGAAGCTTGTAACTGGTGGCGCTCCAGACGTCTGCCGCCACATCATACCGTTCGGCAAGGATCTCCTGCGCGCGCAGCGCCTGCCGGATGATCGGACCGCTGCCGAGGATCTGCGCGCGGTACTTCTTCTGCACCGGCGAGGGGCGGAATTTGTACAGGCCTTTGACGATCCCTTCGGCGACGCCTTCGGGCATGGACGGCATCGGGTAATTCTCGTTGTACAACGTCAGGTAGTAGAATCCATCCTCGTTGTCCGCATACATCCTCCGCAGCCCGTCCTGGATGATCACCGCCACTTCATACGCAAATGCCGGATCATAGGCGCGCAGATTCGGCACCGCTGCGGCGAGGAGATGGCTGTGCCCGTCCTCGTGCTGCAATCCCTCGCCGTTCAGCGTCGTGCGGCCGGCCGTTGCGCCGAACATGAACCCTTTGGCCTTCATATCTCCCGCCGCCCAGACAAGGTCGCCGATGCGCTGGAACCCGAACATGGAATAGTAGACATAGAACGGGATCATGCTCACGCCGTGGTTGGCGTATGCAGTCCCGGCGGCAATGAAGGACGACATCGCGCCCGCCTCGGTAATCCCTTCTTCCAGAATCTGACCGTCCTTGACTTCGCGGTAGAACAACAACGATTCGCGGTCCACCGGCTCGTACAGCTGCCCCTTTGGCGCGTAGATCCCGATCTCGCGGAAGAGCGGATCCATGCCGAAGGTACGCGCCTCATCCGGGATAATCGGCACGATCAGCCTCCCGATCTCCTTGTTGCGCAGAAGCGAGCCGAGCATGCGGACCGTGGCCATGGTGGTGGACACCTCAAACCGTTCCGAGCCCCGGAGGAATTCTGAGAAACCCTCCAGCGTCGGGACGTTCAATGCCGGCGCGCGCAGCGTGCGCTTCGGCAGTGAGCCTCCCAGCGCTGCGCGACGCTGTTTGAGATACCGGATTTCCGGACTGTCCTCCGGCGGCCGGTAGAACGGGGTATTCACCACGTCCTCGTCGCTGATCGGAATCTCGAACCGCGCACGGAACTCGCGGAGTTCCTTTTCATTCAGCTTCTTCTGCTGGTGCGTGACGTTGCGCCCTTCGCCCGCCTCGCCGAGCCCGTAGCCTTTGACCGTCTTCGCGAGGATGACGGTCGGTCCGCCGCGATGATCCACGGCCGCTTTATAGGCGGCGTACACTTTCTGCGGATCGTGACCCCCGCGGCGGAGCTTCCTGATCTCGTCGTCCGTCAGGTGGTTCACCAGCTCGAACAGCTGTGGATATTTTCCGAAGAACTGTTTTCGTGTGTAGCTGCCCGGCTCCACGGAATATTTCTGATAGTCGCCGTCCACGGCCTCTTCCATCCGCTTCAACAACCAGCCGTCCTTGTCAGCCGCAAGCAACGGGTCCCAATCCGAACCCCATACCAGCTTGATCACATGCCATCCGGCGCCGCGGAACGCCGCCTCAAGTTCCTGGATGATCTTTCCGTTGCCCCGCACCGGCCCGTCGAGCCGCTGGAGGTTGCAGTTGACGACCCACACCAGATTATCCAGATGCTCGCGGGACGCGAGGGTGAGTGCACCCAGTGTTTCCGGTTCATCGCTTTCCCCGTCCCCGACGAAACACCAGACGCGGGGCTCTTCACCGATAATGAAGCCGCGCGCTTTAAGGTACCTGTTAAACCTGGCCTGATAGATCGACATGAGCGGACCCAGCCCCATCGATACCGTAGGGAATTGCCAGAACTCAGGCATCAGGTAAGGATGGGGATAGGAGGAAAGCCCCTGGGTCGTTCCCGCTTCCTGCCGGAACGCCTGCAGTTGATCGACGGTCAGCCGCCCTTCCAGAAATGCACGGGCGTAAATGCCGGGAGAAGCGTGCCCCTGGAAATAGACCATGTCCGCGGGGTGCTCCGCCTCCCCGCCGCGAAGGAAATGGTTGAATGCGACTTCATACAGCGTGGCAGAGGAGGCGAAGGTGGAGATATGCCCCCCCAAACCGCTGTGGAGATGGTTGGCATTCACCACCATTGCCATCGCATTCCACCGGATGTAGCTCTTGATCCGCCGTTCGATCTCCCTGTCCCCCGGGTACGCGGGTTCGTCATACGGCGGGATGGTGTTCAGATAGGGTGTTGTCACGGAATCGGGAATCCGCATTCCCGCGGCGCGCAAACGTTCCTTGAGCCGCTCGAAAATCAGCGGGAGGCGTGCCGGTTGCTGGCTGCGGAGAACGGATTCCAGGACGAGCTCCAGGGAATCGAGCCACTTGTCCTGCGGTTCCTCGCCGCCTTGCGGCACAGGCTGGGGTTTCGTATGTTGTGTCTCCACGTGCGTTCACCTGTCAGTAGTCACCATGAACATGCATCGCACCCCCTCCACCTCACGGAGGTTGAGCCATGCGGTTTCTTGACCGCGTCTTCGCGACACCGGAAGAAAATCTGGCATGCGACGAAGCTCTCCTCGACTTCTGCGAGGAGGACGTTGACAGCGAAGTACTGCGGGTGTGGCAACCCGTCCGGCGCTTTGTCGTGCTGGGATATACCAACGCGGCCAGCAGGGAGGTGCACCTCGCAGCCTGCAACGCTGCGGGAGTCCCTATCTATAGAAGAACATCGGGAGGGGGGACAATAGTTCAAATGCCGGGCTGCTTCAATTACGCGCTGGTCCTGCGTATCGACGGGCATCCTGCCCTGACGGGCATCAACGAAACCAACCGGTATGTCCTGGATCGGATCGCCGGAGCTCTCAGCTCGCTTACTCCCGCACCGGTCACGGTGTGCGGGCAGACGGACTTGTGCGTCGGGGATCGCAAAGTGGCCGGCAACGCGCAACGCCGGAGGATGCGCGCGCTGTTGTTTCACGGGACGCTGCTGCTTCATGCCGACATTCCGGAAATCGAACGGCTGTTACCCTTCCCCTCATCCCAGCCCGACTATCGGATGAACCGCGCACACACCGCGTTTCTTGCAAATCTTTCCCTCAATCCTGCGCAAGTCACCGCGGCGCTGCAGACCGCGTGGCACGCCCACGCACCCTACACACACCCTCTGAATGAACGTCTTGATACCCTGGTGCACATGAAGTATCGCACACAGGAATGGAACATGAGAAGGTGACACGCCCCCGGCACCCGCCGCATCCTGCCGGCCGTCAGATCTGCTCCGCTGCCCCCCGCTCCATCCAGCCAACTTTACCGTCGGCAAGACGGATCTTCACCCATTCGTTGACGCTGTCGGTGAGACGGACTTTGACACCCGCGTGGAGGACGAACGCATCGCTGCTCTTCGCGTCGGGCGAGTTTTTGACGGTGGTGATAGCCGCCGTCACCACCGCTTCATCACTCCGCCCGGCATCGGCGGATTTGTCCATGAGGACAGCCACCGCACCGATCAGCAGCACCCCCATCACCACCAGGGCGACAACGCCGATCCTGCGAATGGAATAACGCCGGGCCAAAATAATGAGTACCGCTGCTGCGGCCGTGAGCACCAGCATGCCGTACGCGACCCAGCTTATGGCCGAAAGCGAAAACCAGGCCTTGATCCCGTCCCAGAGGTCCCAGACAAACAAGCGCGGCGTCGGATCAATCCGGTCCACCAGCTGAAGATTGGCAAGCTGGAGATTGTGCCGGAGGTCATCATCGCCGGGCATGATCCGGAGCGCGCGTTCATACTGGAGAATGGCCTTCCCCATGTTCCCTTGCTTGTAGTACGCGTTCCCCAGATTGAAGTAGAGATCCCCGTTCGCCATGCCTGTGCTCAGGATCGATTCGTATCGCTCGATCGCGCCGGCAAAATTCCCCTGTTGATACAGGCTGTTCCCCTGCTGGAAGACCTGTTCCGGAGTTTCCGCAGACACGGAGATTGCCGCCAGTACCAGTGCCGCGAAGAGGACGCCCGACCTGTGCATTATCGCGCTTTCAGAGTTCGTTCAAGTTCGATGATGATGCGCCGGGCTTCGTCAAACACCCGCTGCATCACGTCCAATTCAAGACTCGTGGGAGCAAACCGCGCCATGTCGCAGGTTTCCAGCGTGGTCTTCAATGCCGACGCCAGTTCCACGGCCACCCCGCGCCCGGTCAGCTCCGCCACCGCACCATCCACAGAATACTCTGCTTGGGGAATGTTCAGCTTGTCCCCCAGGTATTTCCAGAGTGCACGCGACACTTCCGCATAAAAACGGAGCCGCTGCTTTGATGAGGGCGCACCCTGCTGGCCGGATTTTTCCTGCAACAGGTATTCGGCAACCTTGAGCCCTTTTTGCGCCACTTTCATGGCCTTCCGGTTCCGGTATCCCGCCTGATCGAGCATCACGATCTGGCGCTGCCGGGCGTACACAAAAGCCCCGGCAACTCCGGCGAAGGGAAGAAGAAGGCACAGGAGAAAGACCGGGCTCGCATACAGCCGCTCGCCGGGCGGGTGGAACGGCGAACCGGTGACTTTGATGAACCGGATATCCTGGCTCAGGAGCTGCACATCTTCCCGCGAAACTCCGGAGATCGTCGAACGCGGCGCCGCAGTGCCCTGCTCTACGTTCAATTCGATCTGCGGCGAGCGCAAGCGCATGTATTCGTGCTTGCCCAGATCGTAATACGACAAGGCAATCGGTTTGATCACCTTGAGTCCGGGATAGCGGGGGATCACCAGGTATTCGAAGGTCTTGCTGCCGCTGATCCGGGTATCCGACCTGTTGATGTTCTCCGTCACCTTGGGACTGTACTGCTCAAAATCCGGGGGAAGCTCCACGGGCGGCCCGTCAAGCAGTTTGATGTTGCCGGTACCTGACAACGTCACTTTGATGGACACCGGTTCGCTCGTCCTCGTCGTCTTCTTGTCCACCGATGTGCTCATGGCAAACTGGCCTACCGCCCCCTTGAAGTCCGCCGGTGCCCCGGATGGAAGCGGATCCACTTTGATCTTAATCGGGTCGCTGGTCACGGTGTATGTGGCGTTGCGGCCGAAGGGATCGCGGAAGAACGCATCGAACGGGTCATTGGACCGTGCGTACGGGAGCTGGACGGTTGTTTGGACCTCCATGGGTCCGATTTCGAGCGTGCCCGCCTGGGTGGGAAAGAGTGCAACCCGCTTGATGATTCCCACTCTGTAACTCTTGCCGTTGACCGTTTCATTGGTCAGGGAGATATTCTTCGGGGTTTCCGTGTCTTCACCCCAGAATCCGGTCATTGTAGGATTCTTCGTGACACCGTAGTTGGCGACGGATACGCGCGTATAGAGCTTGAAGGCG
Source organism: Ignavibacteriota bacterium (assembly GCA_003154155.1). Classification (GTDB taxonomy): domain Bacteria; phylum Bacteroidota; class Ignavibacteria; order UBA10030; family UBA6906; genus Fen-1255. The sequence goes on along the minus strand of PMCM01000063.1, from coordinate 17,792 downwards.
AGATTGACCTGCTCGCCCTGGAGTACATGGGTGCGGTCGACGACGGCCCGGATGAACAGGTTGTCCCCGAGTTGGACGGTCTGATCCTGCGCGCCGGCCTGCTGCTTCGGTTTTGCGACGGCTTTCACCACTTCGAGCGTGATGGGTTGCGAATGCAGGACGGCGCCCCCCGCTTCGATGGATGCCGCACCGATGGTGAACTTCCCCATCTCTTTCGGCTGCAGGACATAGCTGTATGTCACCGAAGCAGACACGGAGCCGTTCACAATCTGCATGCTGGACGACTGATTGGGGCCGGACATCATGTGGAATTTCNNGTCGATTGCCCGGCAGCCATCGCGCTCACAAGCAGCGCGAGGACGATGACGCCGGGCACGCGGAACCACCTCCCGTGAGGAATCATCTTACCAATCCTTTTCGCCCCGCGGCCGGACTGCCGTTCGCGCGTGAAGTTTTTTCTGGACATCACGTTCATTGTTTTTCAGCACCTGGAGGATACGCTCGGCCTCCCCCTTGGACATCTGTCGCTCCTGTTGCTTTGCCTGCTGTTGTTGCTGCTTGTCGTTCTGTTGCTGCTGGTCCTGTTTGTTCTGATCCTTCTTGTTTTGATCCTGCTTGTCCTGGTCCTGCTTTTGCTGGTCCTTCTTGTTCTGATCCTTGTTCTTGTCTTTGTTCTTGTCGTTGTTCTTGTTGTTGTCTTTGTTTTGCTGCTGCTTCAGCATCCGGAGAGCATAGGACAGGTTGTACTTGGCATCGGCGTCGTCAGGGTTCAGTTTCAGGCTGTTGATATATGCTTTGACCGCGTTCTGATAGTCCTGACCGTTGGCGAACGCGTTGCCGATATTGAAGTAGGACTGCGATTGCATGCGCGTGTCATCCGTCGCGTGGAGCGTGCTTTCGTATTCTTTCGCCGCTTCACCCGCCTTTTGCTGCTTGTAGAGGGCATCCCCCAGGTTGAAATGCGCCTGCGGCATGCCTTTTTCCTTCTCGAGCGCCTTGCGGTAGTTGACTTCCGCATCGGTGTATTTCTGCTCTTTATACTGTCCGTTGCCGTCGTTCACAAGCGCACGGACGGATTGCGCGCCGGCCGTCGGCCGCGCCACAAGGCTCAGGAATGCCATGGCGAGCACCATTCCCCTGTTGCTCATTCCTCCGCCACCTCCTCTTTCCGCAGCAATCGCCTGAGAGTGAAACGTTTGTTGACGTTTTCCGAAAGCATCAACTCCAGGAGGAGCAGAAGCAACGCCGGAGCGATGAACCACTGGTACCGGCTCTCGTAGTCCGTGAATTGCTTGACGCCGAATTCCTTCTTTTGCAGTGCGTTGACGTCCTTGTAGATCGCGTCCAGTTCATCCTGCGACGTTGTACCCCGGAAGTACTTCCCCTTGCCGATGGCCGCGATCTTTTCCAGGCCTGCCTCATCCAATTTCGACACCACGACACCCCCCACACGATCGCGTTTGAAGTCCGTCTGCTGACCGCCGCTCCCGTACACCGGGATGGGTGCGCCCTCGGGCGAACCCATGCCGATCGTATAGATGAGAATGCCCTTGTTGGCGGCATCCTGTGCCGCCTCGACCACGTCCCCTTCGGTATTCTCGCCGTCGGTGATGATGACAATCACTTTCGTCGTTTGATCCTTGAAATCGAACGAATCGGTGGCGCGCATGATGGCAGATCCGATGGCGGTTCCGGGGAGCCCGACCGCATCGACGTCAAGCACATCGAGAAACAGATTGGCCGCACCGTAGTCCGTTGTGAGAGGGAATTGCGTGAAGGCCTCCCCCGCAAACACGACCAGGCCGATCCGGTCGCCTCCGAGCCGATCGACGAGATTGCGGATTTCCAGTTTTGCCTTCTCCAGCCTGTTGGGCTTGATATCCTCGGCCTTCATGCTGAGAGAAACATCCACCGCGATGAAGATATCCACCCCTTCCTGCTTCACCTCCTCGAGGCGTGTCCCGATCTGCAGGTTTGCGAGCGCGAGGATGGTCAATGCCAGCGCGCACAGGAGAAGCACGAACTTCACCGGCCGCTTCCAGCGGCTGGCCTGCGGGGCCAGGCGCTGCACCATGATCGACGTGCTGAATGCGGCAAGTGCTCGCTTGCGCGCGGCCCGTACGAACCATGCAAGCACGATCAGGAGCGGCACGACGGCCAGGAGCCAGAGATAGTCTTCGTGAACAAAACGCAGCATCTACGGGAGCTTTCGCAAATAGGTTCCTGTCAGCACTACTTCCAGCAAGAGCATCACCAATCCAGCAGCAGCCCAGGGCACGAACGTGTCTGCATAGGATCTGTAGGATTTCACCTCAACCCGTGTCTTTTCAAGTTTGTCGATTTCACTATAAATCTCTTTCAGCGCCCGGTTGTTCGTTGCGCGGTAGAACTTGCCGCCGGTCATGTCGGCAATGGCTTTGAGGGTCTTCTCGTCGACGTCAACCGGAATGTTCTGATACCGGACACCGAAGGGTGTCTGCACCGGGTAAGGCGCTTCCCCTACCGTCCCCACGCCGACGGTGTAAATCCGGATGCCGAACGTTTGCGCGATGCTTGCCGCGGTGAGAGGATCGATTTCGCCACGGTTGTTGACGCCGTCGGTCAACAGAATCATGACCTTGCTTTTGGCCTTGCTGTCCTTGAGCCTGTTCACGCCCTGTGCGATCGCCATCCCGATCGCCGTCCCGTCCTCCACCATCCCGGGTTTCACCTGCCTCAACATCGTCCGGAGGACACGGTAGTCCAGCGTCATGGGGCATTGGGTGAAGCTCTGTCCAGCGAAGATGACCAGCCCGATCCGGTCGTTGGTACGTCCTTCCACAAAACTCTGTGCAACGTCCTTGGCGGCCTGGATCCGGTTGGGCTGGAAGTCTTCCGCCAGCATGCTGCCGCTGATGTCGAGGAGAAGCGCAATGTCAATCCCCTCCGCGTAGACATTCTCCCCCTTCGATGTGAGCTGCGGCCGGGCAAGCGCCACGATCAGGACGGCGAGTGTCAGGAGCCGGAGCGCTACCGGTGTATGCCGGAGCCGTTCGCGCAATGTCGGCCGCGTGCCGCCAAATGCGCCAAGAGTGGAATACCGCACATCGCTGCTGATGCTGCGCTGCTTGCGGAAGTACCAGTAGGCCAGGAGCGGGACCAACAGAAGTCCCCACAGCGCCCACGGGCTCGCAAAGACCGTGTTAGGGTTCCACATCGGTCTTTGCCTTTCCGTCGTCGTTCTCCAGCGGCGTCATCGGCACCAGCCGGGTCTTGTCTACAAAGGCGACAACACCGCGGTAGGAATCCTCATGATCGGTTGCCGTCGGTGCAGCTTTCGCGAACTTGACCAGATCCGCGCGCCGGAGGATGACCTCCGCCTGCCCCAGGAGGCCGTCCGTGATCCTGACGCCCCGCAAGCCAGACAGGATTTCATCGGTTGTTTCCTCGAGCGCAGGGACGTTATACCGGTGTTCGAAATACCGCCGGAAAATTTCCGTCAGCTCCGAATAGTACTCCTTCACCATCCCTTGCTGCCAGAGTTTCCGGGCCTTCAGGTCGGCGAGCGCCTCAAGGGCGATCACATGGGCGGGACGCGGTGGCGGAGTATAGACTTCCCCGGAAAGCTTCCGCCGGCGTCTCCTCCAGAGCCAGTAGCCGAGATAACCGAGACCCGCCGCCAGTACGAGAATGGCCGCATAGAGCGCGATATCCTCCCACGAAAGCGGGATGCTGATCGGCGGTTTGATATCGCGCATCCCCTTGGTCGTATCCTGGGGAACGGTCAGCATCGTGACCACCAGCTGGTTGGTCAACGCAACGTGCGAAGCGGTGTCATTGGGCACAAAATACAGAAAAGGCAGAGGGGGGACCGCCGCGTCACCCGAATCGTATCGCGAAAGAACGAACTCCTCCCGGCTTGTCGTGTCGGAAGTATGTTCCAATCCGCTGCGTCCCAGGACGGCAAATCCCTCCAGCGAATCGCCGACCATGGGCTGGATGGTGAGGCCGCGTGAATGGCGGAGGTCCACTTTGACATGGATCCTGTCTCCCACGAGATACACGGTCGAATCGACCTGCGCATGCGCCGTCACCTGCTGCGCACAAGCGGAGCCCTGCGCCGCAGCCGCCAGCACGGCAAATATCAGAAACCGGAAGTGCATGCGGGCTGTCACAAACGGCTCTCCCGGAGTTTGAAGAAATCCACAATAGGCTTGATGTACGGCTTGTCGATCCGGATCGGGATGGCGTCCACCTTGCTCCGGACAAACAGCGACCGGCGATCCGCCCGGCGTTGCTTCCAGAAGGCGATGAAGGAAGAACGCACCCGGCCGTTTCGGGCGTCGATCCACCGGTCCACACCGGTCTCGGCGTCACGCAACTTGATCAGTCCCACGTCGGGAAGCGTCTCCTCCCGCGGGTCGGACAGTTCAACGGCGATCACGTCATGTTTCCGGCTGATGATCCGGAGGATCTGGTCGTACCCGTCGTCCAGAAAATCGGAGATCAGAAACGCGATGGTCCGCTTCTTGTGCACGTGATTGAAATATTCGAGAGCCTGCCGGATGTTGGTTCCGGTGCCCGCGGGTTGGAAGGAGATCAATTCGCGGATGATCCGCAAAATGTGTGCGCGACCCTTCTTGGGAGGGACGAATTTTTCGATACGGTCAGTGAACAGAATAAGCCCGACCTTGTCATTGTTCTTGATCGCCGAGAAAGCCAGCACGGCACAAATCTCCGCCGCGATGTCGTTCTTTGTGGCGGCGACGGTACCGAAATCACCGGAACGGCTGAAATCCACCACCAGCATGACAGTGAGCTCTCGTTCCTCCTCAAAGATCTTGACGAACGGGTGGTTGAACCGCGCCGAGACGTTCCAGTCGATGCTCCGGATGTCGTCGCCATACTGGTATTCGCGGACTTCGGAAAACTCCATTCCTCTGCCTTTGAATACCGAATGGTATTCCCCGGAAAAAATCTGGTTGACCAGTCCCCGGGTCTTTATCTCAATCTGACGGACTTTCTTAAGAAGCTCTCGCGTATCCATGCGTCAGGGAACTTCGATCTTGTTCAGGATCTCCTGCACGACCTGTTCCGATGTCACCTCTTCCGCCTCGGCTTCATACGTGACCGCGACACGATGACGCATCACGTCCAGACAGACGGCCCGCACGTCCTCCGGTATGACATAGCCGCGCCGTTTGATGAAGGCATACGCCTTTGCCCCGAGCGCCAGATTGATGGAGGCGCGGGGCGAGGCGCCGTAGCTGATCAACTGTGCCAGATTGGGCAGATTGTATTGCTTGGGATTGCGTGTGGCGAAGACGATGTCCAGGATATACCGCTCGATCTTCTCGTCCATGTAGATTTCCCCCACCACCCCTCGCGCATTCAGGATCTCCGCGGGCGTCACGACAGGACCCGGAGTCGACATGAGGCCGTTGACGTTGGCCCGCATGATCTGCAATTCCTCATCCTTCGAGGGATAGCCGATCTTTACCTTCAGCATGAACCGATCCACCTGGGCTTCCGGCAGGGGATACGTTCCCTCCTGTTCGATCGGGTTTTGCGTGGCAAGAACAAGGAATGGTTCCGGGAGTTTGAAGGTCTGTTCGCCGATGGTCACCTGGCGTTCCTGCATCGCTTCGAGGAGGGCGCTCTGGACTTTGGCGGGGGACCTGTTGATTTCATCGGCGAGGATGAAATTGGCGAAGATCGGACCTTTTTTGGTCTGGAAAGAGCCATCCTTCTGGTTGTACACAAGCGTTCCCACAAGATCGGCGGGGAGAAGGTCGGGAGTGAATTGGATGCGTTGGAACCGCGCCTGGATCGCCGCGGCGAGCGTCTTCACGCTCAGCGTCTTCGCCAGACCCGGCACCCCTTCCAGAAGAATATGCCCGTTGGACAGAAGTCCTACGAGCAGGCGTTCGATCATGTACTTCTGGCCGACGATAACCTTGCCGAGTTCATTTTGCAGCGTTTCAACAAAGCCGCTCTCGCGCTGGATTTTTTCATTGATGGCTTTGATGTCGAATGCCATGTCACCTCCGGGTGATGCAGGGAACGTAGTGTCAGTTGAACATTTATGTTACGAAAATTGGTGCAAAAAGAAAAGCCGACTTCGGTGTCCAAATTTCGGTGGAATGACAGGACTGCTTCCCCTATGTTACTGCCACTGCAAGAAGCACGGCGCAGGATAGCCGCCCGGGAACGAAGGAACCGCACACCTGCACCTCCCCGTACGTCGGGGGCTTTGCACGGAAAATGGTGATGGGTTGTTTCATGAATATTAGACACATTTCACCACACTTCGGCTTACAAGGAGAACAAAAAACAATGGCACGCCTCCCTTCGCGTACGGAAATGGAACGCGCGTACAAGCGCAGCGATGACCGGTATGACGGTCTTTTCTTTCTCGGAGTTCGCACGACCGGCATTTTCTGCCGGCCCTCGTGTGGCGCGCGCAAACCCCTCGCAAAAAATGTGGATTTCTTTGCAACCGCACGTGAAGCCCTGTTCGCCGGCTACCGTCCCTGCAAGCGATGTACCCCCATGGCGGCGGTAGGTGAGGTACCCTCATGGGTGAAGCCCCTGTTCTCGGCAGTGGAAAGGAATCCGGAAGAACGGATCACCGATGCTGATATCCGGGCCCTCGGCATCGATCCGGCACGAGCCCGGCGGTTATTCCACAAAACCTACGGGATGACCTTCCAGGCCTATTGCCGCAGCCGCCGCCTCGGCCAGGCCCTGGAACGCATCCGGCAGGGAACAAATCTGGATGATGTGACCCTTGGCCATGGGTATGCGTCGTACAGCGGCTTCCGCGATGCATTCACCAAAACCTTCGGCACTACGCCCGGCAAGGCGGGAGCCACCGAGTCCATTCTCGTCTGCTGGATCGAAAGCCCGCTCGGGCCCCTCATTGCAGGCGCCACCCGGAAACATCTCGTCCTCCTCGAATTCACCGATCGCAGAATGCTGGAGACGCAGTTCGACACGTTGCGGAAACGGTTCAAACTCCCCATCGTCACGGGGGACAACGATATTCTGAAACACATGCGACGCGAGCTTGCGGAATACTTCAGCGGGAAACGAAAACGCTTCACGGTGCCCCTGGCGTATCCCGGGAGCCTGTTCCAGCGGCGCGCATGGGAAGGGCTGCTGAGTATTCCGTACGGCACAACCCGTTCCTACGAAGCCCTGGCCGTCACGATCGGCTCCCCCAACGCCCAACGGGCCGTGGGACATGCAAACGGCCTGAACCGGATTGCCATCATCATACCCTGTCATCGCGTTGTGCACAAAGACGGATCGCTGGGAGGTTACGGGGGAGGTCTCTGGCGGAAACAGGCACTGCTTGAACTGGAACGGGGAGAACGGCCGCTGAGTACTGCGCACGAACCCTTGGACTTCGCACGACAACGGACGTTCAAGGATGCCGGCGGCGCGGCGTAGCGGTGTTCGATCTTCTGCGTGCGTTCGGTATCTGCGCAGGTGTCACGGGAGTGCGCTCCGGCGGTCGAGCAGTGCGGGCCTGTTCCCACTTCCAGAATCCGTACAGCGCATCGACATGCTCGAGGAACTCCTGCATCAAGAGTACCCGCCGACGGAGCAGAAACTCGCGGAGCTGGATCATGGACATCCTGTTCGTGATAGGCCGCGCGGCGTTGTATTTCGCTATGCCCTCAAGAAGCACCGAAAGGTCCTGCAATTCCCCCATCGCCGTCTGGTATGCATTCAGCTTCTTGCGCAGCGTCGTGTCCATCCACGGAAGGTACGGCGCCAGCACTTCCATGGAGTACCGGAAACGTTTGAAGGCCACCCGCAGTTTGTGCACGCTCGACGGATCCGTCGGGCGAACGTCCTGACGGCGCCGGACCGCGCGTGCAAAGGAGCCTGCCAATCCACCCAGGAGAATGAGCCGCGCGGCTGAATCGAGCGATCCCAGAAGCCCGAACGTGAGCAGACTATCTTGCGCGCCGCAGACCGCAGCGGTGAGGCCATCCAGATCAAATCCCCGGACCTGTTTCATCGCCTCGATCAGAGAGCGGCGTTCATGCAGCCGGACAACCCGAAGATACGTCGTTGCCGCAGGCACCGCAGGTCCTATCCGCCTCAGCACGAGCCGCTGGATGGCGGCGTCGCGGAGGGCGTTGCTTCCTTTCAACAAATTCCGCAGCGCACGTTTCTGCTTCGCAAGCCGCGGATCACGCCGGAGGCATCCGATCAGTTCAATGACGGCAATCAGGCGCCGGGCAGCAACACGCAGATCATGAATTCCCGGCTCGCTCGCACGTCTCCGGACGCGCGCCAGTTCCGTACGGAACGACTGGTGGCGATCCTCCAGAATTTTGACGACCAAACCGGAAGAGTGCGCAGAGGCGGACCTGTCCGCCGGTTTCGAGGCGGGGTTACCCGACGACAACAAGACGGACATTGAACACTTCCTCAAACATTTGTGCTTTCTTCGACAGAGCCCATTTTTCCAGCAGGAGGTCCCCCTCTCCTTCAAGGCGCAACGTGACACGTGGCTTCTTATACTCCAGGGCAAACCCGGACACCTTTGCGGCATGCTCATTATCCATCGCATCTGCGAGGCGTAGAAGGGAGGACAGTTTGGCGACGACGACCCGTTCCTTGGACGAAAGGGCCTGAAAGAGCTCATGCTGGGGCTTCGGTTGCGATCGCCGGTGGTAGCGCGCAACGTTGCTGACAATGGCCATCTGCGGTGCGGACAAGCCGACAATGGGCGTTGCGATAAGGAGGTATTGCGTGTGCTTGTGGTGGTCGGCAGCGGCAATGAAGGTACCGATATCGTGGACCAGGGCCGCACCTTCAAGCAGAAGACGTTGCTCGATGCCGAGATTATGCAGATCGCGTGTCGCATCGAACAGCTGCACGGCCAGCCGCGACACCGTCACCGCGTGCTGTTCATCGAACTGATACTTCCTTCCCACCTCTATCGCAGAAGCGATCACCTGCTCGCGCCGGATGGTCCGCCGCTCTCCGTAGAACTCCTCGATCATGTCGAACAGCAATCCGTCCTTCAGTCCGACCCGGGGAATAACCACTTCGTCGACCCCTGCAACTTGAAGGATTTTCCGCAGAATGATCGCTGCAGGAACGATGACGTCCGCCCGGTCGGGACGCAGATGCANNACCTCCACGTTGCCGCCGGTGCCGATGCAGAGATCAACCTGCCGGCTGCCGATTGCCCGGCGGATTCTCTGGTGTGTTGCCTCGACGTATTCACGGATCAGCTGGTGTGCGGCGCGTTCGTCTTTGCGATAATCGCCGAGTGTGCGCAGGAGCCGCACCGACCCCATCGTGAAGCTCGCGGTGGAGAGAATGCCTTCCTCCGTGGCGAGCGTCAGCTCGGTGCTGCCCCCGCCGATATCCACAAGCAGTGCGTGGTGGTTTTTCAGCGGGACCTTTGCCGACACCGCCAGGTGAATCAGGCGGGCTTCTTCCTCCGCGCCGACCACCTCCACGTCAATGCCCGACACCTGGGAGATGCGGTCCACCAGAATGTCCCGGTTCATCGCTTCGCGCATTGCGCTGGTGGCGACTGCCCGTGTCCACCGTGCGCCATGACGATCGATCGCCGCGCGGAACCGCCCGAACGCACCGACTGCGGTGTCGATGGTGGCTTCGCCAATCATCCCTGATGTGAACACGTCTTCCCCGAGACGTACGGGCTCGCGGATCACTTCCAGGATTTCGACGGTGCGATCGGCATCAACAGCCGCCAGGACGATGCGCATGGCGTTGGAGCCGACATCTATGGCAGCAAGAACCGGCATGGGAAGACCATGATGTGGGTACGAAGAATATAGGCAAGCGCGAATTGAGATGCTCGTGGCGGATGGAAGGTGGCCCTGTTGATCCGCCGCGCGCCGAGCCGCGGCGGATCAGGAGCCGGAGAGTGCGGAAACGACGGGGCCTACTTCGCGAGCGACTGGACCAGCGCGTCGAATTCAGCGGACGCGGCATTGACCGTCTTCGCAGGCCCGGTGAACTTGAAGAACACGGATCCCTGCGGGCCTTCCACAATCGCCCCGAGCAGACGGAAGTTCTCCTTCTTTCCCGATGCCATCATCATCGGCCCGGATGGTGCGAGGTACGTGCCGCCGATCTTGACGATCGTGACCTTCAGACCGTTGACCTCTTTCGATTCCTTCTGGGGCCCGTCAGTCTGTTCGAACTGGCTCACCCAGCGATTGATGTTTGATTCGACATCTCCTCCCACACCCTGGCCGAAATAGAATACGCTGCACTCACCCCCTTCAGCCTCGCCGGCTTCCGCCGGAATGCTGTAGGTCGCAGCGCGCATCGGCTTCTCGGGCGCGACGCTCCACCGCTTCGGGACCCCCCAGGTCAGACCCGCAACCTGGCCTTTGCTGGCGCCTAATTCCGCGCTGCCCTTGGTGTCTTTTCTGCATCCGCCAAACAGGATGAGCACGGCTGCCGTTGCAACGACCATCATCCACCACTGTCTCATAACCGGTCCTTTCATTCGAAGAAAAAATGACATCCGTTGTTAGAATTGAATTTCGACCGCAACACCACCGGACCTGTCGGTAAACGCCGGCATGATGTTGACCGCATACTTCTGCTGGCGCTCACCCGGCACCTCACCTTCCGGATGTGCCGCAGTTTTGCCGATCAAATGACCGAGGGCGATCGCCATGGGAAAATCGCTGTACCAGTGCATCCCTTTGTTGACCAGGCCGAATCCCACAAGCCCCATCAGCGAATAACTCACCGGTTTGAGCCATCCCGCCTCGGGGTAATTCTCCATAATGACCGTCAGTGTCGCAACCGTCGTTGACAGGTGACCGGAGGGAAAGGCATCGTACCGTGGAACAGATCTGCTGTAGTCCAATTGGTTCGGAAAAACATCCCATACGCCGCCTGGTCGAGTCGCATTGGTGGGGCGCTGCCGCCCGGATATGTGTTTGAACGTGTGAACCACAAGAGCCGTTCCCACCAGGGCTTCCGCAATCTGACTCCCCGTTCGGATCGCGCGCCGGTCGCCGGTAAGAAGTCCGAAAAGAGCGAAGCCGGCGGCTGCGCCGAAATGGGGAAGCCCGTCACCCATATATACGCACACCTCGACGAAATTTTTGTGGAATGTCGAGGCCGTATAAAACTTGTGTGTCAGGCGGTAGGTCTCGGCGTCGGTGGAAACGAGTGCGCCGGTCAGGGCACCCATGCCCACGATCGACGACACATTCATCGGCTCAAAGACCCGTTGATACGCGCCGTACCATGTGGCCGGAACATGGGTGATCATCGCATGCCACGCAGGCAGGGGGAGATCCTGTGACGCCATGCGTGTCATGCTCAGCGTATCGACGATCTCGGTCTGGCGGGCCACATCCGTAGTTGCGGAGTGTTCCGCAGCCTGTGTCAAAGGTGCGTTCAGCACGATGCAGAACGCCGGTAGGACGCAGAGCATGGAGAGTGTCAAGGTGGGGGGCACTCAGAAAGTGATGGAAAGTGAGATACCGGTCCCCTGTGTGGAGAGCGCGGGTGCAACGGACACAGCGGGATTTTCGTTTGCTTCGTCATCATGCAAGTCGGGATGGGCGGCCAGCATGCCGAATGAATAGCCGAGAGCCAAACCGAGCGGATAATCGCTGTACCAGTGGATGCCGGTGTTCGCCATCGCGACGCCGATCATGCCCACGATCGTGTAGCCTACCGGACGCACCCAGGTCCACTCCGGATAATTCTCCGCAACGACCGTGACAGTGGCAATGGAGGTCGCAATATGACCCGACGGAAATGCATCAAAGTGCGGCACGTGTTTATGGTACTCGATCTGATTGGGAAGAATCACCCACTTGCCTCCGGGTCCCGTGGACACCACCGGGCTTTCGCGCCCGGTCACGTGCTTGAGCACTTGCACGACAACGCCGCAAGCGAGTATGCACTCGACGAGTTGACTTCCCGTGCGCAGGGACCGTTTGTCGCCCATAGCTAAACCGTAGACGGCAAAACCTGCAGCGAGACCGAACTGCGGCCGGCCATCGCCGATATCTTCCAGCATGTCGCTCGCACCCCTGGCAAGCGACGAACTTTTGTACAGCCGGTCCGACAAACGCCAAGATTCATCATCCGTGGCCACGAGCACCGCCGTCAGCACGGTCATCCCCACCATCGTAGGAATGGTCTTCAGCCGGAATGTGGACCGGGCAAACCGCATCCAATCGTCAGGCAGCCTTGTGAACATGCTGTGCCATTCCGGCACGTATTCCACCTCTCCCGTTCGGGTATGTACATTCGTTGTGTCGGAGGAACTACTGTCCGCCGCCGCAGGCAACGAAACGCCCGCAGCAACACCGTGTGGAGCATTTAACAGGAGCGACAATAGTATTCCGCCGACTACGATTCCTTTGCGAGAGATCATGGAACGGGTTTTCGGGGATTAGCGCAATGTGAAAGTTATTAAAAATAGCAGGATTATGAATAGAAAGCAAGCACATGCTTGATTCTATCTTTTTGATCATCAATATTAAACACTGCATATCCCCCAAGAGACCCCTTTTTTCACGTATTCAGGGGCTATGAGCCACAATACCAAGCATCAGAGAGCGAACTATGCCCCAGACCCCCCATGTGGAGCGGCATTTTACGGCTTCAGAAGTTGTTCGCGATGTTGTCATCGGCATGTCAGACGGGCTCACCGTCCCCTTTGCCCTGGCCGCGGGGCTTTCAGGAGCAGTCGCCAGCACCGGAATTGTGGTGACTGCCGGTTTGGCCGAAGTAGCCGCGGGTTCAGTTGCCATGGGGCTTGGAGGATATCTCGCTGCGCGTGGGGACGCGGAGCATTACATCAGTGAACGGAAGCGGGAAGCGCAGGAAGTGAAGGATATTCCGGAAAAAGAGGCACACGAGGTTGCGGAAGTTCTGGAACAGTATGGATTGACCCCCCAGGAGAGCGCACCAATTGTTACCGCGCTTCGCCAAAGGCCCGAGGCGTGGATAGATTTCATGATGCGGTTTGAACTGGGCCTTGAAGAGCCACACCCGGGAAGGGCAAGCAAGAGTGCAGCCACTATCGCAGGTGCATACATTGTGGGAGGACTCATCCCCCTCTGCCCATATATGCTGATTGACCATGCCCACAGAGCACTCTTCTTTTCCATCGGCATCACACTGACCGCGTTGTTCGTTTTTGGGTTCGTCAAGGGTAAATTCACGGGGACAAAGCCGGTCCGGAGCGCATTCCAGACGGTGATCATCGGGGGTCTTGCTGCCGCGGTAGCGTTTACAATAGCAAAACTGATCGCATGAGTGGACCCTTACGGCCTAGCCTCCGGCCGGCAAGAGTGTCCATTCCGCCGAACACCAGCTGTTTAGATTTATGCACGTCCGGCATGCGGATAGCGCCGTCAATGCACTAATTCAAAGGATTTTCACGAGGTTCGGGCCGGCCCGAACGTGGCACAGTGATTGTAGTAGGATAATCAACATCGGGACACCCCGTTCCGGTGGGATTCACACTATACCATACCTCAAAAAAACGCCATAGGCATCACAGTGGGAGATGCCTGTGGCGTCCTCTTTTACTGGTGGATCTCCTCACCCCGCATTTCCCGGTTCCGATCAACCCAGTACGCCCAGAAGACGAACACCCATGCAAGGTTCCCTGCGACTGCGATCATCTGAACGCTCGGAGGGGGGGGACCAAACAGATTGACGATGTAAATCGCGTAGAGTGCCGCGACAAGAACCCAGAAGCCGGCGGTCCCTCTACGGTTTCTTCCTTTTGTGGATCGTATGTACAGCGCCACACCTCCGGCGAAGAGCGCTGATTCGACGAGCAATGTTCCTGCAAGCGAGTTCCAGAGTCCCAACCCAAGTCGGGTGTCTCCGGTCAATCCCACAGGAAGGTCGGGCCGATGCGCAATAAGGTCAAGAAGCCAGTGACTGAATACACAGAGCGAGACGACCACCGCACCGCGCACTTCCCGTCGCACCACAAAATACAGGATGCCGATGAGGATTCCCCAACAACCGACGGCAAGCAGGCTGTGCGTGTAGGGGTAATCGTAAAAATCCAGTGGTGTGACAATGGTGTCACCCGGGGCGATGCGGACATGTTCGACACCGAAGAGAAGGAAGAGCGGCCAGAGCAGGTCGACGTNNCGACGAACTGCGTTGCGATAAACAGCGTGCCCAGCGAAGTGCGCGGCGACGCCTTCTTTGCCGCAAGCGCAACAGCATAGTGCCCAATGAACATAGCATTCCCCTCTTGTCAGGATCCCGTTGCATCGTCAAGAATCACACTCCGGTACCGCTGATACAAATATGAAACGGCCAGCAGGATCACTCCCAATCCGATAAAGGAAACAATCCTGTAGATTGTTTCGAGAAATGAGAGATCATAGAAGAAGATCTTGAGGATCGCGACGCCGAACAAGACGATGGCGATCACACGAAGCGCTCGCACACGCCGCACGATCCCGATCCCCATCAGGCCGATGGAGAACAGCAGCCAGCTTGTCGAGAGAAACATCTGTTTCAGATTCTCCAGATCCGCCGTGTGTTCTCCTGACAGGCGGTCGCGCAGAGATATCGCCTGTTCATAGTAGTCGCGGATTTCGGCGCTGACCAGCACGAGCGGCACCGCAACCAGGAGAATTCTCAGGAGCAACCGGATTTCGTTCTCCCATGCCGGCACAGGCCACTCCCCCTGCATACGGGAGAAGCACCACGAGAGGAGGACGCAGGTGAGCACCAGCACTGCCGCACGATAATTCAGCAGAAACGTGTACGCCGCAATCGGATCAAACGCAATGCCCCGGACGACCGCCAGACACGTTCCCAGCACAATCATGCAGCATCCCATGAACAGGAGCGGAACGACGGCAAGCCGCTGTCCGATCGTAAAGAGCGCAGTGCCAAGAAGGAGCCAGAGCATGCCCAGTGTCATCAGCCTCTGGAAAACCGCCAGGGCGGCTTGCGTTTCATCCCCTGCGAGCGCAAGCCTGCGAAAGAAATCACCCGTTTCCACTGTGATCAACAAGAAGAGAAGAAACGTCCACGTCCCGTGGAGTATGGCATGCAGCGGAAAACGTGGTCGATCTTCCTCTTCCCGAAGGCTGAACACCACCATGCCGGTTGCAGCGATGAGTGCAAGGAATGCCGCGGTTCGCACGTTCCATAGCAGCCGGTATTCGCTCACATGCGTATAGTATATGGTGTTTTCGGTGAACAGAAGAACAATGCACCCCCAGTACAAGACGGCCAGTCCTAGAACCCGGACATGTTTCAACGATGTTGACCTTCCGAACCAGACAAGAGCGACCGCCTCAATGGCGTACACAGCAATCACCACATGGTCTCCGAAGGCGATTTCGGTACCGGTCACGAGAAGAATGACGGCCGTGATGGCATACTGGATGGAGGCAGGCAGCACCTTGTCTCTTGACCTCTGCAAAGACCAGGCACTCAACGCATAGACGGCCGCAAGAGCCAGCGTCGCCGGGGCAAGCCACCCGTGGAGGTACGCATCAAGGAGAGCGTACAATCCCGGATAGTACACGACTGCGGCTCCGATGGATGTTACCATCCGGACCGGTGTTGCGGGCTTGCTGTCGCGGACCCCTGTCAGCACATCCCAGGCAAAGAACAGGACCCAGAATATGGTGAGAAACGTCACCGCTATACCAAGGTCCGTTTCGCTGAATCTTGAAGCATACCAGAGATAATAGATGAAGAAGGTCGCGCCCAGCGACAGCGGGGCGAGAATGTGCCAGCTGCGCCGGACTATCAGGATCGCGATCAATCCAAGATCGAGCATCGCCAGATAGGTGAACAGCGCAACCGGGTGAGTTTCTCCGGTACTCAGGAGGAACGGGGTCAGAAAACCTCCCAGCCAGCCGAGCAGCGATACCGCCATGGCCTCGTACAGAAACGCCTGTGTGAACGCCAGCACCGTCACGCCCGCCATGAGAACAAACGCCACGGGCTGGGATACCAGGTGATAGAAATTGAACGTGGCGTAGACGCTTAAATACAAAATCGCAATGCCAGCGCCGACAAGTCCCTGCGCAAAAAGCTGGAAATCCCTTCGATGTGACTGCCTCCCGCCGACAAGAAGCGCCACGCCCGCCGCCGCTCCAATCCCCACCCGAAGCCATTCGCTGATCCAATTCTTGTCGAAGGCGTATTTCAGGAAAAACCCCATGCCGATGATCAGGGCAAGGGCACCTATCCGGTTGAGGAATTTTCCTCCGATCAAGGCCTCCCATTCGGCACGGGAACGGGCGGGAGGAGGTGGGGGTGCCGAAGTTGAAGGAGATGCTGCTACCGGGGACACGCGATGTGCGGGCGGCGGGGACCCAGGGGGGAGAGGCGCCGGGGAAGGCGCAGCAGGTTCCCTCGAACCCGGATGTACGGCCCCGGCAGGCAATGCCAACGGGATTGCCGGGGTTGCAGGCACGGAGGAATCCCAGTCACGCGCCGGAGGCTGCGTACGCTCCAATTCCCCCACCCGTGCGCTGAGACGCGCAAATTCCTGACGCAGGTCCTGCAGTGTCTTCTTCATCGAGCTGACGGCAAGCATTGTCACAATGAAGAGCCCCAGGACAAAGAAGACAAGAATGGCGATCATCGGCGGCTCCTGGAATGAACGAAGATGCAGGTTTCAGATCATGTTCATTATCGCACAAGCGTCATCGTGTGCGTCTGCGCAAAGGTGCCGACGGAAAGCCTGTAGATATAGACCCCGCTCGCCAGACCAGTTCCGTCGAACGACACTTCGTACGCTCCCGGCTGTTTCTCACCGTTCACCAGCACCGCCACCTCACGTCCGAGGATGTCGTAGACGCTGAGCCGCACCCACCCAGCCCCCAACCCCGAGACCCTATACCCAATTCTTGTGGATGGATTGAACGGATTCGGATAGTTCTGCTCCAGAACGTATGCCTTCGGCAGTGCCGGCGCTTCAGGGGACTGCTGCACGTCGGTCACGCCCGCACGAACCCATGCGGTGAACCAGAGCGAGGCCAGGTCACGGGTGGCGTGTTGCATAACTTCCTGGGTGAGTCGCCCTGTCTTAGCCCAGAGTGTGGTATAGTAGAGGGCCGGTGCCGACCCGCCGCCGCTCCAGCCCGATACTGATTTCGCGGCGTTGTCCCCCTGAAGAATGGAGTCCACATAGCTGTTGGAATGCACCACGATCTCGTTGGCAAACGCAAACACATCGCTGACAAGATGGATCGTGTCAGGGGTGATCACAATGGAAGTTTGAAACTGCCCCAGCATCGTGGTTTCATAGCGGGAATGGATCCCGGAATTTTGCGTGAGTTGGCCGTCGTAGTTGACCGTACAGTGGAGCGGCTGATAGGCATCGCCGACGTAATGGCCGAGATCGGCTGCGGTCTGATACGCCTTGGACAAGTCCGCCCGCCGGAACTGCGCCGTCAGGGAATCCACCGTCGTGACAATTGTCCAGGGAAGAATACCATTGACCTGCAATGCCGGCAGTCCGTACTGTGCAACAACAACCGAGAAATCCGCCGGAAGATGCTGGAAATCGGTGAACGTTTCAAGGTCGATGAAGTGTTTGGGTGCTTCTGTCGGATCGGACGATTTCCTGTTGTCGGCATCGCTTGCATGAGCCGTCAAAAATGCCTGTTGAGCGGCAAGCTGAGACATTGCGGGCGGGAGGTGTTGCACCGCATTCTGATTGATGATTTTGTGTCCTACACTCCCCCAACCCCAAGCTTCGCCTGCGGCACAAAGCACCAGCGCCGTCAGGAAAAGACAGCTCACGCGGCGGACCATAATTCCCTTTC
>PMCM01000219.1 GCA_003154155.1 Ignavibacteriota bacterium | reverse complement strand
AAATACGGGGTGCCCAACTTGAACGAGATGTACGGATCGCTCATGCCTGATTGCTTTAATTTCATCCTGGATGCGCCGGGCCAGACGCTCACCGACATGTGCCATAACCATGCGATGCACGTGTGGTTGGCGGCGAAGACGCCGGCACAAAAATCTCTTGCGCTGGGCTTCATGACGCACAATCAGACCTGGGGTGCGGATTATACTGCACATGTCCGGAGCTTCACCTTTCCGAAGTTCGTCGACCCGCAAACATCCGCACCGGGGGGATATGCGATTGAAAAGGGGTACGAGTTGCTCGATCAGATCGTGCCGGAGTTGACGAAGATCCTTATCGCTGCGGGCGTTCCCGAAACGGATGCGGAGGGCCATCCGCTCGCCCAGATGTTCGCAACGGNNCCTCCGGTCGCCCTGATGTTCGCAACGGGAATTGCTCCCGCCCTTGGACATGACCTTTCAGAAACGGCCGTCGACATTCTTCTGCGGCGGAATATCGACCGCGAAATAGGCGCCAGGATGGTTCTCGCTGCACAGACCCGCCCGGCGAATGCAGGCGCCTTGCTGGCGGCGGCATATGCAAAAGACCTTGCCTCGGCCTGCAGCATGTCGGAAAGCGATGCCACGAAGTTGATCATTGGAGCGGAACAGGAATATCAGAAGTATATCATCCAGTACGGCACCGCATTTACGCGTCCGGAGCGGCAGACCATTGCCATGTTGTCCGAGGCGACCGTGCCGGTGGCGGAAATGTTCATTGATGCCGCGCTCGCGCAAAATGGATTTGAAGGAGCGCAGGTGAAAGTGACGGCACCGGAAGTGACCACATTCATCCTCTCTGCGCTGGAAGTGGTCAAGAAGGACTATGCCCGCGAATTAGATCGGACGCTCTCCTTCATCGAAAAAGGGATGCGCGAAAACGGTATTCGCACCGGTTGCAGTCTGTTCGCGCACGAAGCCGCGGTGGAAGCAACTGAAGTGGCTGATGTTGCGACAGCACCGGAAAACTTCGCCCTGGCACAGAATTCACCGAACCCCTTTAATCCGTCCACAATGATCGCCTTTTCCCTCCCGTTCCAGGGCCACGTCCGCCTGACCGTCTTCAATGCAGTAGGTCAGGAGATTGCGACACTGGTGGATGAAGAGCGCGCGGCGGGGAGCCATATGGTACGCTGGGACGCGGCCAACCGGCCCAGCGGCGCGTATTTCTACCGTATTCAGTCAGGATCGTTCGTTGAAACGAAACGCATGTTGCTTGTGAAGTAAGCATAGGAGCCCTTCCCATGTTGAACGCGCGGCGTGGTGTCGATATCCTGGTCTGTCTGGCGGCCTTCACATCATTGCTCTGGGTGACGGGTTGTGTCGTCAGCAGGGAGGTGTACGTACAGGACGTGAAAACCGCCGGGATCATGGATGACCTTCCGGTCTATGTCACCGACAGTGTCCGGTCGGGGGAGATCCGCATTACGCCGCGCGTTCATATCGGGACGACGGCAACATATACCGGAGTTCTGGGGAGTCACACGAAGGTCAACGCCTTAGGTGTCTTTCAGGTTGATACCCTGCGCTCGAGCTCCGGCGCAACCTATCGCGAAACTGCCGGTGCGAACCAATCACAGTTTAAAGGGAGCAACTTCACCTGGAGCCTTCCCCCGTTCAGCCTGGGTCTGGATGCGCAAATCGCAGCCACGCGGAATCTCGCGCTCACCGCCGGCGGTACGTATGCCGTACTCAACGGATCGGCGTTTATGGCGGCGCATGCCGGCATTGGCCTGTGTGCCGAAGGTCGCGGGCTTTCCGTCCGCTTCGATGGCGGGATTGCATGGCGCAAGATTGAGTATACCATGGAGGAGGTCGTGGTGATGAAATACCAGGATATCTTCA
Source organism: Ignavibacteriota bacterium (assembly GCA_003154155.1). GTDB lineage: Bacteria > Bacteroidota > Ignavibacteria > UBA10030 > UBA6906 > Fen-1255. The sequence goes on along the minus strand of PMCM01000219.1, from coordinate 21,095 downwards.
ACGACCAGACCTCTTCGATGGAGTTTTTTGCCGACAGGGACAACCGGATGGAAACAGGATGGTANNTATGACGTCATCGACTATTCTCCAAAGCCATTCATGGTGGGGATCCTTGATTCCCGTGGCTTGTCGGAAACGGATGCGTCACCGTTGTCCGACCATCTGACGATCTTTTCCGTGACGCCCGGTGTGGCAGTAAACATCGGCGGCGGACGCCGGGTCCTCGCAGGTGTGCGCATTGCCAGCGCATCGGATATTCAACAGCCGGTTCCGGGCGTTCTCATTACACCATTTCTTGAGTTCGATCTTCCCTTCTAGCGTTCACCGGACTGCTGCTCACGCGCAGCCCCGGGCGCGGTGGGATGCGATGTGCAGCAGGGAGGCCCGGGATTGGGGTGTCTAGCGTGTTGTACTGCGGGGCATCCGGTATCCCAGAACCCGGTCCGGGAGGATGACCTGGAATGAATCGGGGGTAAGCTGCCGGGCGGAAAGGGAATGGAGTTGGANNGCCCCCTGCTGCCTCATCAACCCGACGGCGTGCAAGCGCATGCACCAACTCCTGGTGAATCACAAACACAGGTTTTGACGCAGCCTCGCCTTTTGCGCGTACCGACTTTTCCGCATTGTACAACCGCACACCCTGCTGAGAAGCGCCGGCAGGCTGCAGCTGTGATGCTCCACCGAGGCCGTCCGCGGACGTCGTTCCGCCCATCCATACGTCTATCCCCGGTTGCGCCGGGGTCCGATCGTCTCGATCCTCCGCAGCGGTTGACGGGAGTGGCGCGGCCTCTCTGTCGCTTTTCTTCTCCAGGCTTCCTTCAGCGAGAAGAGGGCGTTCTGTTGACGCCGGCGCGGGAGCGTCCTTTCCGGGAGCCCTGGGTGCCTCCTGGGGCGTGGTTGTGTGGGTGGTTGCCGACGCGCGATCACGCGACGCCGCGGCGGGGACTGGGACATTCTGTGCGGTGATCTGTGCGGCATCCGCAAGAGTCGTATCGGCCGTCATGCCGGCGTCAGGAGCGATCGTTTCCCGCCAGCGGAAGATGAGCCCGGCTCCCACGATCACCACGAGCAGTGCTGCGACTCCTAGGATCCGCGGCCAGGGAACGCGTGAGGCCGAGCCAGTGGCGATGCGGGTGGCGAGACGCTGCCGCAAATCTCTGCGTGCCCACGCCCTGGTTCCGGCGGCGACAAGCTGCTCCTGCGCGTAGGCTTCGGCACACCGGGAACATGCCAGCACCTGTTCCTCGACAACCTTCATCTCGGCAGGCGTCAGACGGCCCAGGACAGCCTCCTCGAGAGTATCCGGAGAGAGGTGCGTGTGTTCAGGCGCGCTCATGGCCCGACGCAGATGTGGTCATCAATCGTTTGAGTTGCTCTTTGCATTGATACTTCTTTGATTTTGCAGTGGCTGCATTGGCGAACCCCAGCCGCCGGGCAATCTCTTCCATCGATTCTTCTTCCCAGTAAAACTGGACGAGCAGAGCCCTGCAGGGATCGCCCAGGCGTTCAAGCGCGTCGCGGACGCATACAGTGTCTTCTTCCTCCAGCATCGCCTCGAGCGGAGACGGGTCTCCGGCGGGTTGATCCTGGTGCGAAGGGGCAAGCGGTTGTTCGCGCCTCCGCCTCGCCAGTCGTCTGAGCCAGAGATTTCTGGCAGTAGCGAAAAGAAATGTGCCGATCGCGGACGTGTGCTCATACCGACCCGTGCGCACCCGCTCCCAGAGAACAATCAGGGATTCCTGGACCATATCGTCGGCATCATCCGGCGTTCCATTGTTCCGCGTAACGTAGGCGGTAATGGGGCGGCGGTTTGCCTCATACAGGGTCACCAGCGCCGATTCATCTCCCTGCTTGATCCCGGCAAGTATCCGGGCATCGGTATTGAAGAAAAGCAGGGGAGATTTCATTTACCTTTCACACGTTAATGATATGAACGGACAGAAGGTGAACGATACAAGGTACGACAAACAACCGCGTCTTTCAACACTCCGGAGGATGTCGATGAACAGGACTCTCGTAACAGCATTGTGTGCCGCCGCGGCGCTGATCGCCGTATCCGGTGCACCAGCACAGCCGCTGAAGTCCACGACCGCGTCGGATCGGCTGTCAGTTGACCTGACCATTTATAACCAAAATCTCTCGCTCATCCGCGAAGAGCGCTCGCTCAGCCTCCCGCGGGGGTTGAGCCATGCAGTGCTCCCGGATATCCCGTCAACGATAGACGGGACATCGCTGCACTTCCTCAGTCTGACAGACCCGTCCGCTGTAAGGGTTCTGGAGCAGAATTACCAGTATGATCTCGTCCATCCCTCAAAACTGCTGGAACGGTATCTGGGCAAAACAATAGAATTTGTGAGGGTGGATCCCGCCACCAAGAAAGAGTTCACCGTCACCGGCACGTTGCTGGCCACAGGGTACTCAGGCCAGACCCTTCTGGGCGGCATGGTAGCCGAAATGAACGGGAAGATCGAAATCGCTCCGGAGGGGCGCCTGGTTCTGCCCGGACTTCCCGAAGGGCTGATCCTGAAACCGCAGCTGGAATGGCTCGTGTCGAACACGAAAGAAGGGCTGCACAGAACGGAAATCAGCTACCTTGCAGGCGGGCTTAGCTGGACAGCGAATTATGTGGCACTCCTCTCCGCCGACGATGCCCGCTTGGATCTTACCGGGTGGGTCACCATCACGAATGCCTCCGGCACAACCTTCAGCAACGCTGGACTCAAGCTTGTGGCGGGAGACGTCAACGTGGTGCAACAGGGCTTTGGTGGAGCGCTCCGTACTAACAAAGCCATGATCGCGGATGAGGCGGCCGCCCCGCAATTCCACCAGACCGAACTTTTCGAATATAAACTGTACACCCTGCAGCGACGGACAGACGTGGGGAATGACGAGACGAAACAGATGGAGCTGACTTCCGGAAAAAACGTCCCCGCGAAGAAGATGTTTATCTACGACGGACTTGCCGATCAATGGCGGTACTGGCACAATAACTTCTCCTATCGCTCCCAAGGGAGCTTCGGCCAGCAATCGAACACCAAAGTAGGCGTTTACGTGACGTTCAAAAATGAAGAGAAATCCGGGCTGGGCACACCGCTGCCAAAGGGAAAAGTGCGGGTGTACAAACGGGACCAGGATGGCAAAGAACAATTCATCGGAGAGGATGAGATCGACCATACGCCAAAAGACGAAGAACTCCGCCTCTATCTTGGGAATGCCTTCGATATCGTCGGCGAGCGGACGCAAAAAGACTTCAAATCACTTGCCAACGGGAGTGTGGTCGAGGAGACGATCGAAGTGAAAATCCGTAATCACAAGTCGGAGACTGCAGAAGTGATGATTTACGAACACCCGTGGCGCTGGAGTCAGTGGGACATCGTCAACGCGGGATCCACGTGGGAAAAGGTGGATCAGACAACGATCAGGTTTCCGGTGAAAGTCAAAAAGGATGAGGAGAAGGCCGTCAGGTACACGATCAGGTATTCGTGGTAGAAACGCGACGGGCGGGGCTCGCGCCCCGCCCGATGCCGCATTCAGTGCGCGTCACTGAATGCGGAAAGGTATGGTAATCCATTTGGTCGCCGGCCCGGCGGGGGTTGTTCCCGGCTTGTAGGTGGAACGCATCACGGCCGAGACAATGGGTGCATTGTACTCCGCATTGGTGCTCTTAGCGACCATGGTCTTCACCGGCTTGCCTTCTTGATTGACCTGTACCATGATGATGACCTCGACGGTACCCGTCGACCCGGAAGATTCGTGCGGAAGCACCGGTTGTTCGAGGTGCTCGATCTGCGGATCGCTGTCGGCATAGACAGGCTTGGCAGGAGTCAGGGGAACACTCTCCTCCGGGTTAGCCTTGGGTTCGGTGTTCTGGACCACGGCGGCAGGTGACGTATGCCGGTGCAATGTCGCCGGAGGCGGAGGTTGTGTGTTGTCGGCCTTGTGTGTTGCCGGCTCCGTGACCGCCGGTTTTTCGGTTTTCGCCGGAGTCGCATCGGATGGCGCAGCAGTTTCGGTGATCGCCATGACTGTCCGGGCGGCAGGATCCGTGGTCGCCTCTGCGGGCGGCTGGTGGATCTGCGTCACGGGCGGCTGGACCTGCGTGACGGGAGACTGGACCTGGGCCACGGGAGACTGATCTTTTCCGGTTGTTTGGTCGTTGCCGGAGGTAGGTTCGGTCTGGTCCGGGTTGCTGAAAATCGCCAGGGCTGCGACGGCGATGCAGATCACGAGGATGATAAGCACGACGATCGGCACAGCCCGTGATTTTCGCCGGAGTGGCGCAGAGGGTTCGGTATCGCTGCCGCCGGCAGGGGAGGCCAGCGGCATGATGACCGAATCGTACTCACGCACCGGTGGGGCCGGGGTGGGGGATGCCTCGACCCCTGTGCGTGGGGAGTCCGTTTCAAGTGCGGCCGGCGTATCCGCATCATGTGTCGTGACGCCGGTTCGCTGCTGTAATTCGACAAGCTGGCGGATGGTGCGTTCGTATTCAGTCACCGTGGGATCGTCCGGAGCGATGATCTTCACCCGTCGGATTTCCACCAGCGCGCTGCCATAAGCGCCCTTTTTCAGATACTCGTCGGCGTGCTGAAAGTACTGTTCCTTCAGCTGCGAGCGCGCGGCATCCCGATCGCTCCGTTCAGTTTTCGGGGGCGGGGCTGCCGGTCGTACCTGGGCCGGCGACTGCTGCCGGAGAGAATCGACAGCGCCCTGCACGAGCCCCGGCAAGGAACTCAGAAGATCCTTCTTCTGTGTCCCAGACGGTTCGGCGTCGCGCGGCAGAACCAGCAAGCGTTCGAGCTGCTTTTCCAGTGCGACGAGAAACGTGTTGCGCGGGTACAGTGGTTTGATCTTCCGCAAACGGATGAGTGCATCGGCAAACTGGCCGGATTCGGCCATAGTCCGGATTTCGTACATCTGATCCGCCGGTACAGGGGCGGTCGGTTTTGTCTCTATGAGTGTCATTCTCCGTTCACCACGCGATCATGATGGTACACAAGTGTAAGAGGTGAGCCGGAAGCTTGATGATGGCGAAGCTCCGCCTGGCGAATACGCACTTCGGCTCGTTTGATATCCTTGTTTGCCGGATCCAGGACATACGCTTTGGCGAGGCCGTCGAGGGCCCGGATGAAATCTCCATTTTTAGAAAACTCTTCTGCGGCCAGAATATGCAGCCGGATGATGCGCGCCGTTTCTTCATGCCTGGCCGAATACTCCGCCTGGGAGGGTGATTCCCCCTTTGCCTGCCAGACTGCTCGTTCGACGGCCTGGAGCTCTTCATTGCCGGGATCCGCGGTGTACCCCAGCGCGATTTCCGTCAGCGCGTCATCGTACGCGCCATTCCGAAAAAGTGTCCGTGCGCAATCCAGGTGGCGCGCAAATTCCTCGCGCTGCGTCTGTTCGCGTTCGAGCAGGCGCTGGTAGTGTTCGGCCGCGAACACCTGGGCTTCTTGATGCGCTTCCGCGATCTGGCGGGCAGCGATGATATGCCGTTCGGCTTCCCGCAGATGCTCATTCGCGGGGTCGAGAACAAACCCCTTGGTTACAAGATGCAGAGCTTCTTCGTACTCACCGATTGCGGTGAGCTCCATCGCTTCGGATGTGTATGCTTCAAGCGTAGACCGGACAATCTCGAAATCCTGGAGATTCTCCGTCGACGTTGGCGAGGCGCTGTCACACGCTCCACGAACCTGCTCCTCCAGCGCACAGATATCTCCGTTCTCAGGATCAAGCTGACGTGCCCTCCCGATGTACTCCAACGCCTCGGGGAAATCGGCACGCGCGATGGCCGAGTTGGCCTGGTCGAGCAGCGCGACGATTTCCGCGAGCCGCGAACAGGGGGCTGCGGTCGTGGGTGAAGCGTCTCCGGCGGCATCCGGAGTCCCGGGTCCTGATCCTCCGGTGCCGGGGACTCCGCTGGCGAGCAGCGAGCGAACGCGCTCCTCGTACGCTTCCGCGTAACGGTTGGTTGGATCCATCTCGCGCGCCTTCATGATCGCCGTGAGCGCGCCGTTATGGTCTCCATCGCGGACCAGTTTGTCCGCGAGCCGCAGCAACGCCATATTATTCGTGTTGAGTCCGGGCATTCTTTGCTCCACATCACATTTGAGCAAACGACATGCCACGGTGGTTCAGGCCCGCCCGGCCGAAAAGCCGGGGGATTCGACGGAATCAGGCGGTCAGAAGCACAATGCGGGGAAATGTGGGTACGATGAACAGAGATGGGTAACCCCCAGACGCACGCGGGAGTGCGCTGAGAGGGAGGCGGGCGAAATCTACAAAATGGTGTGTGGACTCTGCAATCGGCCGGTGATGCACGTCACGCGGGGCACCGCCTAACGCGCAAGAGTTGTATCTTTCTTTGTAGTGTCCGGCGCAAGCTGAACGGGCGGAACAGGATAGAGAGGTGCTTCCTCGGGTTTCTCCAATGACTGCTCCCGGACGTGCGGAACAGCCGGTGGCGCCTGATGGCGTTTCCAGAAGTACCAGGAGCCCAATGCCACAATAAGGAGTGTGACAATAACAGCCATCCAGATCATGGTGGACTTCTGCGTCGTGCCGCGAATTCTGTCGCCGGCTGGCGGGGGGGGCTCCGCGGCAACCTCCTCCGCGGGCGGTTGCACCGGGCGTTGCGCAGTGACCAACGGTGTCCGGCGCTGCAACTCAAGCATCTGGAGGATCTTCAGCTCAAATTCCCGCGCAATCTTGTCCTGATCGTCGACGCTGAAAATCCTGCGCAGCTCCGTCAGCGCATGGTCGTACTCCCCCTTGCGGACAAAATCGTGCGCCCGCTGAAAGTACTGGTTCTTCAGCCACCGGCCCGCAGCAAGACGGGCTTCAGCTTCTTCCGCAGTCTCCTTGCCGGGCGTCCGGGGTGTACCCGGCCTCTCCAGCGCAGAGTCAGATTGAATCGCCTGATCCACAAGCCGCGGGACGGACTCAAGAATATCCGCCTTCTGCGCGTCGGTCAGGTTGCCCGCCGAAAGCAGATCATCGATCTGCTCTATCTGCCGCTCAAGGGCAAGCAGATAGACGTTGGCCTGGTCAAGGGCCTTTGCTTTCTTTATCGCCGTCAACGCCGCCCGGAATTCATTTGCGGAGGCGTTTTCCCGCGCCTCGTTCAGCAACCGGTTGACCAGGGCCTGCGCACGCTGTTTGTCGTTGTCATTCATACCGCAACTCGAGTCGTTGTCCAGTCCATCGATCGTCCGTTCGTGTCGTGACCGCATGTTTGACCGGATCGTACGTCCATACATCATTCTGTCCGGTGATCTGCGTGCTGTCGGTTCGTGAAAGGGGGGTGCCGTTGAGGACCACCGCCACAGGTTCCTTGGCGACGTCGACGACGGTGACGAGAAGATGCCGTGGTGCCGGCCGATAAGATCCTTCCGCGGCGGTGATTTCCACGGCAAGCGTCGTCCCGGCACGCTGCTGCGTATGCGTGCGGCGCAACACCGACCCCTTCAGGTAGTCAAATGTCCTGCCGTCATCCTCGTAGTAGCGCGTGACCACCGTGCCGTTTGCGGCCAGGGGGAAGACCGTCAACGTCAACGGGTCGACCGGCTGCTGTTGCGTGAACTGCACCACCTGCTGGGATGGAATGATGGCGCCCGCACGGACGAATACCGGGATCCTGTCTATCGGCGCGTCCACCCGGACGGATCCTCCCCCGGGCGTCCGTGAGCCCGTTACAAAGTCGTACCAGATCCCCTGCGGGAGTTCAACGTCGCGCTGCACGACATCGGGCCGGAGTACCGGGGCCACGAGAACATCTTCGCCGAACATGAATTCCTCGTCAGAGCCGATAAACCGGTGGTCGCCGGGGTATTCAAGCAGAAGCGGGCGCATGGCGGGGATTCCCGAGAGCGAGGCTTCCACCATCACATTATAGATGAAGGGGAGCAACCGGTAGCGCAATGCAATCGTTGACCGGTTGATCTCGGTGAATCCGGCGCCGTATTCCCACGGTTCCTTGTTTTTTTCGTTGATCACCGAGTGCGCGCGCATCAGGGGTGTGAACACGCCCAGCTGCAACCAGCGGGCAAAAAGCTCTCCGGAAGGGTACCCTATGAATCCGCCAATATCCGCCCCCACAAACGGTTGTCCGGACAGCGAGAGGTTGAGGCACATCGACAGCGCCATCTGCAGGTGATCCCAGGAAGCGACGTTGTCACCGGTCCATGACGCTGCATACCTCCAGCCGCCTGCGTACGAAGCGCGTGTCAGGACGAACGGGCGTTCGGAGGGGTTGTGACGGAGCGATCCTTCGTACGTCGCACGGGTCATCTGCATGCCGTACACATTGTGGCTCTTCGCGTGCCTTGTCCCGAGTCCGCCATCGTTGTGAATGACGGACAGATCGACCGTCTTGGTGGGCACGTTGAAGACCGACGGCTCATTCATGTCGTTCCACCAACCGCGGACACCCAGGTCCACGAGGCCCGACATCTGATCTCCCCACCAACGACGGGCGGCATCGGCGGTGAAATCCGGAAACGCGCAGCGCCCCGGCCATACATCTCCAGTAAACAGGCGCCCGTCGGAATATTTCAGGAAACAGTCGGCGGCAAGGCCTGAACGGAAAGCCGCGTACATCGAATCGGTCTTGATACCGGGGTCCATGATCACAGCGGTGTGAAAGCCCTCGTCGGAGAGGTCCCTGACAAGCCGCCGTGGGTCGGGAAAATTCACAGGATTCCACGTAAACACCCGGTAGCCGTCCATGTAGTCAATATCAAGGTAGATGACGTCACAGGGAATCTGACTCTCACGGAACCTGTGAGCAATGTCCCGTACACGTGCCTCCGGCGAATAGCTCCATCGGCATTGCTGATAACCAAGGGACCAGAGGGGGGGTAACGGCATGCGGCCCACAAGTTCGGTGTACCGCCCGAGGACTCCCTTCGGGGTCGGACCCCAGAAGAAGTAATAGTCGAGATCTCCGCCCTCCGCCCCGAAGGCGTACTGGTCGCGTGACTCTTTCCCCATGTCAAAATTCGACCAATAGGTATTGTCGAAGAAGATGCCATAGGCGCGGCCGTTGCGGATGCCAAGGAAGAAAGGGATCGTCTGGTACAGCGGATCGGTCCCGGCACTGTATGCCGGGATGTCGGCGTTCCACATGGTCATGCTCTTCCCTGTCCGGTCAAACGCGCCGGTTTTTTCGCCGAAACCGTAGTACCGTTCCTCCGCCGGCATGGTCTTCCAGACCCGGACTTCGGCACCGACAGTGCCCGGGGCGTCGCGCAGGGAATCAGACGAGGTCCGCTGAATCCACTCCATGCCTTTGGACGGCAGGTCTTCATTGATGAGCGTGCCGTTCCTGTCGTAGAAGGCGATGCGCACGGGCTTCTTGCCTATGCGCACCTGCAGCAGGGCGGTGGTAATGGTGAGCGCGTCAGGAGCATCGGCAATCTCGGCGCGCACAGCCGGCCACTCCGTTTTGATCACAGCCCAGGAATGCGACGGTGCGGGGGACGTGCGCCCGGGAAGAGTGGGCGGGACCATGTGCACCCGCACGAGATCGTCGGCGAGCACGCTGATTTCAATGGTCGCGCCGGATGCTTTGAGAGATACCGTGCTCCGTCCGCGGGCTGCTGAAAACTCCGCATTCCCGACAGAGTGCCACTGCGCCCAGAGGGCCCCGGGCGTGAGGAGGAGAAGGAGCCAGAGCCGGATGTGCGCCATGCGATTAGAGTGAACGCTCGGTCGTGTGGTCGAAGAGGTGAATACGGGACGTGTCCACGAGCAGCTCGCAGCGTTTCCCGACTTCGGGCGCATGGTCGGTGGCGATGCGGGCGACGAACTGTACGCCGGAGCCGGTCGAGAAGTAGATGAAGATCTCATTGCCCACGGGTTCGACGACATCGATCATTGCGGAGATCGGTGCGACACTCTCGACGTCCGCCGGACGATGCAGATGGATATGCTCCGGCCGGATGCCGAGCGTCACCGGACCTGCCGGAACGTCTTTCAGCCGGTCGGCAATTACCGGCGCGAGCGGCAACGCAAGCCCCGCACCTTCCTGCTGGAACGACAGAATGCCGTTGCGCCGCAGTTGACCGCCGAGGAAGTTCATCGTCGGGCTGCCGATAAACCCGGCCACGAATTTGTTCACCGGATTGTGGTAAATCGTGAGTGGTGTGTCCACCTGCTGCACCACGCCGTCGCGCATCACGACAATCCTGTCTCCCATCGACATTGCTTCGATCTGGTCATGGGTGACATAGATCATGGTCGTCTGCAGGCGGTGGTGAAGCCGTGAAATCTCGGTGCGCATTTGCACGCGGAGATTGGCGTCAAGGTTGCTGAGAGGTTCGTCGAAGAGGAACACTTTTGGCTGGCGGACGATCGCCCGTCCCAGGGCAACACGCTGGCGCTGTCCTCCCGAAAGGGCCTTGGGTTTTCTGTCAAGGTAGCTCTCAATGGCAAGGATCTTTGCGGCCTCACGCACGCGCCGATCAATTTCAGGCTTGCTGTACTTGCGGAGTTTGAGGCCGAATGCCAGGTTGTCATACACCGTCATGTGCGGATAGAGGGCGTAGTTCTGGAACACCATGGCGATGTCGCGGTCTTTCGGCGGCACGTCGTTGACGATGCGGTCGCCGATGGTGATGTTGCCGGCGCTGATTTCCTCGAGGCCCGCGATCATCCGGAGAACGGTGGATTTGCCACAACCCGACGGTCCGACGAGGACGACGAATTCCTTGTCGTTAATTGTCACGTTGACGTCACGTACGGCGGTGACTTTGCCATCATAGACTTTGGAGACATTTTCGAGCTTGACTTCTGCCATAGGGAGGCCTGCAATCGGAAGAGGGAGTGATGGATCTGCCGCTGTCGCATGGAATATAGAGAGTGTGTGAGGAAAACGCAAGCATTGGGAGAGGGCCGCGAGGAGCAGCCGGCCTGGATTACTGAAAAAAGTCCTTGACATATTTTCATTAAAGAGATATCTTTGTGGAAGCGCTTCCAATAATTCACCCCAAATTGTATTAGAGACGTAACACAGAATCGCTCCCCTCGATGGGTGTTACTATCTACGATCTGGCGCGCGAAGCGGGCGTCGGTATTGGGACTGTCTCGCGGTGCCTTAACGGCCATCCGCACGTTTCACCCCAAACCCGAGCCCGAGTCCTTGCTGTCGCCAAACGCCTGAGTTACCAGCCCCACGCGCAAGCTCAACGGCTCGCGTCGCGACGGACGAATACTATTTCCGTCATCATTCCGTCGTTTACGAACTATTTCTTTGTACAGGTACTGCAGGGAGTGCAGGACCAGGCTGCGGAGGTCGGTGTCGACCTCATCCTGTATAGTGTGAGCCATCCCGCACAGATCGAGCAGTATCTGGGACGATCTCTTCACCGTGGCCATGTTGACGGCGTGTTGTTCTTTTCGATGAAGTTGCCGGAATCCTATGCAGCACGCTTCGAGCAGATGCACCTGCCGCTCGTTCTCGTCGATGCATTCCATCCTTCGTTCGATTCGATTCGCGTCCAGAACAAAGAGGGATCTCTCGCGGCGACCCGCCATCTCCTGAGTCTCGGGCATCGTGCGATCGCGATGATCAACGCCAGCCTCTCCACACAGCCGGCGCAGGAACGGCTGGCAGGGTATCGGATGGCGCTGGAGGAGGCGGGACTGGTGTTCCGCATGGATCGCGTGGTGATTGGAGAAGCGGGAAAGAACGATGGGTTCAACCGGGAGGCGGGTCGTGAATCCATGCGGCGCCTGATTGCAGGCAACACAGGTGCCGACCGCGTGACCGCCGTTGTGATTGCGAGCGACGTGCAGGCGATCGGCGCCCTCGAAGCGACGCGGGCCGCACATGTCCGAGTTCCCGAGGATTTCGCCCTTATCGGCTTCGATGATATCGAGCTTGCGCAATATGCGGAGCTGACGACGATGCGCCAGCCGATGTATGACATGGGCCAGCTGGCGATGGAAAAGCTGACCAAACGCATGAAGGAGCCCGGAGCTCCGGCAACCCTGACGTCGTTTCTCCCCGATCTTATTGTGCGCCGCACGTGCGGCGCGGCACTGCGAGCGCCGGTGGAAGGCACCGCGCTTTCGCCGCAGTGGGAAGCTGAAGCATCTGTACCGACCGCGTAAACCACCAGGAGCACTATTCGTATGACGCACCGCTACCTCCTTGTTCTGCTCCTTGTCACCGGTTTTCTCGGTGTTGCCCGTGCGGGCAACACCGGCAAGATAGCCGGCGTGATCAAGGACGCGCAGACCGGCGAAACGCTGGTAGGCGTGAATGTCGTGGTGGAGGGAACCACCATGGGGGCCGCCACCAACATCGACGGCCAGTATTACATTCTCAACCTGCCTCCCGGCAAGTATACCCTCTCCGCTTCGGCCGTGGGCTACAACAAACGGACCGTGTCGAATGTCGCGGTCTCCATCGACCTCACCACCACCATTGATTTTGCGATCTCTTCGCAGGTGGTACAGACCGAGGAAGTCACCATTACCGCGGTGCGCCCGCTGGTGCAGAAGGACCAGACGGCCACAACCGCCGTCGTCGGCGGCGATCAGATCGCCGCGCTTCCGGTGACCGAAGTCGGGCAGGTATTGCAGCTGCAGGCCGGGTATGTCGACGGCAGCCTTCGTGGCGGCCGGTCAGGCGAAGTCGCCTACTGGATTGACGGTGTTCCGGTGACCGATGCTTTCGATGGCGGGCAGGTCGTGGAGGTGAACAAAAACCTAGTGCAAGAGCTGCAGCTCATCTCTGGCGCGTTCAACGCCGAGTACGGTCAGGCGATGTCAGGTATTGTCAACATCGCGACCAAAGAGGGGGGATCGAAGTACACCGGCGGCCTCGGCGTGTACATCGGCCAGTATGCCACCACCAACTCCGACACGCTCTTTCCGGGCCTGAATAAGGTCAATCCGACGGCCATCAGAAACTTCGAAGCCAACGTCAGCGGTCCCATCCTGGGAGACGATCTGACGTTCTTTGCGAATGGACGCTACATCTATTTCGACGGTTGGCTCAAGGGCTACAACCGGTACAATCCCTGGAACATCTCCTATACTGATCCCATCACGCGGGAGTTCGTGATGAACCGCGATGCGTCCGGCATCGGCGACAGTTCGGTCGTGCCCATGAACTGGAGCAAACGCTACTACGGCCAGGGGAAATTGACATGGAAAATTTCACCGGTGATGAAGCTGAATGCCAACTTCATCTATGATCAGAAAGAATACAAGGCGTACGACCAGGGCACCGACCGCCACGCATACTTCTACGATCCCAACGGCTTCGGTACCAACAAGGAGAAGAGCAAAACCCTTATCGTACAGTTCAGCCACACGCTGAGCGCATCCACGTTCTATACCCTTGGGCTCTCGTGGTTTGATCACGATGCCAGCTACGGATTGTACGATCTGACATATGGACCCTCCACCGACGGTTCGGGGGATCTGGTGGAACAATGGAATCCGTCCGGACCGCACTATGTCAATTCACAGCTGTTCCTCACCAACGATGCGTACAGTTTCTATACCGGCGGGACAGATCTCTCGACCAACAAGCGCTCCACGATTACGCGCGTCGCAAAACTGGACCTCTCGAGCCAGCTCGATAACTACGACCTGGTGAAGATCGGCGCCGAATACCGCCGGCACAACGTGTTTTATGAAAACGTCGACCTGCAGCCCGTGGCGTCGCAATCGGCAATCGACCTCACGCGCGACAGCCCGTTTATCCAGACCCGCATACTTCCCCTGTCGTCTCTCTCGCACAACATGTACAACCACGGGCCGGAGGAGTTCTCCGCCTATGTCCAGGACAAAATCGAGTTCAAAGATTTCATCCTGAACATCGGCGTCCGGTTCGACTACTTCAACCCCCACGGGTATGTGCTCAACGACCAGCACCCGGATCCGAATGATCCGCTGCATTATACGTATACAGTGGACGATCCGGATATTTATTCCCCCATCAAGCCGTCGAACATCGCCCGGACACTCGAAGAGCGCCGGGCCTACTGGTATCGCCCGACAACAGCCAAGTACAAGTTCAGCCCGCGCATCGGCGGGTCATTCCCGATCACTGCGGAAGGCGTCGTCCACTTTTCCTACGGGCATTTCTTCCAGGTGCCGCGCTTCGAATACCTTTACCAGAATCCCGATTTCAAACTCCCGTCCGGCACGGGAAACCTCGGCGTGGTGGGCAACGCAGATCTCGAGCCCGAACAGACAATCAACGGCGAAATCGGCGTGCAGCAGCAGCTGACCGAAGACCTTTCCGTCGATATGACCGCGTATCTCCGCGATATCCGGAACCTGACCGGCACGCGGGCCGACGAAATTATCATATTCGGCGGGAGCGCGAAGTACAGCAGATACGTGAACAGCGATTTCGGGTTCGTGAAAGGAATCGTGCTGACGGTGAACAAGCGCTTCGGTGCCGGCGTATCGGCGACCCTGGACTACACATACCAGGTGGCCAAGGGCAGCGCCTCCGATCCGCAGGAAGCCCGGAACGCGGTTGCCGGGGGTTCCCTCCCCGAAGTACAGCTGACCCCGCTCGGCTGGGACCAGCGCCATACACTCAACGTCACCGCATCGTATGCGGCACGCCAGTGGGGCGCGAGCGTCATAGGCAAATATGGGAGCGGCTCACCCTATACGCCGCGGCGTTCGGCCGATGTGACCTCGTTGCTCACCAACAGCCAGATCAAGCCCGCGTTCTTCGATGTCGACCTCAATGCCTACTACGAACTGACGTTCGATCCGCTCAAGTTCGTGTTCTTCGCACGTGTGATCAACGTTCTCGACATCAGAAATGAGCTCAGCGTGTATGATGATACCGGGCGGGCGGGATTTACCACGGACCAGGACCGGACTCTCCTGACCAATCCGCGTCAGGTGGTCAATACTGTGGCTGCTTGGTACCGCAGGCCGGCATACTACTCCGAGCCGCGTCGCATCGAACTTGGCATGAATCTGGAGTTCTAAATGAAGACCACACACACTGTTGTCCTGTTGCTCCTGCTGGCCCTCCTCTGTGGAGGCACAGTCTTCGGACAGACCAGCGGACGGGAGAATCGCCGCTCCGCAGTCATGAACGGCAACCAGGTCCGCACTGTCTTCGGCAACTGGGGCGTCATCGGACAACCGTCCGATACGCGTCCGCGTGGAGCCTGGAAAGACGACAACAACGGCTATCTTGGCGACGTCAGCCCGTTTGTCGGCGCGGAAGTCAAATGGCTGGACACCACGTTCCGCTCCGTGGTTACCTGTCCCGTGAGCCGCCCGACGCAACTGGCCGATCAGGATCCGGTCACGGGGAAGGACTGGACATTCGAACCCGAAGGGGGATATTTTGCCCCCGATCCGAATCAGAGCATCGCCTTGAGCAACGACCCTACGACATGGCCCTCCCAGTGGCCCGACAAACTCGGCGACGGGGTCGACCCTGGCTGGAAAGGGCAGTGGAACGGCTACTTCGGCAAACGCATCAGCGCGACGCTTGAAACCTATTTCGTGATGGACGACAACAACGACCTGCGTTTTAATTTCGCCCTGAACAATCCCCGCGGCATCGCCTTCAAGCCCGATACCACGAACAGATCCCGGAATGGCCTGGCACTCCAGATGCGCGTGCGCGCCATGCAGTGGAAGGATTTTCTGGCCCAGGATAACATCTTCTGGCTCTATGAGATCAGCAATACCGGGACGACCACCTACGACCGCGTAGTCTTCGGGATGCTCGTGGGAACCTACGTCGGCGTCACGGGCAGCGACGACTCGCCTCAGGAATACGATGATGACTGGTCGTTCTATGACGTGTTCCAGAATATTACCTACACCGGCGATTTCGACAGGAACACGCTCCGGAACCCGCGGTGGAATCAGAAATTCCCCGTCGGTATGGTGGGCTATGCGTTCCTCGAAAGCCCCGGCAACCCGTTTGACGGGATCGACAATGACGGTGATGCCGATTCATCCGCCACGGGCCGGTCAGCCCCGCAGTTTACTTCCACCAGCTTCGACTCTACGACCATTGCTGCCGGCCAGCGCATCGTCCTGATCAACGACGACTATTCACGCGTGGTCTTTACCGTCCCCAACCGCGATTCCGTGAAGGTGAAAACCCGGGGCATGAAGGATTCGGTCTGGATCCACCCAGGCAAAACCAAGGTCGCCGAGGGCAATGTCGTTACGGACATCCAGGGGAATTCGGTTGTCAACAGAAATGCCTATGACGGCATCGACAACAATTTCAACGGATTGATCGACGAGAATCAGTTCCTGCACTACCATCAATTCAAGAGAAACCGCAACCCGCCGTTCCAGGTTCTGATCGACGTGCTGCGCCCTGTGCGCCATATCGACTATGCCAACAATCTCGGGACCAGCCCGTATAGCATGATCGACGAGCGCCGGAACGACCTGATCGACAACGACCAGGATTGGAACGTTGCCTTCGACGATGTCGGCCGTGACGGTATCGGCCCGACTGCCGTGAACTATCCGGGACCGGATTTCGGCGAGGGGGACGGTCTTCCCACATCGGGGTACGACGCCCAGGGTCATGATACCGGCCTGCCGGGCGAGCCCAACATCGACAAGACCGACGTGAACGAGTCGGATCAAATCGGGCTGTCCAGCTTCTACTATTTCACCCCGGCCAATACCGTGCGTCTGGGCGATGACGAGTCGCTCTGGACCGACCTGGCGCCCGGATACTTCGACGTGCCGACATCCATCGTGAACAACACCCCGGATCGGGGGGAAGACGGCGACTTTATCTATGGCTCGGGCTACTTCCCGTTGCTTGCCGGGACTACCGAGCGGTTCTCGCTTGCGCTCGTGTACGGCGGCGGGAAGGGGGGCAGCTTTCAGGATGACATCAACGACCTGCTGAAAAACAAGCGCACGGTGCAGAAGATTTACGACGCCAACTACCAGTTCCCCATCCCGCCGGACAAGCCGACCGTCGTCGCGGTGCCCGGCGACCATCAGGTGACGTTGTACTGGGATCGTGCAGCCGAAGCGTCCATCGACCCGGTCCTGCGGGTTAGAGATTTTGAAGGGTACAAGATCTATAAATCCACGGATCCGAACTTCAGCGATATCTTTACCATCACGGATGCCACGGGCACGGTGCGCGGATACAAGCCCTTGAAACAATTCGATCTGAACGACGGCATCAACGGCATTTTCCGCGCCAACAACGATCTGTACCAGGCGGCCTCCGGCTTCACGTATAACCTCGGCGACGATACCGGTCTCCAGCATTCCTATATCGACAAGGAAGTGGACAACGGACGGCGCTACTACTATACGGTCGTCTCGTATGATCATGGCGACGAAGTGGCCGGCATATTCCCCCAGGAAGACATGGGCACGGTCCGGATCTCGTCCACCGGCGCAATCCAAAAAGATATCAACGTTGCCGTGGTCACCCCCAATGCCAAGGTAGCAGGGTATGTGGCGCCGACCAACAGCGCTCCGGCGGTGCATGCCGCCGGCCCGGCGAGCGGCTCCGTGCTGTATGCCGTGCTGGACGATGCGAAGCTGACGGGCCATAACTACCGCGTCACGTTCCTGGACACGCAGATGGACAGTGTGGACAACAACAAGAACGGGAAGATCGATCTGAAAGACAGCTCGGAATGGGATCGTATCACCTCCTTCTATTCCGTGCAGGACATGAGCGATCTGACCGAAGAGTTCATCAGCCAGGACACGGTCAACGTGAGCTTATCCAGAGCAAATCTGATCCCGGGAACGGTTTCGGTGAAAAACTCTTCCGGGTCGGTCATCGCCCCCGCAAATTATATACTGAACACGACGCGCGGCACGATCCGCGGACGCACACCCGGGCTCCTGCCGTCGGGAAAGTACACGATCACGTACCAGTACTACCCTGTGTTCAATAGCCCCAATCTCCAGGGGTCCCCGTACGTCGCCGAGAATGCCGAGGCGGATATTTTCGACGGTATGACCCTCGTCTTCCAGAACCTCTGGACGATCAATCAAATCAACGACAACACCACCGGTTGGATAGGGACCAGTGCCTATACCGTGAACATCGGTGCGACAGATCTCCCGCTTCTGGATCCGCCGTTGCACGGCTACCGGAAAGCGGCGGATTATGAGATCCAGTTCTCCACCACCACCGTCGATACGTCGATCAGCGGGCCCTTCCCGTATGATACGCCGCTCCCGACGCGCTTCAGAATCTACAACCGGACCGATAGTACGTACATCAAGTTCCTCTTCGCGAAAGGGGTCTCCATCGGTCCGCCGGAACAGCTTGGCCTGCTGGATGACATCATCCTGATGGAAAAGAGCCCCCGCGGCGACCTGTTCCCGACCTGGGAGGTGTTTTTCCCGGCGGCAAAACCGGGAGACAAGCAGGACACGGTGTACACATTCAAGAACGGCGACAAGTACGTCATCAAGAACACGAAGCCGTTCCGCAATGGCGACGTGTTCACCTACGCGACGCAGCTTCCGAAGGTGGACAACGCGAAAGCACAGCTGAGCCTTGACATGATCAAAGTTGTGCCGAATCCGTATGTGACGGCAGCCGGGTTCGAGCCTCCGCTAAATCCCGGCATTACGAGCGGGCGCGGCGAGCGGAAGATCGAATTCACGCATCTACCGGCGGGAGCGTCGATCAAAATCTATACCTCGCGTGGTGATCATGTCGTCACCCTGTACAATGAAGGAAATATTCAGGATGGCTCGGTGTCCTGGAATCTCAAGACCAAGGAGAATCTGGACATCGCCTTCGGAGTGTACTTCTATGTGGTGGAGTCGCCCGTAGGCAACAAAACCGGCAAGATAGCGATTATCAAGTGAGGCACGCCCATGCGAACACTCTCCTATAGTCTCATGACGCGTCTCATCGGCGCACTCCTGGTGGTCATGATGCTGTCCATCCCGGCCACCGCGCAAACGAAAGTCGGCACTACCGCAGGACAATTCCTGGGTATCTCCGTCGGTCCACGTGCCATCGCCATGGGCGGTGCCTACGTCGCTTCCAACGAAGATGTAACCTCGCTGTATTGGAATCCCGGCGCATTTCAGCAGGCCGGTACAACACAGCTGGCGTTTTCCAACACCGACTGGCTCGTCGGTACGAAGTTCCGGTGGTTCGGCCTCATGCTGCATCTCGGCGAGGAAAATGCCATCGGGTTGAACCTGACACAGCTGGACTACGGCGAGGAAGAGGTGACCACCGTGACATCACCGGAAGGCACGGGCGAACGTTGGTCGGCCCAGGATCTTGCGATCGGCGTCTCCTACTGCCGCCGCCTCACCGACCGGTTCTCGATGGGGCTCACGGTGAAGTACATCGATCAAAGCATTTACAACGAGAGCGCCAGCACGTTCGCCTTCGATGTCGGCCTGCTCTTTATCACCGGATTCCACGATATGCGGCTCGGTGTCTCCATGTCGAACTTCGGCGGCGAGATGAAACTGGACGGACGGGATCTCCTGCAACGGGTGGACATCGATCCGCTGAACTCCGGTTCGAACAAGGCGCTGGTGGGAAGCCTGAAGACCGATTCCTGGGCGATCCCGCTTCTCTTCCGTGTCGGCGTTGCCATCGACGCATACAAAGACGACATGTTCAAGCTCACGCTGGCAGCGGATGCACTACGTCCCAATGACAACGAGGAGTCGGTGAACGGCGGCGGGGAGATCGCCTGGAATAATATGGTCTTCCTGCGCGGCGGATATAAGTCCATCTTCGGCAAAGACACACAGGAAGGTCTGTCACTCGGCGCAGGGCTCAAGTACACCGCCGAAGGCATCGGCGCATTGGAAGTGAACTATGCGTTTACGAAGTTCGGGCTGTTCGGCAACATCAACACCTTCGCTCTCGCGGTCAGTTTCTAATCTCGCTGAGATGTCAACATGCACTATCAACTATCGTGTGATCGGGCGAAAGGAGGGTAGTTGGGGGGCGGCGCACCATCTGATCCGCCAACGTTTTGCCGCGATTCTCCGCCGTATTCGACGGGATCTTGACAGAATGAAACAATATGCCTATTTTGTGCAACCTCGTGTTTGTCGTAGATGTCCCAAGCTCCACATAATCACTATTCATCTACCTGTAAGGAGTGCACCATGAAACACTTTGCCAGACTTCTGCTTTCATTGCTGCTGATAGCAGGAGTTACTCTGGCCTACGCCGATGTCAATTCCTGGCGTGCCCAGAAACTTATTGAGGAACCGAAGGATGTCCCCACGGGAGCCATCCAGACATCCTCAATCGATGCGATCACAAATGGATTTGTGCCCATCTTCCCCTCCACGACTCCGTCAGCCTATACGTTTCCCGGTGTGCAGGCCCTGAAGCCGACCATCGTGTGGCTGGCTGGGTACAACCTGTCCACCTCCGTTGACAACCTCTGGCGTTCATACGACAACGGAGCGTCCTGGACGAATATCCTGCCGCCCACGGACAAAGCAGGTTTTGTCTTTACAGCGCGGGACAGCAACGTGGTAGTTCTGGCGACGTTTGCTGGTCAAATTATCCGGAGCACGAATGGCGGCGTGAAGTGGGATACCGTGCTCACCTACGGCGCCGGATCCGGCTACTTCGATGGCATCACAAGTGTCGGTAAAGACACCATGGTTGCCTTCGGTGACAATGCCGGCGACGGTCTTTATGTTACCCGGAGCACGAATGCGGGCGCCACATGGACTCGGGTGCATATTCCTGCCGCGGATTCCGCAATGCTGTATGGCTATGCCAGCTACCGGCAGTCAATGTCCGTGTATGGGAAGACTGTGTGGCTCAACAGCTACAGCGGCAGCACGGTCACACCCCGCATCATGAAGAGCACGGATGCGGGCGCAACGTGGACCTCCTGGCCGATCACCCTTACCGGCGGTCTGACCAATAACTACTACCTCCGCTCGATGAACTTCATCAATGACAGCATCGGGTTCGGCGTCGACAGACAGATTGCCTCCGGTTCGGCAAACTGGCTGCACAAGACGACGGATGGTGGAGTGACCTGGGGTGACACGATCAACGTCCAGCCAAGTGCTGTTCATCTTGATATCCGTATGACGTCGGTCAAGGGTGTTCCCGGCTCCGGCATGATCGTCGG
>PMCM01000094.1:10979-11128 GCA_003154155.1 Ignavibacteriota bacterium | reverse complement strand
ATCAGCACGATGCTCTATCCGGTCGCCCATCCGTCAATCTATCCAACCCTCGGGGTGATGGTTGTCGTCGCGGCGGTCATCGCCGCGCTGTATCCTGCCATGAAGGCGGTCCGCCTCAATCCGGCATCCGCCATATCCACGTTCGGGTA
>PMCM01000094.1:0-10932 GCA_003154155.1 Ignavibacteriota bacterium | reverse complement strand
TCAGGCTCCGGCAAAACGACGCTGCTCAACATGATCGGGGGGCTGGATCAGCCGACAGCGGGGACAGTCGTGATTGACGGCATCGACATCTCCACGATGCGAAAGGATGACCTCATTGATTTCCGCCTCATGCACATCGGCTTTGTGTTTCAGGCGTATAACCTGATCCCGGTCCTGACCGCCGCCGAAAATGTGGAGTTCATCATGCTCCTCCAGGGCGTCGGGAAAGCCGAGCGGAGCAGCCGCACGCAGGAGCTGTTGGAGGCCGTCGGCCTGGCCGATCGGGCCGATACGCGTCCGGCCCAACTCTCCGGAGGACAGCAGCAGCGTATCGCGGTTGCGCGGGCACTCGCCTCCCATCCGTCGTTTGTGCTCGCCGATGAGCCGACGGCAAACCTCGATACCGTCTCGGCCATGTCGTTGCTGGACCTGATGGAACAGCTAAACCGCGAGAACGGCATGACGTTCATCTTCTCCACCCACGATGCCCGCGTGATTCAGCGTGCCCATCGCGTCGTGACGCTTGAAGACGGCAGGGTGAAATCTGATCTGGTCAACAAGGACGGCCATTCATGAAATGGCCGTTGGCGGTGTTGCTCCTCCTCGCCGGGCCGGTGTTGTGTGCACAGCCCTCCGACACAGAAGTGGGGGGGTACGTCAAATACCTGTTCAGCCTTACTGATGTGCCCGGGGAAGATGCATTTTCCGACCACCTGTTGCACGCTCGCCTGAACACAAAGTGGTTCCCTGCGGAGAACCTGAGCGGCATTCTGGAATTTCGTGCCCGCGCATTCTATGGAGGCACAGTCGAACGCACGCCTGATTTTGCGGGACAGCTGGGTCACGACGCCGGGTTCGGCAGGCTGGGGGCTGTCCTGTGGGATGGGCAGACCAGCGTGGGGTACGCGGAGATCGACCGATGCTATCTCAACTGGGCACCCGGACGCTGGCAAATCTCGGTGGGGCGTCAGCGGGTTGCCTGGGGAACCAACCTTGTGTGGAATCCGATAGACCTGTTCAACCCGCTTTCCGTGCTGGACTTTGACTATGAAGAGCGGCCCGCGGTGGATGCTGTGCGTATGCAATACTACACGGGAGAAGTGTCAAAAGTGGAGGTTGTGGTGAAACCGGGCACTGCGGCGTCAAAGGCCATTTCCGCTTTTCAATGGACCACCAATGCTCATAATTACGATTTCCATTTCTTGGGAGGCCGGCGCGGACATGAATGGTTTGCGGGAACAGGTTGGGCAGGCGACATCAGTGGTGGGGGATTCCGGGGAGAGGTGCTGGCGGCGCAAATCCCTGATGAACTGAAGCAGCAGTCTTCCCGCGGCATTCTGGTCTCCACGGCCCTATCCGGCGACTACACACTGCCGAACTCATTCTACATCCACACCGAAGTGTTATATAATAGTGAGGGTGTCGTTGCTGAAGCGTCACTGGCACGTCCCCGCTCGGTGATGCTCGGTCTGCTTTCGCCGGCCCGGTGGTCGCTTTATCAGGAGTTCGGCTATGACGTCTCACCGCTGGTCCGCGCCGGTGCGTTCGGGATCTACAATCCTTCCGACCACTCGTGGGTTCTGGTTCCCTCTGTTACCTGGTCGGTGGTCACCAACCTCGATCTGACATTTCTGGTATTGACCTTCCATGGTTCTTCGCTCACGGAGTACGGTGATCTGGGAACGGTGGGATACGTGCGGGCGAAGTGGTCGTTCTGAACCTGTTCTGGTGTGCCTCGCCAAGACCTGTGTATCACGTATGCCGGGCAAATCATGCTCAGAGCGGTCCGCCGTCGCGTTGTGCGGTCATTGGAGGCTGGAACAGGGGATCGATCGGGTCCGATAATTACGCAGTTGTGCAAAAGTTGGCCCGGGCAAACATCGAAAGGAGTCATAATACGCCGGAAATATCCATTCCATGTGGCATGATTCGTGACCTGTACTTCGAACGAATACCCTGGGCCGGTGGTTATAAGCGGAAGGTACGAGAACGCGCCTGCGATATCGAGTTGGAGCACAAGAGAAGGTCGTCCCAATGCCGGCGGAGAACTGCTTGACATAGACCTGCGTGGTCTGATGTCGACAGGACACAGCTGGGTTGGCGCGAGAGGTCCCCGGACACTGCAGCCCCGGTGCCGGAAGAACGTGTATCAAATGTGAAGTTGAACGGAACAACACCACAGCAGAGGCGAGCGATGAGACATATTCTTCTCGGCATTGTGTATGCGGTTTTCCCCGGCTACTGCGTGTCACTGACGGTCTCCGCCCCGCCCTCCGATTCAAGACCGGATGGCGCACATGCATTCGTCGGCCGTGGGAATGTGGGGCGTGAGGCCGGTTCCGACGATGTACTCGCCAATGACCTCTCCAGGAGCTTCGACCTGAAGACCGAAAATGCTGAATTCTATTTCAACAGGGGGATAACGAAACAGGATCTCCAGGACTATCAGGGAGCTATCGCCGACTACACGAAGGCCGTTGAGTTGAAACCGGATTACGCAGAGGCCTACAACAATCGGGGAGTTGCGAGAGAATCCCTCGAAGACCATAAGGCCGCGATCGCCGACTATACCAAAGCCATCGAACTGAAACCTGACTACGCGGACGCGTACATCAACAGGGGGAAGGCGAAGTCCGGTGTGTCAGACTATGCAGGGTTCATTCAAGATCTCTCCAGTGCGATAGAGCTCACACCTGACAATGCGGAGCTGTATTACACGCGAGGGGTTGTGAAACACAACCTCGGGGACTCCGAGGGAGCCATTGCCGACTGCACTCATGCCATCGAGATAAAATCGGATTTTGCCGATGCATACTATTTCAGGGGCCTGGTATGGATGATCCTGGATAATGCCGAACGCTGTTGCCATGATCTGAAGATGGCCGTCGCCCTGGGGTCCACGCAGGCACGCGATGCCTCCAAGACATTCAATATTTGTGAATGAGTGTCGCATGCGACGATGCAAGCCGGAAGGCCCGGAATGATCTCCGGGCCTTCTGCTTTTCACGCCGTAAATCCGATGACCGAAATATCAGCCCAAAAACTTTCTTGTTGAGAGTGTATTGTTCGTTTCCAAGTTTCATATCTTGAGTCAGAAGGCGGGGTATACACCGGTCCATTGACAGTCACAAATCCCATGGAGCCGCATGTCTGACTCAAGTTTCGATCCCGGATTCACCAGAATGTACACCGGCCCTTTGCGCCGGGCGATCAACAAAGACGGTTCCTTCAACGTCATGCGCCGCGGGGCCCGGATCCACGACCTCCACATCTACCAGTTCCTCGTCTCACTCCCCTGGCCCTCGTTCATTATCCTCCTCATTGCAGGATACATCGCAATGAACGTGGGATTTGCCATGGCCTACCTCTGGATCGGCATCGACAAACTGGCCGGGGCAAATACGGCGACGTTTACGACCTCTGCGCTGAGTGCATTCTTCTTCAGCTCGCAAACGTTTACAACGGTGGGGTATGGGACGCTGGCGCCCCTCGGGATGTGGACAAACGCCGTGGCCTCCTTCGAAGCGATGGTCGGACTGATGAGCTTCGCCATCGCCACCGGCCTTTTGTACGGACGCTTTTCGCGGGCCAGCGCACGCCTGGTCTTCAGCGATAACATGGTGGTGACGCGCCATCGTGACAAACCGGCCCTCATGTTCCGCGTAGCCAACAGACGGAGCACGACCCTCATGGAAGTGGAGGCGCGCATCATGCTCATGACTGTGGTGCTGCAAGAGGGGAAGCCCACACGAAAGTATGACGTGCTGCCTCTGGAAATTCCCTCAGTCTATTTCCTTCCGTTAACCTGGACGATCGTGCATTCCATCACCGAGAAGAGTCCGCTCTTCGGGAAGACCGCCGCTGATCTGGAGGCCGTCCAGGCGGAGGTCCTTGTGCTCATCAAGGGATATGACGACTCATTCCGTCAGACCGTGCATGCCCGGTATTCGTACCGGCACGACGAACTGCTGTGGGAGAAGCGGTTCACGCCCGCATTTCATATCGGCGAGAAGGGGGATATGGTCGTCGATCTGACGAAAATCAATGCGATGGAGTGAAAGAGGGAAACACCAAATCATGAATTCCGTCGTAACATCACGGATTCGGTCGGCACTCCGGCAGGTCCTTTCGGAAGATGCCCGCGATACGATCAAGCGGCTCCAGCATCTCCATAAGGGTCCTGAAACATCCCGCACGCGCCGACTGTTCGAGGCGGCAAAACTCACGCCGGCGTTCCTTGAGGATCAGGAGCTGCATCGGCTTCAAGAGCGCTATCGGGCCCTTCCTGAATATGGTTATGATGAACAGTCCCTGGAAGTCCAGGGGAACAAGAGGGCCGCGCAAATCCTGGCACTTCCCGGGTTTGCACGTGCTGGATCGGTTCTGGAAGTCGGCTGCTGGGATGGCATGGTGAGCTGCGGCCTGCAACGAGCGGGGAAGTTCACGACGGCAATCGACCGGCACAGTGAAGGGTTTGACGTGAGGGCGAGAGCTGCGGGAGTGACCCTGCGGGAGATGGACGCCGAAGCATTGCAGCTTCCCGACGAATCCTTCGACGGCGTGTTCTCCTACGACACCTTCGAACATGTCGCCCGTCCCGACAGGGTGCTGGCCGAATGCATCCGGGTGACTCGGAAGGGGGGATACATCTATCTCAACTTCGGGCCGCTCTACATGTCTGCCTTCGGCGAGCACGCATACCGTTCCATCACCGTGCCGTATTGCCAGCACCTCTTCTCACAGCCAGCACTGAGCAGGTATGCCATCGATCATCACCTGAACCCGCTCGATCCTGCCGGCATCAACCGGTGGACGCTCAGGGACTATCGGGAACTCTGGAAAAGGTTCTCCGACGTCGTCTCGGTGGAACGCAATACGGAATGCCTCGACATTTCCCACCTGGACCTTATCCGGGAATACCCTTCATGCTTTCGCAGCAAATCGGATTCCTTTGATGAGTTCACCGTTGCCGGGATTCGTATAGTGTTCAACAAAATCGCCTGAACCGCCGTCAGGGCGAACATTGACCATAGCATTGCTACAGCCATGGAGGCCTTCCACTTGATCAGAACTTCCACGAGCATCCTTCTGGGGTGCTTTCTGCTCTCGGTTGCCGCATGCGCTTCTGCCCAAGCGCAAACCTGGCGCGTGTACGCCGTTCCCGGGGAAGTCTACACAACACAGGTCGCCCCTTCCATCCCCGACGGCTGGGCGTTATCCCCCGACTCAAGCCACAATGTGCTGGCCGGCATCACGATCTACGATGGCCCTCCGGAAGGCAACGCCTCTCTGGTCTATGACAAGCAATCGCGCAAAAAGCACATGTTGTTTCTCACCTGGACACTTGACGGGGATTCCAAGAAGGCCTTCTGGATCGTGTGCCGCTACGCCGGCACCACCATCCAGCTTAAAAGACAATTGCCCGCAGGCATCAAAGCTCTCAGGGTGACGTTCGACGATCTGGTGAAGACCGAAGGCGAGCCCACAGTGGAAAAGATTGAATATCTCTAGCTATTTCTTGGTGAAATTAACCATCCACTGAATACCGTGTTTGTCCGTGCAGGATCCATAGTACGAGCCCCAGAACATGTCCTGAAGGGGCATGCTGACCTTGCCCCCGGCTGAGAGTTTCTTGAAGAGCCGGTCTGCCTCGTCGCGTGAATCCGGCTCAAGACAGATATGTACATTGTTGCCGGCGTTCACCGTGAAACCCATGGATTCCGGGGCGTCGGTGCCCATGAGGACGTGGCCTCCGAGAATGGGCAGCTCGATATGCATCACCAGATTCTTATCGGCCTCTCCCAGCGGCGGTGCGCCCTTTTGCGGTGGGATGTCCTTGAACCGCGCAATTCCTCCGCCGGTGAATTCGCCACCGAAAATGGATTTGTAGAAGTTGAACGCCTCTTCCGTCGTGTGGGGAAAATTGAGGTACGTGCTGGTCCTTGCCATAACCCCTGCCTCCAATCGCTTGTGAATGGTTGGTTGGCCTGTAACAAAGGAAAATTATAACCCCTCCAACGAGATGATTCCACGGGACAAGGGGTAGAGCGCACGTTCGGACTATGACACATAGCTCTACCTGTTAGAGAATGGGTCGGAACGGCGCCAGTATTTCCAAACTGCCATGGGCCGATGTTAGTTCCCTTTGCGATTGCACATACTGGACAACGGCCGGACCTTCCGGTGATGCGGTTGGTATCCCAATGAGATTGCCTTTGTGAGGTGCTGGCTCGTGCAGCGAAGGATCTGGATGGATGCAGCGTTCCGGGTCGCGCCCGTCAGTCTCATCCTTACGAGAAGATTGGATCTGGGTATTGCAGGAAAATGGGCTAGAGGATTCCGGCGCAGTCTCGAGTTCCATGAATGATCGTGTAGACAAGGATCATCGCATCCTCGATACGGCAGAAGGCAAGGTATTCGTCGAACTGTGTTCATCAATTGATTCTCTCGAAGTACCACTGTACATTATCATGGCGATCTGGGGATGATACTTTACGCTTTATTTGGCCTCTTCGTCCTTCGGATGAAGAGGCATGTCATTCTTGAAGGGGTGCCCTGACTTGAAGATTGTGGTGGGCTATACAATCCGATTGGCATTGATTCTTATCAGCATTGTCTTAACGGGATGCTCATCCATAATCCAGGTCCGTGAAGACGAACCCCTGAACAACGACAGCATTTTCAATTACGACCAGGTAAATGCCCGGGTGGATGGGTTGCCCGGAAAACTGATGTGCCTGGATGGTACGACATACGAAACGCATGGGGCCATCGTTACAAGAGACAGCGCGATATTCACCGAGGCCCATTCAGAAATCAGGCACGCAATCCCCACTCAAAGCGTGCTAAGGATCCAGCGTCAAGACCATGGTGCAGGGGCTTTTACGGGAGGAGTGCTGGGACTCCTGGGAGGTCTTACGACGGGCATTGTGGTGGCTCGAGCCCAATATGGCCACTCACCGGATGCCGGAATGGCAGTGTTCGGCCTGTCCCTTGAGGGTGCCGGGGTTGGCCTCGTTATCGGGGTGGCGGTCGGCGCTCTCGAAGGAAGTACTCAGGAATTTCAATTCCAGCCACAGCAGACACGAACCACGGTAATTGGTGATACATCTCGTTCGGGGCATCGATGATTGACATTTCCTGGATCCCATCATACCTTTGATGCACTATGCACACAATAGTTGAGGCTCTGACCAGCAAACAGGTCTTCGTAGCCCGCACCCTCTTTGAAGAGTATGCGGCATCCATCGACACCGACCTCTGTTTTCAGAGCTTTGCCCAGGAACTTGCGGGACTTCCAGGCAAATACGCTCCGCCGACGGGTGGACTGTTTATTGCCATGATGGACGAGCTCCCGGTGGGCTGTGTCGCACTGCGTCCGCTTGACACTCCCGGAATCGCAGAACTCAAGCGGCTCTATGTCCGCTCTGTCGCCCGCGGGCAGAACATCGGACAGGCTCTGACGCAGCGAGCCATCGCTCGCGCGAACGAGGCTGGTTACGAGGCCATTCGCCTGGACACCCTGCCGTCGATGCAGGATGCACAGCGGCTGTACCGCCGGCTGGGATTCAAAGAAATCTCCGCATACACACATAATCCCGTACCTGGAGTAGTGTATATGGAACTGCAGTTGCGACCCCGGGTGGACTGAGGAGCGCTGTCCTCGAGCAAAGACCATAACGTAAGTACGAACTCTCTTTGGACGTCTTTTATGAAATCGACCGTCATCGTCCTTCCCTTGTGCCTGCTTTTCTTCAGCTGTTCAAAGACCGTGCCTCCTGCCGCGCTCGATGGGGTGAACGGGATCACCGCCGCGTATAAGCTCCGTGCCGTTGAACAGATGGCGCATGCATCCGGCAGCGCGCTGCAGCTGGTGTCCGTTGGCACGAATGCCATGCATATCGACGGCACTTCGAAGTCGTGGTCGTTCACATATGTTAGAACCAGCCTGCCGGTCGCGATGTATTTCTTCACGGCGACGTTCGATTCCGTCCTCCTCGACAGCGTTTCCGGCAGGGCGCTTACCGGCGCGGGAGTCATAACACAGGATTGGATCAACAGCACCGTCGCGGCGGAGCTCGCAGAGAACAATGGCGGGAGGTTGTTCCGGCAAAATAATGCCGATTACTCCATCCGTGCAAACCTGGGACAGGCGGTTGTCCCGAGTCCATTTATTGCATGGTACATCACCTATCGCTCCGATGTTCAGCCCGCCATCTATCGTACATTCAATATCGGCGCACGCATTACAGCCCCAAAGGAAAAATGACGGGTGGAGTGGGGGGGGTATCAATTGTTCTGGTGGATCCAGTCATGAAGTTGATTCGGGTCTAATGGGGAAATGTGACGAAGCTTAGTGAAGGCGATCTGTTCTTAGATGTAACATGGAGCCATACTATCGGATGAGAAGTACTTTGTTAGTGATGAACTGTGATCCTACCTGCACACGGCAAAAATATAGGCCGCTAGGTGTGCGCATTGCCTGCCAGGACCATTCATGGGAACCGGCTTCTAGGGATCTCTCCCCGAGGTTCCAGACGACCTCTCCCAATAAATTGAAAACCTGAAGGTTCACGAGGCGCTTTTCCGAAAGGCGCAGACGTAATTTCAACTCGGAATTGAATGGATTTGGATACGTGTCAAAGTTAGGGAGATCAGTATCCACCAAATGATCTCTAACGGCGGTCGAGATATTAAGCTTGAAAACCCCTCCATAGAGGGAATCCATCTTGTCACAACCCACATACAGATCACCACTACGTGGGGAATAGATGGCTATACGTGGCAACGCCGCAGGATTTGGCAAGGGTTCCCAGGAAATTCCACCGTCCAGACTCTTGAGCAAATGCCTGCCGGAACCTGCGGTGATGAGAAAGACGGTTCGAGGATTGTTTGGATCAATGGCGATTGAGAATATTCCTANNGTTGAAACTCTTAGCGAATCCGTAGGGGGCATATCGTCCTAGTCCAGCGAAAACAATCTGGCCCGTGGCATCGGACTGAAGATCAAGGACCTCGTCCACGTCCTCGACGGGAATGGACCATGAGTCGCCCCTGTCTGGTGACCGGAGAATCCCGCTGGAAGTCCCGACAAGCAGCACGCCGCTGTCCCCGGGAAGGACCTGGAGCTTTGAGTACCCATTGTCTGACGGAGGATTCAACATATTCCAATGTCTCCCGCCATCAGTGGTTCTGTATAGTGNNACCCCCCATTCGTGCCCCCAGTCCCCGCATACATGATGTTCGATACATGTGGGTCGATGGCTATGGATAAGATTGACGTTTGCCAATCTAAGAAAATACCTTGATTCGCCCACGTCCAGGTGCCTCCTGCGTCAGTCGTCTTCAAAATGCCAGGTACGGAATAGTTAGCAGTCCCAGTTCCGACAAAAATCGTGTCTGAGCTCTGGGGATGAATGACGATGCACGAAACGGAAAACCCGCGAATCAACGTATCCCATGTCTCTCCCTGATTATTGCTCCGAAATACGCCCCCGACTGTTCCTGCGGAAAAATCACTGCTGCTGCCAGCAAGGAGCAATCCGGGGGCATTATCGCCGACGACGAGGACTGTTGTGCGCTCGCGATCGAGTCCCAAAGAGACCCACTCGCGTGATCCCAGATTCTGAGAAGGGGCGTGAGAAGCCAGGCACTGGAAAGCGCAGGTTGCCAAGAACGCAATGTGGCGGGAATTCATGTGTATCCCCGGGTTGTGCATTTCGATATGAGTGTTGGCAATAGTCTCCGAATTGAATTGAGGGGATCGTAGCAAAGATGCATGTCAACACTCATCACTTGCGTGCAAAAGGGGGAAGAGTTCAAGGTCCTCAAGCTGCATGTAAACAGTCTGTAGAGCACGGCGCATTCGACCCCAAATTGCAGCAGAACCCGTTTGGAGAATCAAAGACTAAACCGACAGGTGATTTTGCAGAAAGGATCATTGTGTGCGTCCCCCTGGGACACGCGATAACTCATATATGCACCGATCAAGATTCATGTGCATTTCATATGCTCAAATCTAGTGCTCTGAACTCGTAGTATCAAGAGCATCCTTTCCCTTCCGGAGATGCATTGGAGCTCGCGGCCCAGCGCCTGCCACACACTCGTCTGGAAATATTTCTTGTTCGCGGCAGTCGACCAAAGGTGTACGAATTGCTCGGCAATTCAAATACGAATCGGAGCCCGGACCACACCACCAATTAGTCTCACGCACGCATCCGGTAGAGAATCTCATAGATGGCGTTGAGGCGTTTGAAGGGGGAAGAGCGGGAGTACTCGGCTGCCATGGGATCTCCTGTTCTGCCATGAGCATGGCAAAACTGTTGCAGATCTGTGCAGCGAGGGGAAAAAAGAACGCAGACTCCGAAGAAACCGCGTTTTCGTACGGGGTTGAATGAGACTCGAACTCGCGGCCGCCTGCGTGACAGGAAAACCTTATTTTATACAAAAGGGCGCATTCGGCCTTTTCCCCCATGGAAACCACGCAAAACCGAAAAAACGGCCTTCTTGATCATTGAAGATTCTTGGTCCGTTCACGCGTTGGCTTTATCCTTTCTTTATGACTCTCCCCTTACCCTTTGCACTACCTCGATTTACATCGCCGTGTTCCTCGCGTATATTCGTACAACGAAAAGGAGCACTGAAGGTCATGCTTGAATGGTTGATTGTGTTAGGTGTCGTGGTTATATATGCCATACCCACGATCGCCCTGTGGCTGGCTGGACGAAGGTCCAACACGGCAGCACCACGCCACGAGAACACAGAAGGCACTCAGATACCCGTCCCGGGTTTCGACGAAAGTATCCGCTGGACACACTTCCTCGGGACCCTGGCAAAGATGAACGTTTCAAGTATGGCGGCGAACACTCACACGAAAATGCCGACAAACAACCACTTTGAGGAATCGCAATGGTACGGCAACACGTCCGCGCT
>PMCM01000204.1 GCA_003154155.1 Ignavibacteriota bacterium | reverse complement strand
TTCGTAGATGTCGTTGACGTCACCGGCTACGGGTACAGCTGCACGTTTTCGTTTCGCCAGAAGAAGAGGAATCGCCGCCACTGCGAGTAACGCTGCTACCGTCCACATTGTCTTTTTCATCTCATCCCCCATCAGGGTCGTTGCATTAACTTAACACAAACAGCGGCCGATGTTCGTGACCGATGTCACAGTAATATACGTACGAAACCCTCAAGAAGTTCTTAAAGCACAATTAAAAAGCATTCATACTTATCATGAACTTACCTCGACCGGACATACACGAGTTTCTCAAGACTCTTCGGTGTGAACCTGCGGCATATGTTCCGAATGCCGAGCTCGGCATTCACCCCCTCATCAAGGCGAAGTTCATCGGTCACGCCATGACAACGGTGGCTGACGAGGTGGAGTTTTGGTGGAAGGCCGGATATGATTATGTAAAGCTCCAGCCGACGGTGAACTTCGACCCCGCCGGGATTGCCTCGCAGCGCAACCTCATGGCCAGCGCTGATGGAACAGTCACACGCAAGTGGGCTTCCGAACAGAACGGCATCATCGTTGACAGACACGATCTCGATACGTATATCTTTCCCGGAATAGATGACATCGGATACCAGCCGATTGCTGAAGCGAAGAAAGTGCTCCCGCCCGGGCTTGGCATCGTCGGCCAATACGGCGACATCTTCACCATGACGTGGGAAATGATGGGGTTTGAAGGGTTTTCGATGGCGGTCTACGAAGAGCCGGATCTTGTGAATGATCTGAACATGAGGCTTGGGGAAATCGTGCTGTCCATGTTTCGCAGAATGGCAGCCGACCCGGCGGTGGACGCCCTCTGGTTCAGTGACGACATCGCATATGCCACGGGGCTGATGGTCTCCCCTGCAATCCTGCGAAGGTACTTCTTCCCCTGGCTGAAGGAGATCGGTGATCTGGCCAGAGAATCAGGAAAACCGCTTATCTACCACACCGATGGGGTTCTCTACGACGTCATGGAGGAGATAATCGCATGCGGGGTCAGTGCCTTGCACCCGATAGAGCCGCAGGCGATGCATCTGGCAGAAGTGAAAAAGCAATACGGCGACCGGATTTGCCTCATAGGTCATGTCGATGTCGATATGCTCTCCAGGGGGAGCGAAGAGGAAGTGCGCGAGCAGGTGCGGAAGAACATTGCCGCCGCCTGGAATGGCACCGGATACTGTGCGGGGTCCGGCAACAGCATCCCGGAGTACGTGAAGTATGAGAACTACCTTGCAATGCTGGATGAGGTGAAGAAAAGCAGGGGCTAGGGGCTAGGGCCTGGGGTCTGGGGTTGTCAATTGTCTATAGTCTATCGTCCATTGTCAAGTGGCCGGGGTTTTCCCGGCCTTTTTTTCCGGGGGAATGAACGCTCTCCCCCGCCGGGATGTTTAAGGAATGAGCGATGCACGCTCAGGGAGAGCCTTTATGCAGGACAAGATCGAAGTCATCAAGAGCATTGAGGGGTTTGTCGGAGACAATATCGGCTCGCTTCTCAAATCTGTTGAACAAAGCTGGCAACCATCCGATTTCCTTCCTCCTTTGTCGGAACCCGGGTGGAAGGAACGCGTCGATTCGCTGCAGGAGGTGGCCAAAAACCTCGCCGATGACCTTATCGTCGTGCTCGTCGGGGACATGGTGACCGAGGAGGCTCTTCCCACCTACCAGACATGGCTCAACAGACTCCACGGCGTCACGGATGCGACCGGCGCAAGCGACACACCGTGGGCCCGTTGGACCAGAGGTTGGACTGCCGAAGAAAACCGTCATGGGGACCTGCTGAACCGGTACCTGACGCTCTCAGGACGCGTGAACATGCGTGCGGTGGAGGTAACCATCCACCATCTGATCAACAATGGTTTTGACCCGCAGACCGAAAACGACCCCTACCTTGGATTTATCTATACCTCATTTCAGGAGCGGGCGACAAAGATCTCACACCGGAATGTCGCAACGCTGGCGCTCCGGGCGGGGGATGAGACACTCCACCGCATCTGCGGGACCATCGCCGGAGATGAGGCGCGCCACGAGAAGGCGTATAAGATGTTCATGACGAAGATCTTTGAACTCGATCCCGTTGGTGCGGTCTGCTCGTTTGCCACAATGATGAAGCGCAAGATCGTGATGCCCGCGGTGATGATGCGTGATCAGACCGACGAAAACCTCTTTCTCCGGTACTCAAAGGTCGCGCAGCGGACCGGCGTGTACACTGTAAAGGACTATGCGGATATCATCGAAAGCCTCGTCCAGCACTGGAACATCGAACGGCTCTGGGGTCTTTCCGATCTTGCGGCAAAATCCCAGGATTACCTCTGCGGTTTGGCCACGCGCTATCGATCGCTCGCAGAGCGTGTCTCGCTGACGGGGCCGGATCGTTTCAGTTGGATTTTTGACAGGCAGGTGGGGTAGCGGCACGTTTTCGCAAACATGATTCCTGCCTCTTCCATTGCCACGTGACCCTGCTCCTCGTTGGCCTCCCCGTCTTGAGCCACTGAGGGTTGGTGCTCCACGAGTGACCGCAATTCCGGGGGGGGCGTGATTGATTTTTTCTCCCCGCTCACCTATCTTGATGACACACGTTCATTGAATACGGACAGCCGCCTTGCAGACAGAGCACCCCATCATCGGAGAGACGGTCTCTCACTACAAGATTACCGGTCATCTTGGCAGTGGAGGCATGGGCACGGTGTACAGGGCGCTGGATCTCAAGCTCGATCGTTCTGTCGCACTCAAGTTTCTCCCGCCTGATTTTAGCAGCGATCCCGCCACGAAGGACCGTTTCATCCGCGAAGCCAAAGCTGCGTCGTCCCTGCAACACAAGAATATTTGTGTTGTGTATGACATCGATGAAACGGATGACGGCCAGCTTTTCATTAGCATGGAAATGCTTGAAGGCGAAACGCTCCGCCACAGGATGGAACGTGGACCGCTCTCCGTGGAAGAGTCCGTCCACGTCGCCTCGCACGTA
Source organism: Ignavibacteriota bacterium (assembly GCA_003154155.1). Classification (GTDB taxonomy): domain Bacteria; phylum Bacteroidota; class Ignavibacteria; order UBA10030; family UBA6906; genus Fen-1255. The sequence continues at coordinate 3,193 of PMCM01000204.1, read as the reverse complement.
GCCCAGGGCCTGGCGAAGGCCCATGCGAACGGCATCGTGCATCGGGACATCACCCCTGCCAATATCGTCATCACCGCCGACAACCAGGCGAAGATCCTGGATTTCGGACTTGCACAGTCGTCCGCAGACGAATCCCTTTCTGCGCTGGATCCGTCCGTGGGCACGGTTGCATATATGTCGCCCGAACAGGTTCAAGGCGGCGTGGTGGACCAGAGAACCGATATCTGGTCACTGGGCGTGATATTCTACGAGATGGTCACCGGCACACGTCCGTTTGCAGGCACGTACAATCAGGCGCTGATGTACGCTATTGTCCATGAGAAGCACCAGCCTGCCGGGGCATTGTGCCGGAACCTGCCGCCTGCGGCGGGGACCATTATCGATCGTTGTCTCGAGAAGAGTGCTGAAGCACGTTATCCCACCATCGATCTCCTCGTGTCGGCAGTGCAGGATGCCGGAGCGGCAAACGCACCCCGCCCGAAGACCGAAGTGAAGTCGATCGCCGTTCTCCCGTTTGCCGACATCAGCCCGGATGGCGACAACCTCTACTTTAGCAATGGTCTCACCGAGGAGATCATTGCAAAGCTCTCGCGATTGAAGAAAGTGAAGATTATTTCGCGTGCGTCGGTCATGTCGTATCACCGCGAGGGGAAGACCGTGAAACAGATCGCCGCGGAGTTGCACGTGCAGTTTCTTGTCGAAGGGAGCGTACGGAAACACGGCTCTCTTCTGCGCATCACCGCACACCTGATTGATGCCGACCAGGACGCATACCTCTGGGCCGAAACATACGACGGGACGATGGACGAGGTGTTCGACATCCAGGAAAATGTCGCCGACAGGATTGCAAAGGCGTTGCGCGTGCGGGTCACACCGGGCGAAAAGAGGATCCTCAAACACCGGGCGACGGTCAGCACCGAAGCATACCAGCTCTACCTGAAAGGGAGGTTCTTCTGGAATAAGCGTTCCAAAGACGGCATGGAGACGGCCATTCGTCTTTTCGAAGAAGCCATTGCTGTCGACACGAATTATGCGCTCGCCTGGGCGGGCATTGCCGATTCGTACAACCTACTGAGCGAATACGGCAATACGAGGAGGCGTGACTCGTACCAGAAGGCCCGGGCTGCGATCCGTCGTGCTCTGGCGATTGACGACAAGCTTGCCGAGGCCCATGCCTCCCTCGGCAGTCTGATCATGTTGAATGAATGGGATTGGTCGGGAGCGCAGCGTGAGTTCACTCTGGCAATCCGGCTTGATCCGAGCTATCCGACTGCGCGGCATTGGTATGCCGAATGGCTCTCGATGCAGGATCGGCCGAAGGAAGCCATCGAAGAGATTTCCGTCGCCATTGAACTGGATCCGCTTTCACCGGCGATTTTGAAGGACAAGGGTGTCATATTGTATTATGCGCGCGACTACGAGGGAGCAATTGCGTACGCCCGGAAGGCGCAGGAATTGCATCCGCAGTTTGCGGCCACACACAGGTTATTGTCGCTGGCGTACTCAGCGATGGGGAATCATGATCTGGCGTTAGCTGAAAACGACCGGTGGGGAGCGTTGGGCGCGCGGGAGAGCGACGTGGTGATAGGCCGTGCGTACTGCTTTGCTTTGGCCGGCCGCAAGGTGGAAGCGCTCGACCAGATAGCGGCGTACCGTGACGAGGATACCGATTACGGAAACTTGTTGCGGGGGATCGCATTGATTCATGCCGCCCTTGGGGACAGGGATGAGGCATTTGCCTGGTTTGACAAGGCATACGATTTGCGTGCGGAATCGTTGGGGAACCTGAAGGTCGATCCGAAACTGGATCCGCTTCGCGGGGATCCGCGGTTTGGGGAGCTGGTGAAGCGGGTGGGTCTTTCTGTTTGATTGTGGAATACTTGGCCTGCCCCGCTCAGACCGTTCCAATGCGTACATCGGAATATGGATCAAGCAAGGGACTGGAGTGTGACAGGCCCTTGCGTTCAGCTATCGGGTCAATAACAATTTGCGCGTCTGCACGAACGATCCCGCTCTGCTCTTGGAGTCACCCCCGATGGCGGAGTCAAGAGGTCGGACGTCCATCCTATAGAAGTACATGCCGCTTGAGAGACCTGAACCGTCGAACTTGACCTGGTACACCCCCGCATTCTTTCTCTCATTCACTAATACTGACACCTGCCGGCCAAGCACATCGCACACGACGAGCTTCACATCCCCGGCAAAGGGCAATTGATAGCTGATCACGGTTGTTGGATTAAAGGGGTTCGGATAGTTCTGTTGCAGGGTGCATTGCGCTGGGAAGTCCGACACAGGCCGTTCCACCGACGTTATCATTTCTGACACAGGTCTCTTCCAGACACCACTGCCAGCGGTCCCTGCCAGGAGATTCGTACCGCTCAGGGCAAGGGTATGAACTTCATTGCCTGGCAATCCGTCACTGACTTGAGACCACACTCCACCGCTATTGGTGGAAACGAACACACGGCCGCCGGGAGTCGCGGCGAAGAAATTTGTGCCGCTGATGACGAGAGCATTCACGTACGTCGTTGTCAAATGGGTATTAAGGGGATCCCAATTGACTCCGCTATTGGTCGTACGAAAGACGCCGCCCGCGGTCGCCGCGAAGAGATCGGTTCCGCTTATGACAAAAGCATTCACAGCAGAAATTGCGAATCCGGAATCTCTTGGGGTCCAATTGTCGCCGTTGTTGGTGGAGAGGAAGGCGCCCAGGTCGGTTCCGGCAAAGAACTCTGTTACGGAACCTCCATTTGCGGGTTTCACGGTTATAGCATTGGTCACAGTGCCTGACAATCCTGTACTGGCCGCGGTCCACGGTATGCCGTTCACACTCGAACGGAAGAGACCGCCAGGCGAAAAGCCGTGAATCGTCCCGGCATAGAGGTTCGTATCGCTCACTGCGAGAGCGTGCACCCCGCTGACGTTCACTCCGCCATTGACCGGAGTCCATGAGGCACCGCTGTTGGTCGAACGGAAGACACCGCCGCGTGTCCCGGCAAACAGTTTCGTGTCGCTCAGCGCAAGCGCAATCACTGGTGTGCTTGTTAATCCGGCATTGGCAGGAGTCCAGTTGGCACCGTTATCGGCCGAAACGGAGACTCCGGCATCACTTCCCGCAAAGAGATTCGGGCCGGCCCCGCCGGCGAAGGCCCCAACGTCAGTAATTGTCAAACCGGTGCTGGCCGGGCTCCAG
>PMCM01000082.1:5479-25060 GCA_003154155.1 Ignavibacteriota bacterium | reverse complement strand
TGGGAGTCGGAGTTCGAGCTGTTGAAACCGGCCAAGAACCGCGCCGGCAACCGGATCTATACAAACCGCGACATCAAGCTGATCCTCTATATCAAGAAACTGCTGCGCGACGAGCGGTATACGATTGAAGGCGCCAAGCAGGTGCTGAAGAACTTCTCTCCTGAGGTGGACAACGGNNTTTCTGGAAGAGCTGCTGAAAAAGCTGAACTAGTGCCCCTACACCTCGCCTCTGCTATCAACAAAGGGACACAGTGCACGTCCCAACAATGCCCATCCAAGCTTGATGTTAGCGAAAGATAGTTGGGACGGCATTAATGGCAGTGCAGTTGTGCAGGCTGTGGGGGATCAACCAGCGGACTGATGTACGGTATGCCCAGATTCAACCCCCGCAACACCAGCAGGATCGCAAGCGCAACGGTGACCAACGGTACCATGCGCAATAACATCCGCCGCACACCTTCCTGAATCTTCCTCCCCGCAAGCGCTATTGCCAGCATGACGGGAATCGTACCCACTCCGAACCCAGCCATAAACAGCATCCCCCTGGAGACATCGCCGAGCGTCAATGCCGCGGCAAGGCCCATATACACAAAACCGCACGGCAGCAGGCCGTTCAACGCCCCGATCACCAGAAGCCCGGCCCAGGATGAACGCCGCATCAGCCCGCCGAGCAGCGTGAGAATCCCCCCCGTGATGCGCGCAGGGAGTGTGAAGGCAGGGAGAAAACGCGCGAACACCGCCGGAAGGACCACGGAGAGTAGCAGCAGCACGCCAACGGCGATGGTCACCACACGCTGCGCCCCCGCAAGAACGAGACCCCGTCCGGCCAGCCCCGCAACACATCCGAGCATGACATACATCAAGACCCTGCCGAAATTGTACAGGACGCGTCCGGAGGCATACGGCCAGAAAGACCCAGTCCCGGACGGCAACGCAAGCGCCAGCGGCCCGCACATGCCCGCACAATGCATGCTGCCCCCGATCCCCAGGATCATCCCGGCAATCGCGTCAACCATGGTGTTCCCCCGCACGACGACCGGCCCTCGGTTCTTCCTCCATCATTGGATCACCAGCGGCTGTTCTACGTAGTACTCCGTCCCATTCGTCGTCCACTCCACCTGGACCCTCCACAATCCCGGCTGCAACGGCGCGATCGGAAGCGACTGTCGCCATCCCGTATCGGGGGCGACGGCAACCCGGCGGTCGAGCGCCCTGCTCGAAGGACGGTAGAGCGTCACTGTTCCCATTGTGGACCCGGGCGGACCGGTCCGGGGATAGCCGATGATCAGCTCGCCGGCGCCGACATCGATGGTCAGGGGAACGGCAAGCGACTGCGCACGCTGCATGGCCTGAAGACGCAGATCATAACGCTGCCCCGCATCATAATACTGATCCTGCACAAGGCTCACATCCTGTCGCAGGGCAATGGTAACGAGGGTTGCTACGCCCGCAAGAAACACGGCGATTGCGACGGCTACGCCGGTCCCCCAGGAGATACCCTGAGGTCTCATCGTGACGGCCTCCGGACCGGACCGAGGAATGAGGTGTGAATCTCCTGCTCCTCTCCGCCCGCCGCAGCAACGGCGAACCGCACAGGCGTGGACATTGCCTGCAGTGTCCCCGGCGGCACAATCACCAGCACTTTCGCGTCGAGGACTCCCTGTTGCTGCGCACGCAGCGACCCGCCGACGATTTCCACACGGCCGCGGGGGGAAAGAAGCCGCAAGGACAGATCCGCGTCTGNNCGATCAGGACCGTAAGAACGGCCGAGTATCCGATCACCCGTGCGGTCCAGCGGACCGGTGTGCCTTCGGCGATGCCGTTGGCCGACGCATACCGGATCAGCCCCCGCGGCTTGTCGATCTTCTCCATCACCGTGTTGCAGGCATCGATGCACGCCGTGCAGTTGACGCATTCAAGTTGTGTGCCGTTGCGAATATCGATGCCTGTTGGACACACGGCGACACACTGATGACAGTCTACGCAGTCACCCGATTCTCCCGAACGGTCCCGCTGGAGCCTGCCGCGCGGCTCGCCCCTCCGGTAGTCATACGCGATCACGATGGAATTGCGGTCGAGCAGGACACCCTGGAGCCGGCCGTAGGGACAGACGAGAATGCATGCCTGTTCACGGAACCAGGCGAATATCCAATAGAACAGCACCGAAAATCCCACCACCGCGAAAAATGTCGCAGTATGTTCCGCCGGCGACGAGGTGACCAGAAGCATGAGCTGATCGACGCCGATACTGTGGGCCAGCAGTGTGTTGGCGATGACAAACGCGATTGCGCCGTACAGGAGGTACTTCACACCCTTCCGCAGGAGTTTTTCCCCGTTCCAGGGCGATTCCTTCAACCGCCGCTGCGCCCGGGCATCTCCCTCGATCCAGTAGTCGATTTTGCGGAAAACCATTTCCATGAAGACGGTCTGGGGGCAGACCCAGCCGCAAAAGAGGCGGCCGAAAACCACCGTGAAGAGGATGATAAAGACAATCACGGTGATGACCATGAGTCCGACCAGATAGAAATCATGGGGCCCGAACATCTTGCCGAACAGGATGAGTTTGCGCTCCACGACATTGAACAGGAAGGCGGGGTGGCCCGCGATGCGCACGAAAGGCATGCCGAACAGGACCCCGAGGAGCAGGACCGTCATGGCCGCGCGGAGCCGGTGCAGGGGACCCGCGGGTCTCTGCGGGTACAGCCAGCGCCGCGTTCCTTCCGCGTTCACGATGCCCAGGGAATCGCGGAACCCCTCATCGCTTCCCCGCGGTGCCGGTGCACTCATCATCGGTGCGCCTGAGTCGAATCGGGAGGCGGGACAAACAGGGTCCCTTCGGGCTGCTTCCCGTTGATGGGGTTGGATCCCTGAAGCGACAGCACATAACTTGCAAGTTCCTGGATCTGTTTTGGCGTGAAGACAAGCTGCCAGCTGATCATCCCTTTTGCCGGCACACCCATCTTGATCGTGGTATAAACGTCTTTGATGCTGCCGCCGTGAATCCAGTATCTGTCGGTGAGATTCGGACCGACGATCCCTTCGGCATGTGCGCCATGGCAGGAGACACAGTTCTTCTGGAACACTTCGCCCGCACGTTTGAGAACCTCGGGATCCGTGAGAGCCTTCAGCGCATTTTCATCGATGGTCCCTTCCGACGCGAGAAGGATGCGGCGCTGGAGATCGGCGGCGGCGACTTCCACCTTGTATTCATCCGCCATGACGGTGCCGTTCCCCAGAACATGGTAGTTCACCAGGTAGACCGCGGCGAAGAGGACCGTTGCAAGGAACAGCGTCGTGAACCAGGGGGGGATGCGATTGTCCAATTCCCGGATGCCGTCGAAGGTGTGATCGAATTCCGTCACCCGCCCTGTCGTTCCGGTCATCAGGTAGTCCCGTATGCGTTCCCATGCGGCCGCCGCCCGCGCGCGGTCTTCCGCAGGAATGACAAGCACCACCAACACCACCAGCACTGCAAGGATGGTCACCACACCCGTGAGCACGAGAGCGGCATGCCCCGCCAGATCGGGGGCTGGGAGGAGAAGTGCAACGGCTATCATGGGGCAACCTCGTCGTGATGGAGTGACACAACATGTTCATCGTCCAGCGGCAGATGGGCCATCGTGTGGACGTGGTCCGCCGGTGCACGCATCGCGCGTACCACCACGCCGATGAAGACGGCAAGACTAGCCAGCAATCCGATGACACCGAGCAGTGCCATGCCGTCCAACGACCGCACGTAATCGCCAATCATGATCGGGCTCCTTACTTCGGTGTTTGGGCTTTGATGTCCGTTCCCAGCCGCTGCAGATACGCAATAAGGGCGACAATTTCCTTTTGCGGCTCTGCGGGCGCACCGTTCTTGATCAGCTCGGCCGTGATCTGTTCCGCCTGCATCCGGAGGTCCTGCGCGGCGCGTTCTTCGTACCCTGCAGGATACGGCACACCGAGTGTCCGCAGTACCGTGATCTTCCGCTCGAGGTGGCCGGTGTTCAGATCATTCGTGAGCAGCCAGGGATAGGACGGCATGATCGAGCCGGGTGACACCGAAGACGGTTCATTCATGTGCAGATAGTGCCAGAAGTGGGGATACTTCCTGCCGACCCGCTGAAGGTCGGGGCCGGTACGTTTCGATCCCCACAGGAAGGGATGGTCGTACACGAATTCGCCGGCTTTGGAATATTCCCCGTAGCGCTCGGTTTCCGAACGGAAAGGGCGCACCATCTGCGAGTGACAGCTATTGCACGCCTCGCGGATATAGAGATCCCGTCCTTCCAGTTCGAGCGGCGTGTAAGGTTTCACGCTGGCGATCGTGGGGATATTGGATTTGACCACATACGTCGGAATGATCTCCACCAGCCCTCCCACCAGGATCACCACCGCAGCCAGGAGCGCAAACTGCACGGGACGTTTCTCGAGCCAGCGGTGCCGGTTGCTCGCCTGACCGCCGTCTCCTGCTGGCTCAGCGGCCGCCTGTTGTTGCTCTTCTGCGACGAAGGTTCCATGCCGTGCGGTACGGACCAGGTTGTAGATCATCAGCAGCACGCCGCCGAGGTACATGGTGCCGCCGATGGCACGCACGAGATACAGCGGGATGATGCGGATGGTGGTTTCCAGAAAATTGGGATACTGCAGCGTGCCGTTGACCGTGAACTGTTTCCAGAGCAGCGACTGCGTCACGCCGGAGGTGTACATGGCCACCGCATAAAACACGATGCCCAGCGTGGAGATCCAGAAGTGGACGTTGGCCAGCTTGCGCGAATAGAGCGGGGTGTTCCACAGCCGCGGCCAGAGCCAGTAGAGCATGCCGAAGGTGAGAAAACCGTTCCAGCCCAGGGCGCCGATATGGACATGGGCGATGATCCAGTCGGTGTAATGAGCGATGGCGTTCACATTCTTCAGGGAGAGCATCGGGCCCTCAAACGTGGCCATGCCGTACGCCGTCACGGCGACGACCATGAACTTCAGCACCGCATCCTCGCGCACCTTGTCCCACGCGCCGCGCAGGGTGAGCAGGCCGTTGATCATGCCACCCCACGATGGGGCGATCAGCATGATGGAAAAGACGGTGCCGAGGGATTGAGCCCAATCCGGGAGCGCCGTGTACAACAGGTGGTGCGGACCCGCCCAGATATAGAGAAAGATCAGGGACCAGAAGTGGACGATCGACAGGCGATACGAGTAGACGGGCCTGTTCGCCGCCTTCGGAAGGAAGTAGTACATCAGCCCCAGGTAGGGCGTCGTCAGAAAGAACGCCACGGCGTTGTGACCGTACCACCATTGGACCAGCGCATCCTGGACACCCGCATAGAGCGGATAGCTCTTCAGGAATGTGACCGGCAGTTCGAACGAGTTGACGATGTGCAGGACGGCCACCGTGACAACAGTGGCAATATAGAACCAGATGGAGACGTACATGTGCCGTTCGCGGCGGCGGATAATCGTGCCGAACATATTGACGGCGAACACCACCCACACGAGCGCGATCAGAATATCGATCGGCCACTCAAGTTCCGCATATTCCTTGCTCGTCGTGATCCCCAGCACCAGCGTCACCGCGGCGGAGACGATGATCGCCTGCCACCCCCAGAAATGGATGCGGCCCAGGAGATCGCTGAACATGCGCGCCCTGCAGAGCCGCTGGAGCGAATAGTAGACGCCCATGAAGATCGCATTCCCCACGAACGCGAAGATCACCGCGTTGGTGTGGAGCGGACGGATTCTTCCGAAGGTGGTGAAAGGCAGGTTGAAATTCAGCGACGGGAAGACCAGATCGAATGCGATCAGCACACCGACCAGCATGCCGACAACGCCCCAGAGGAGTGTTGCGATGCCGAAATTGCGGACGATCCGGTTGTCATACGAGAAGGTTTGGATCTCCATAGCGCCTCGTGTTATGAAGTGTGGGTGGACGGATCCCGCCTGTCACGGTGATCGTCGTCGTCAAAAAGCATGCGCAACGCAGGGGTATGACGATCTGTGTATTGCCCGGACCGCACCGCCCAGAGAAATGCGATCAGGAACCCGCCGGCAACGAGCATACTGAAGCCGAGAAGAATAATCAGAACATTCATGGAATCACACCAGCCTTCCGGGCGGCAAGACGGACCGACATCGTGGTAAACGCCACAACGGTGATGGAGCTCAGGGGCATGAACACCGCAGCAAGCACGGGAGAGAGCGCACCGCGCACGGCGAATGAAAGCCCTAGAATATTGTAAAGAAAGGAAATTCCGTAACTCCAGACAACCACATTTCTGCTTTTTCGCGCAAATGAAAGAAAACGGTCCAGATGGGCCAGCCTGCTCCCGTCAATGATGGCATCGCTGGCCGGGGTAAAAGCGGTGGTGTCATCCGTCAAGGCAATGCCCACATCCGCCGCGCGGAGCGCCACGGCATCGTTGAGTCCGTCCCCCACCATGAGCGCCGATTTCCCTTCCTGCTGAAGCCGGACAAGATAGTCGCGCTTTTCTCCGGGGGTTTGTCCGAAATGCAGGGGGATGGCGGCGCCAAACCGTTCGCGGAGGGCTTTGTGTTCCCAGTCGCTATCCCCCGTGAGCAGCGCGATCGTGTACCTCCTCTTCAATCGCGTGAGCAGGTCACCTATCCCGGCCCGGTACGCCCCTGCAATGGCGAAGTATCCGCGGACGGCGCCGTCGACGGTGACGTACACACGGGATTCCGCCCCGCCATCCCCCCCGGCTTCTTCCCCCGCAAGGCCCGCAAATCCCGCCGATCCAACCCGCATGCGGTGTCCCCCGACCACCGCCTCCAGCCCGCGACCGGCCTCTTCCGAAAAAGAGTCCATCGCAACCAACGGTACCGATGATACGGCGGCGAAGATCGACCGGCTGAGCGGGTGATGAGAATTGCGGACGAGGGTGGCAATACGCGACTGCTCATCCGGCAGCAGGGGTGTTCCCACAAACCTCACGGTGGCATCCAGGGCCCGCGTGAGTGTGCCTGTCTTGTCCAGCACGATATCCGACACCCGCGCCATCCGTTCCACCACATCAGCGTTCTTTAGATACAGCCGTGCTCGCCCCAGCATGCGTTGCGCGGTGCCGAGCGCAAAAGGCGCGGACAGGGCAAGGGCGCACGGACATGCCACGATCAACACCGCGGTGACGGCGTTGACGGCGCGGGAAGGATCCTGGGGTAGCCAGTACACGCCGGTGGCGGCGGCGATCACCAGGACGGCAAACGTGAAATACTTGCTGACGACGTTTGAAATCGAGGCGAGCCGCCCCGACTGATCCTCTGTCCCTGCATCGCTGTTCCAAAGGCGGGTCAGATGGCTGCGTGAGCATTCGGCCACGGCCTCGAGCTCAATCGCACCGCCGACCTGCCGGCCCCCTGCATAGACCAACGACCCGTTTTCACAACGGACCGTGCGGGCCTCTCCCGTCACAAAGCTGTAGTCGATGGCCGCTTCTCCGGTCATCAGCACAGCGTCGGCGGGAAGGATTTCGTTATTCCGGATCACCATGCGGTCACCGGGATGCACATCGGTCACCCGCACCACCTTTTCGCCTTCAGGCCGGCGGATGGTGACGGCAAGGGGAAAATAGGAAACATATGTCCTGTCGAAATTGAGCGCGTCGTAGGTTTTTGCCTGGAAGAGACGCCCAAGGAGCAGAAAGAACACCAGACCCGCAAGGGAATCGCTATAGCCGCTCCCCGTGTTGGTCACGATCTCGAATGCACTGCGGGAGAAGAGGATGAGAATCCCAGCAGCGATCGGCAGGTCGATCGTCATGATCCCTTTGCGCAACCCGCCCAGGGCAAACCGGAAGAAGATCGTGCTGCAATAAAACATCACCGGAATCGACAATGCCAGGATGAGTCCGGAAAACAGCGTGTGGAGCGTCGGGTCCACCGAGCCTCCGGAGAGATACTCCGGAAAACTCAGGATCATAATATTGCCGAAACAAAACCCCGCAATGCCCACACGGTAATACAGGGAATTGTCCACCTCGCCCGGAACGGCTTCCGCCACCGAGCCAAGCGTGATGCGCGGTTCATAGCCGAGAACGGCAAGCAGCTCCACGATTTTCCGGAGTGTCGTTTCCCCTTCTGCATAGCGCACCATGAGGGTCTTTTTCATGAAATCGACCCTCGACATGAGGATGCCGGGATTCAAGCGGAAGAGATTTTCGAGGAGCCACACACAGGAACTGCAGTGCATTTGCGGGACGAAGAAACTCGCCGCACTCACCGTCCCGTCGGTAAATGTCCGCAGCCCCTGGACGATGGAAGGTTCGTCCAGGTATGCAAACCGTTCTTCCCTGATGCCTCCGGGGGGAATGACCGGACAGGAATCCGAGGGATGCAGGATCTGATAGACCGCCCGGCATCCATTGCAGCAGAACGTCATCCCGTCGCTGACTATCCCTTGCCCGTCAACGGGATCCCCGCAATGGACGCACCGGGCATCACATCCCGCGGCACTCTCTGTCATCTGCTCGGCCATGCGCTTCAATCCATCGGTGTTTATTCTATTTTCCAGGCGATAATCGCGGAATAACCGTCTTCCATCGATGAGAAATCATCGCGAAGTTGACGGACGCGAAGGCGGAGCCCCTCCGGGGTTTTCTCAAGAGTGATAAAATGGAAGAACGGTTTTATCTTTGGTGAGATGTCGGGCCACTCTTGATCCGCGCCTTCAAACACCCTGTGCCGGCTCCCTCCCCCGCCCCCGATCACGACAAAATCCTTCCCGGACTCGCGAAAATGTTCGAACGTATGCGCGTGACCGGAAAGGAACAGCCTGCATTTTGCATGCGCCAGGAATGGCGGAACAAACGCGGCGCGTGCTGCACCGGAAGAGCCAACCACGGTGCTGTTGCTGAACGGTGCATGATGGCAACACACCACCACAGCGCGCACCGCCGCATCATGTTCCAAGGAGTCGAGCATCTGCCCATACCAGCGGTTCTGCGTCTGCCGCTCCGCCTCACTCAGGATATCAAAATTGGAATTCAACAGAACCACGCCCACCGAATCCACAACGCATGCGTATCCCGTTCTGACATGGTCGGGAAAGTTCTCCTGGAAGAGGCGTTCTCCCGTCCGGGGAAGGTACATCACTTCATGATTTCCCAGGAGTGCGTGCACGGGCACGTGCGCCGCGTGCAACCGCGCCAGCGCCGTATCCATGGACTCCCAGGCCCGGGGATACGGACCGAGCGAAACCAGGTCGCCGAGCATGAACAGGCATGAGGGGCGCACCCGGAGGATATCGGCAAAGAGCGAGTCCGTTGCTTCGGCATTCCGATCATTGCCGAACACGAGTGATTCGAGGAAGAGCGGCGTTTGCGTGTCGCTGATAAACGCAATAGGCTGTGCCCCCGCATCGGCGCCCGGATTCGTTTGCGCATGCAGAGGGAGAAACGCGCCCCAGAGCATGGCCAGCCGGACGGCGGCAGGCAGACAGCCGCGCAGCAATCGCAGGATCACAGGGTGCGAGCTCCTCTGTACGTGACAACACGGGAGCGAATCGGGGAAAACCAACCCCAAAAACCGCTTTCCGCAACTCAAATGCAAGAGGCCGGGATGCGCGTACGCCCGCGCCTGGTCCGTCTCCCGGCGGCTGCATTGCAAAATTGACCGGACTTCTCTACCTTGCCTTATACTATCCTGACGCCGGTAACCCCATACGTCGCTTCGGTTGATCCTGCCGCGCACGCCATTACGGATGGACTCCATCGCCGGCCTGTTTCTCGTGGTCCAATCAGGGGAGGGTTTTGATGATACGACATCCGAGTGACCTGTGCAGGCGGCGCCGGGCGGCGGCACTTCTCGCTTGTCTCGTTCTCCTCCCGTCGTTCCTCCCGGCCCAGATGCCGCCCCATCCTACCCTGTTGCGTGAGATTGCTGCGGGCCGCCGTCCGGCGCCGTACGTGCTTGATCACCTTTCAGATCTGCGCGCCCGCGGGGTCGACGCACCGTGGCATGATCACTCACTGGACGCCGTTCAGCAGACAGGGACACACCCCGGGCCGTTCACACGAACTCTCGGACTTGCGAGCCCACCCACAGGAACCTGGCGCGCGCTGGTGATCCTGATCGATTTTTCCGATAACGTCTCACAGGTCACCGCGTCGTCATACGACGGCATACTCTTCAGTACGGATACAGGCAGCCTCCGGGACTACTACCGCAAGGTGTCGTACAACGCACTGGACATCGTCACCGTGCATTTCCCGGGTACGATCGGCTGGCTCCGGGCACCCAACACGTATGCCTACTACGTCAATGCGAATAACGGATTCGGCACGTATCCACGCAACGCCCAGAAGCTCACCGAGGACGCCGTCTCCGCCGCCAATGCCGTTGTGGATTTCTCCCGGTACGATAACGACGGCGACGGATATGTCGATGCGCTGTTCATCGTCCATGCCGGCTCCGGCGGCGAGTATACCGGCAGCGTGAATGACATATGGTCGCATGCCTGGACAACGAGTTCGCCGATCCTTGTCGATGGTGTGCATGTATACCATTACTCGATGGAACCCGAATTCTGGGTGACACCAGGCGATATGACCATGGGCGTCTATGCCCACGAGCTCGGCCATGCCGCCTTCGGGCTTCCCGATCTATACGACCGCGATTACACTTCCGAAGGCCTGGGCGACTGGAGCCTGATGGCCGGCGGCAGCTGGAACGGTCCGGGGGTGGGCGGCGCTTCGCCGTCGTGGCCCGACGCATACTGCCATGCTCAAATGGGGTACCTCTCCGTGACGAACATTCCCGCCAACACCGCGGGAGTCCAAATCCACGCCGTGGAAAACACGTCTGAGGCCTACCGCCTCTGGACAGACGGTGCCGCAGGGAATCAATACTTCCTGGTTGAAAACAGACAGCAGACCGGCTCCGACGCCTATTTGCCCGGCAGCGGGCTGCTCGTGTACCATGTCGATGAGTCGGTCACTTCGCAGAATGACAATGAGTGGTATCCCGGTCACACGGGGAGCGGCCACTACTTCGTCGCCCTGGCACAGGCCGATGGCAATTTCGAGCTGGACCGCGGATTCAACAGGGGAGACGCAGGTGATCCCTTTCCGGGATCCGCCAACGCCGTCAATTACACGTTCGGTACGACCCCCGATACGCGGGATTATTCGGGAGGGAACACAAATATCCGCGTACGGAACATCAGCTCTTCCGCCGCGGTCATGACTGCCGACATGGAAGTCAGTTTTTCGGGCACCGCACTCACCCTTCTCTCCCCCAACGGCGGCGAGCAGCTGCAGGCCGGCGCGACCCAGCTGATCAGCTGGGAATTTCTGGGGACTTCCGGCGGTGTGAACCTCGAGTACACGGTGAACAGCGGCACCACATGGATGCCGATCGCGACAGCCGGCCCGCCGGGCGCCGGAGGAAACGTCGCCCGATCCGACGCCGCCGTTCCGGCCGTGCCTGCCAACGAAAACGCCCTTGCTTCCACGCCGGGCACGACGGCTTCGTACACATGGCTCGTACCCATGGCGTCGTCCGGTTCCTGCAAGGTGCGCGTGACGAGTGTAGTGCAGCCCCTGTTGACGGATGAGAGCAACCGGACGTTCACAATGACATTCCCCGGCGGTGACCCGTGGTCCATCCAGTTCAACGTTGATGCCACGACGATCACCGGCGCGGGTGGAAATGCCGCGGCGGTGTTTATCCCCACTGTCAACGAAATCTGGACCTCCCGCTGGGCATCGAGCGTCCTCCACCGCTGGACCCCGTCCGGAGCGCTTATCGGCGCGTTCACCGTTTCCGGACTTATCGGCGTCCGGGGGATGACCTTCGACGGGACAAACGTTATCGCCGCCAATACAACATCAACACTCTACGCCGTCAATCCTTCGACCCGCAGCGTTGCCTTAACGATTGCCACACCCACCGTCGCCCGCTATGTGGCCTTTGATCCCACCGCCGACGGAGGGTCCGGTGGCTACTGGATCGGAAACTTCGCATCGGATCCCATGCTTGTGAAGAAGAATGGAACCTCGCTGCGTTCGATCCCCTATGGCACACTCGGTTCGGTAAGTAATTACGGGGCGGCATTCGATACGTACAGCGACGGCGGCCCATTTCTCTGGTTGTGGGGCCAGGGATCCGGTTCAGGCACCCCGCAATGGATGGTACAGGTGAACCCCGCGACGGGCCTTCCCACCGGCGTGAAGCACAACGTGAACACGGATGTGGGGGCGGGAATGAACGACGGTCTTGCGGGCGGCATGTTTCTCTCCCCTGGCGTTGTCCCCAACACCGTGACCATCGGGGGTCTCCTGCAAGGCACCAACAACAGGCTGTTCGGTTACCTGCTGAAGACCCTTGTGCCGTCGTTTGCGGTCCGGGTAATCCTGGAGGGTCCGTACGATGCCTCTACCCATCTTATGAAGAATTCATTGAGGAGCGCAGGCAGGCTCGCCGCGCATTTCGGCAGCATGCCGATCCCGGGCGCCGCGATTGACAGCATTGCCATTGAGCTTCGGAACAGTGCCACTGCCGGCGGTTCGACCGTCCGCCGTTTCCTGCCTGCATGGTTGCTGGCCGACGGCAGCATCAGGTCGTTCAGCGACACGGCAAAGCCTTTTCTTTCGTTGACCATCACCTCCGGTGACTACTATATCGTTGTGACCCACCGGAACCATATCGCGGCAATGAGCGCTTCCCCCGTGCACGTCGGATCGTCGTCATTCCTGTATGATTTCACCACCGGCGCCGGGCAGTACTACGGCGGGCAGGCGAAGGGTCTGGCAGGGGGAGTGTTCGGCATGTTTGCCGGCGACGCGGATGGCAACGGCAGCGTGGATACAGCGGACAGAGCGGCGGCGTGGTCTGCACGCAACACGAGCGGTTATCTTCCGGCGGATGTCGATCTCTCCGGAGATGTCAACGCGACCGATCGTGTTCTCACCTGGAACAACCGGAGAATCGGCACTCACGTCCCGTGAGTTGCCCTTTGCGCGGTTGCATTTGAGACGCCATCTGCGTATTTTTTGAGGTGTACGGAGCGTAGCGCAGCCCGGTAGCGCACCTGAATGGGGTTCAGGGGGTCCGGGGTTCAAATCCCCGCGCTCCGACAAGCCAAAGGCCCGATCATTTCGGGCCTTTTGCATTGTGGTCTGCAGCGCACACCATGCCGCTGCAAGCGCATTCCGTTCCCGATGAAGTGTAACGGGAACGAGAATCCTCGTCCCGCCTCCGGCGGGACGAGACCTGAATGGGGTTCAGGTGGAGACGAAGTCGGGATTCGCGCCCGTGTTCATGGAGAACCTTCTGCAGGTATCGCGTGTTCCATCATTGCATGCTGCACCGTTTGCCATCGCAAAATAGCATTGTGCAGTAATTGAGGTGCGGTTTTGTCAACCGTTCTTTCTCGTAATGGTCGATTCGAAAACTCGGTCGCCACCTTTTCCACTCGATGAGAGGTCCACCCATGCCCCGTTCACGTCTCGCGGTTGTCCTCACTATCCCATGTACGGCGGCGATTCTTTTCGCAGTACTTTCAGGATGCAAGAACGACCCCAGTTCAGCGACCGGTGTTCCTGCAACCATTACTGTTACGGGGACGGTCATCACGGGTAACCAGTTGCCGGCTTCCAATGCGCCTGTGGTTATCACCGGTCGGCCCGCCACGGTTACGGACGCCAATGGGCACTTTACCGTCACCGACGTCGCAGTGCCCTATGACGTGACAGTCGTTTCGTCTATTCAAAGACGCAGCATCACGTACCGTGGCCTCAGCCGTTCAGACCCCACTCTCACAATCGTACTTGTCTACGTCTCCCCGACCAACTCTGCAGTTACGAGCGGGACCGTATCCGGTGGTGTGGGATACCCACAGCCTAGCACGAGAAACACCGCCGTCTCCTTTTCCTCCCCTGAAATCACCAGATCCACAACAGCCTATACATCAACGAGTGCGTCGGGAGCATTCTCGCTTACAGTGGGCTGGGATGGGACATCAACGAGCACCGGAGTCTTTCGTGCATTGCAGTGGTTCGTCGTCGCGGGTATACCTGGAGACTTCGATGGGTATGGGGAAAAAGCAGGTGTGGCGCTCACCGCGGGGGGCTCGATTGCTGGACAGAGTATCGCAATGACCGCTGTCACTGCTGAGAACATCACTGGCACCATAACGGTGCCTGCCGGCTTTGTTATCGCCAACAAAAGTCTAAGTGTGGTCTTCCCGGACAACGCAATGATACCCCTGGGACAAGACAATGGAGCAGGCGCGTCGTTCACATACGTNNAGTTACGCAAAACAAACAGGGATCCTCCCCGGCTCAAATGGCATCTCAATAACCCTGCCGGATGCGGCGTCGCCAATCCTTCCTGTCAGTGGAGCGACAAACGTTTCCACGACAACGCCATTCTCCTGGAATCCGGTCCCTTCAGTGGTCTATGTTATGGTCGTCTTTGGGCTTCCTGGCTCTCAGGAGTATTGGGTAATCACAGAAGGGAACAGCGGCACAATCCCCGATCTGACCGCTTTGGGATTGGGTCTTCCCAAGGGCGCTTCGGGCTCATGGTCTGTCCGGACATTCGGCCCATTTGCCAATATAGATGCCGCAGCGGCAACGGCCGGCCTTTCTTCTCAAGGCTATGCAACGAATGCAGTATCCGATTCACGGGCATTTACAACCGCACCATGATCCGGGCATAACGCGTAGTCGGAGAAGCTCATGAGCATGCTGGCCTTGAAATATGCTTGGGGAACATACGCTTGTGGGATATTGCACTCTTTTACCGTAGATTACGGCGGCCAGGTCGGGTATTTTCCCTGCGTGCAGGAAGCCCTGCACAGTTGTCGACCATCCTCACGCGCAACACATGCCCAGTCACCGGAATCTCAAGACGTTATTGCTCCGTATCCGCCCGGAGATCGGCGCTCTCTGTCTCGTGCTGCTGATTGAACCGACGCGTCTTGATGCGCAGAGTTCACCCGCCTCAGGATATACTGACCTCAAGATTCACGCTGTCGGCAACGTACTCCGGGTGGTCGCTAACGGCGCTCTCTCCTCGTCAACGTACCAGGGTCCTGTGTGCCAGTACCCGCGTGAAGGAGGAATTGAGAACATGATTGCGGGGTATCCGGTGCTGGAGCTTTCCGCTGCAGTTTCCGATCACGATTCGTTGCGGTATCTGTACTCCCAATGGTGGGATCCGGGTGTCGAGCCGTGGGATTCCATCTGGGTAGTCCGCGACTTTGCGACGGCGGACATCCCCTTCTGGCACGCGTATAGCGGCCTCAGTGATGAGGATTTCGTTTACCGGTGTAGCAATGAGCGTCCGCACACGGTGGAGCTGGCCTGTTCCGGAAGCAGCCCGCCGGTCACACTCTCACTCCCGCCTTTGTACGTCGGCATGCATGTCAGCAACATCACCTGGAGTTATCCCCCTCTCGACGATGTGATATTGACCCGCTACCGCATATTCCCTCTCCGCAGCGGACTTACCGACATTTTCGTGTCGGTGTACTTCAGAGGGGGCATCGGCCCGTCAACTGTCTCCTGGCGGGAAAGTGATGATATCTCCGTCTACTCTCCAGACTCTCATCTCGCTGTCGTGACCGACGGCGGTCTTGTTGATGGGATCCAGAGCAGGAACGCCGTGGGGTACCGAATTTTCCCTCCGCCGACCTCATCGCCGGCCCAACTGCGATGGACCACCAGAGACGACTTTTCGCGGCAGGAGGCGCTGAAGTGCGTGCAATCTCCTGATGAATATGCTACGGTCATGCACAATCTGCTCTCCTCAAACGTGCAACTATCGGGGAGGGTGCAGGGATCAAACTGGATTGCCGTCGGCCCGTTTTCAGCTGCGCCGGGAGATACGCTGGAGATCTGGACTGCGGAAATCCTCGGCCAGAGCACAGGCGACGTCATGAACAAAAGCGCGCTCCTGGATTTCCTCTCGCAACGGGGTTTCCTCACACCCCGGCCGCCACCCGCACCACCGCTGCGCGTCGAACGGGCCAAGAAATCACTGAGACTCCGTTGGGACGCACTTGCCGGCCAGATCAACCCTGAAACGTATCATGACCCGGGCCGGTGGGACAGGATGGATGTCCCCTTCGAAGGGTATCGCCTCTACCGTAGCACCCGGAGTCTCGATGGCCCCTGGACACTGCTCATGGAATATGACATCCCCGCAAACGGCTTTGCCCGGGATTTGGGCCTCCAACATGATTATACGGAGACAGGCTTGCTGGACCATGCTGAGTACTACTACGCCGTCACTGCGTTTTCGAAGCCCGACACCGTNNTGCCCAACCCGTACCGATCGGATGTCGCCTATACGGCCTATGACCCTCCCTGGGAGCGGCCATCCGGCGGCTGGCCAAGCTGGACAGAGAGCGACCGGCGCATCCAGTTCATCAATCTCCCCCGGAACTGCACGATCTCCATCTACACGCTGAACGGCGATCTTGTAGAACTTCTCCGCCACCAGGATCCTTCGCTCTCCTCGCACAGTTGGAATCTTACCTCGTACGTCGGACAAGCTGTTGCCAGCGGGATCTATCTCTTTACTGTTGAAGACAGGGAGTCAGGAGAGGTGCAGGTGGGAAAATTTGTAATCATCCGCTAGTATGCCGGAGCGAACTCTCTGCATACCGCCGGCGTCCGGACGCACTGAGCCCGGGAAGTGCGATGGGAGATATGTCCAATCGGTGATCGGAAGTCAACGCTGAGAGCGTCGGTAACAGCTTCGCGACATCGTTGCACGAACGTCTTCAGTGATGTTCTTGTGCTGTAGAATCAACCCCGTATTGCGCCACGAGCTGTTTGATCTCCCCCGCCAACCGGTCCAGCTCGCCGTTGTACCGGTCCGATCCCTCCTTCACGGCTTTGATAAGAAGGCCGTACATCGCAATTCTCAACTGACAATAGCGGACGAGACTNNAGTGCGGCGTTCCAGTTATCGATCCCGTTGGTCGTGAGTTCCACGAGCAGCGTATCCTGGGACGTTTCCGGCGGGAGCTTGAGCGCACGGAGTGCACGATCCTCGCGGGCGCTAAATGCATTCATGATCGTATGATACGCGCCGGTGTCATTCGG
The DNA here is from genome assembly GCA_003154155.1 of Ignavibacteriota bacterium. Classification (GTDB taxonomy): domain Bacteria; phylum Bacteroidota; class Ignavibacteria; order UBA10030; family UBA6906; genus Fen-1255. The sequence continues at coordinate 8,009 of PMCM01000082.1, read as the reverse complement.
GAGAGTCCGGTAGGCAACAACCGCGCACCCAAGGACGGCCACCGCCACCGCACCGGTGAGCAGGGAACTCCGGAGTGCCCGGTTCCTATTGTATAAAGCCGGATAAGCGGCGGCTCCTGCTGCGATACCCGCCGCAAGCCCGCCTATGTGGGCCGCGTTGTCGATGCCTTCCCGCAACCCGTTGAGCAGGTTATACGCGACGAACACTCCGATGCTTAGAAGCAGGGCTTTGCGCTGGACGACGTCAATGACATTGGTGAGAAGCAGAGCGAGGAAGACCCCGTAGATGCCGAAGATCGCGCCGGAAGCACCTGCACTCAAGGTCATGTCGTGCCAGATGAGGCTTGCCGTACTCCCCGCAATTCCCGCCAACAGGTACGCGATGGTGAACCGGACAGTCCCGATGAAGGGTTCGAGCAGCGCGCCGACAAAAACGAGCGCATACATGTTCATAAGGAGATGCAGGATCCCGATATGGACAAAGCAGCTGGTCAGAAGCCTCCACCACTGCCCGTCGAGCGTCAGGGGGCGGAAGTTGGCGCCCCAGGTCAGCAACACGTCGTTCGACGGTTCTAGGAAGCTGGCCCCGGTGAGAGTCATGCCGAGAAAAACGGCGACGTTCGCCCCGATAATGAGGGGCGTTGCAAGATAGCCCCGCCTGGGCATGATGAAGCCCAGGACCGGATACCGACGGGAGTGTTCTGCTTCGCTCATTGCGTGTCCCGCACCGTGCGACTCCTCAAGGCGTGCCCGACGACCGGTGGAGACCGCTATGCATGTAATGGGCCATCCCCTACCCCGTCACGTTGCTGCCATTCCTCCCTCAGCATTCCCATGAGAATCGTATCCCAGTACTCGTTGCCTACCTTCTGGGATTTTCTCAGCAGGCCTTCTCTGACAAACCCCGCGCGCAGGTAGCTGCTGATGGCGGCGCTGTTGAATCCAAAGACCCGCAGCTCGATGCGGCGGAGGTGCAGACCTTCAAATCCCATCCGGAGAACATTCCGGACCATCGGTGCCGAAAGTCCTTTCCCCCGCGCGCCGGGGGCGACCAGTACACGGCAGAGCGAGGCTGTTTCGTTGGCACGGTTCACTGCGCCAAGCTCAATATGACCACAAGGATTTCCCTCTGCATCGACGGCGGTGAAGACATAACGGAGCGGAGGTGTTCTTGCTGCGTCCAGAAGGTACGCTTCCAGCTGGGGGCGTGTCAACGGATAGGTGAATTGCACGGCGCCCGCCCATTGCACCATGTGCGCCTCTGAGTCGATCCAGCCGATCAAACGGTCGAAATCATTTTCGGTAAACGGACGGAGCGTGACCATGGAGAGCTCCTACTCGGTTGTGCGGTGATCGCTGTGGGTGGTTACACCGATTTGACCAATCCACCGTCCACCAGGAGACTCTCTCCTGTAATGTAGCTGGCGTCATCGGACAGAAGAAATGCCACTGCGCGTGCCACATCTTCGGGAGTGCCTGCACGACCGGCGGGTATGGTCTTCCGGGTCGGTTCATCGACCGGATATGTGTCGATCATGCCGGGCAACACGTTGTTCATCCGGATTCCCTGTGCGGCGTACGTCTGGCTGTACAGTTTCGCGTAATTGCCGACGGCGGCTCTCAGTGTTGCCGATACAGGAAACCTGAGGCCGGGTTCGGCGGCNNACGACATTGAGCAGGAGCAGGTCCAGGCCTGTGTGCCAATCGGCATCGGTCAGGGCAAGCAGTTCCCCTTTTGCGGCGTGGCCCGTGTTGTTCACCACGGCATCGATGCGTCCATAGTGCTCCAGGGTCTCTTCCACGAGGCGCCGGAGATCGGTTTCGGATGCCACATTGCCCAGGACGGCGTGAGCCCCCAATTCCCGGGCAAGCGTCTGCACACCGTCGGATCGCGCGAAGAGCGTCAGCGCATAACCCCGCGCTGCCAGCACCCGTGCGCATCCGGCGCCCATACCTTTGCTTGCAGCTGTAATGATTGCAACTTTTTTTTCGGATGGTGTCATCGTTGTTCTTTCAGCTTGGTGAACATGAATCAGACTGGTGTGTGCTGCGGCAGACGGCGCCAGGTCTATCTCCGGACGGACTATCCCTCGTGCTGTGTTTTGAATCCCCGCCGCATCCATTTCTGGGCGAGGATGAGCCCGACGGGGGTGGCCATGGCGATGATCCCATACACCAGCCACATCGTTTCCGTGTGCAGCTGTTCCGGCTGCACGCCTGCCGGGCAATAATTCATCAGGAACCACCCGGAATAGAGGCTGGTGATGACCTTTGTCAGGAACCACGGAAACTGGCCGATGCCCATGTAGATGCCGGTCATTTCTTTAGGTGCAACCTCGGCAATCCACTGGAGAAATCGCGGAGACCAGATGGCTTCGCCGATGGTCATGACGATGAGGTAGGCAAAGAGGGTGACAATGCTCGGCCCGATGGCAAGGAAGAACGTCGGGAGGCCCATGACGAAGGTCCCGATGATCATCATCGTATACGTGTCTTTCTTGGTCGTGAGCGCAGCGACCATCGGTGTCAG
>PMCM01000082.1:0-5427 GCA_003154155.1 Ignavibacteriota bacterium | reverse complement strand
TAGAAGAGCATTTGCTCTTTCGCCGGTTTCCGGTCGCCCGGGTTGGGCTGCCAGCCGGGATCCTTGCCTGCCTCCCGGGTAGCCTGCGCCACGGCCCGGTTGGTGAGAATGAGGGCAACGACGGCCATGCCCACAACCGTCAGGAACGCATACACCCAAAAGACGCCGGTGATGCCGTATGCCTTGCGGATGGGGGGTGAGATGAGCCCGGGCAGAAAGCCGCCGAGGTTCATCAGTGCATACAGCATTGCATATCCCATCGCCGCAGTTTTTTCGTTTGTAAAGAACTTCACGGCAGCATAGCATGCCGGTTGATAAATGCCGTACCCCGCAATTACGCCGAGCAGCCCGCCCATGGCGAGCAGGTGGGCCGACGACCAGAGCCCGCGGGAGGCGCTCAGGTCAGGGGCGAGCGCGAGTAACACACGGCCGACGAGCATGAGCGCGAGCGACCAGAGCAGCGCTTTTCGCGGACCCACAAGATCCACCGTTGCGCCGAAAAAGAGCATCCCGAGCGTGATCCCCGCCGTCTGAAATCCCACCATCTGTCCGGCACTGATGTCGTTGAGTCCGATGAAGTCATTGAAATAGATGGCGAGCAAGCCGACCACGCCGAAGTAGGTGAGCCCTTCAATCAAATAGGAGAGATTGATCCCCCAGAGGGCACGCGATGCGTGAACGAGATCAATGAAGGGCTGCGAGATTTCATGCAGCGTCTGTCGTACGGCAGAAACAACGGGAGGTTCGGGAGAAGGGTCAGATGCGGTCACGGCAAATCCTTTCAGGCGAGGAAACGCATGAGCTGTTTCTCCAGTGTAGCGAAGGGAGGTGGGAAATGCAACAAGATCGGGGACAACATCTGCGAGAAACGCCGGACATATGGTCTTCCGGCGCGAGGCCGGAAGCGCGCATTACAGATTATAGACCAGCACGATGCGGTTTGGTGACGGGACAATGTGCAGGGAATGCACTTCCCGGTCGTCCGCCTCGCGCCACAGGACCAGCGATCGTCCGACCGATGCGGCGAAAATTCCGCCGAACACCACATCGGAAAACCAATGTTCATCGGTATATAACCTGGAGAGGGCGGTCAGTGTTGCAAGTGAATACAGCCCGATCGTCGCGAGAGGATGATTGATGCGCGCCGCCAGCACCGATGAGAGCGAAAATGCGGCCACGGTATGTCCCGAAGGGAAAGAATTGTATGCATCATCCAGCGAGAACATCCGAAAGGCGCCGTTGCCGGCATTCACGTACGGCCGGGCGCGTCCAACTATGGGTTTGACCACCCGGGTGACAACGGTGGACACAATGATGGCGGTGCCGGCAAGAACCGCGGTCTCGCGCAGCCATGGATCATGAATCAGAAGTCCGGTACCGTACAGTCCGACGCTCAGCCCCACCGCAAAGAACCCGTCGCCGTAGACAACGGTGGCATCCGCCCAGTGATCTGCGCTGGCGGACACATTCCTTTGCATCATCGATCGGAGATCATGGTCGAGCAGCGCGGCGCCGCCGGTCGCACCTACCGTAACCCCCGCCCATCCCCAATCCTTCCCGTCCCAGCGGGCCGGCGCCGACAGGACGTACAGCGCGCCGGACAGCGCTGTGCGCGCATCCCGCATAATAATTGCGCTGCAAGCGACGGAGTCGGACTGCGCACGCGCCGGGAGCGTTACACAGCAGAAGTACACGAGCAAAGCAGCGGCAATTTTCATACCGGAGTATAGCGGATTTCGGAAACAAAAGACAGTCTTCCACATTCGATTCCCAGGGCAGAAATCCTTACCTTTTGATCGCCATGACCGCATTCTCCGACACCATTGATACTCTTCTCGGCCCTGATGGTGTGATTGCGCGGCACTCGGGCTTTGCCTTCCGCGAACAGCAACACACGATGGCTCAGGCCATCGCGCATGCCCTGGAGACTGAACAGCATCTTGTGGTGGAAGCCCCGACCGGTGTCGGCAAAACGCTTGCATACCTCCTCCCCGCAGTTATTCATGCCCTTGAGAACAACCGCACAGCAGTCATATCGACACACACGAAAAACCTCCAGGACCAGCTGTTGCAGAAGGACATCCCTCTTGCGCGTGCGCTGCTCGGTAAGGATTTCCGTGCACTGGCGATGAAGGGGCGGAGAAACTATCTGTGCGTCACCAGACTGGAAAACGCCATTGCGTATGCCGGATCGCTGTTCACCGACGACGTGTCCGACGAGCTCCTGCGGCTCAAGGAATGGTCGGGGATGTCCACAGACGGCGACGTCGGCACCTGTCCGTTTGTCCCGCGGCCGGAAGTCTGGGACGCCGTGTGTTCCGAACCCGGGGTCTGCACACCGCGGGCATGCGGTTCCCGGTGTTTCTACCAGCAACTTCGCGAACGCGCCCGCCGCTCGGCCATTGTCGTGATGAACCATGCCCTCTTCTTCAGCCTCCTGCCGCTCCGGCAGACCGAGGATCAGTTCCTGTTCGACAACGACTTTGTCATTCTGGATGAAGCCCACCTTATCGAGCAGGCGGCCGGTAATGCTTTCGGCGAGCGCGTCTCCAGGCGCGGGCTCTTGAGCGCAGTGCACCGGCTCTACCACCGGAAAGGACGCAAGGGACTCCTGGCTCCAGCGCCCCGCGGGCTCGCGTCCGGCATTAGAGGAGTGGAGGAGTGCATCGAGGATTTCTTTGCCGAGTACGCGGGCGCGGCAAAACGGCTTCGCGGCGGAGCACACCGGGATGGCGCGCGTCCGGAGCAGGAGATCCGGGTGACGGTCCCCGATATTGTTCCGGACACGCTTTCAGGACCACTCCAGGAGTTGTTGCACAAGGTCGGGATCGCTGAAGAGCAGGTCGACGATGTTGCGCGGAAGCAGGAAATTGCCGCCGTCCGCCAATCGCTGGAGCGCAGCCTCACGGTGCTTCAGGGGATCATGGGACTCAACAATCCCCGGGCGGCGTACTGGATAGAAGTGGGAAAAGCCCCGAACGATAACATCGTGCTCAGTGCGGCGCCGTATGAGGTCAACGAACTTCTGGCGCCGCGCCTGTTCGCCGACCGGGGCCCGACGATTCTCACAAGCGCAACCCTTTCCGTGGATGGGTCGCTGGACTATATCAAAGAGCGTCTTGGCGCAGGTCAGGCCGGGGATCTCATCCTGGACACGCCGTTTGACTTCGCGCGGCAGATGCGGGTGTGGCTCGCGCGATTCATGCCGGAACCCGACTCGCCCGACTATCAGCGTGCATTGCCCGACGCGATCATGCACTGCATCCGGGCAACGCACGGAAAAGCGCTGGTGCTGTTTACTAGCTCAGGCGTGATGCATGCCACCGCACGGGCCCTTGGCGAAAAGCTGGAGGACGCCGGCATTCGCATGCTCGTACAGGGTGCGGATATGCAGCGCCACGCACTCCTCGAGGAGTTCAAACGCGACGTTCATTCCGTTCTCCTGGGTCTCGACAGTTTCTGGATGGGTGTCGACGTTCCGGGAGAGGCGTTGGAGCACGTCATCATCACGCGGCTGCCGTTTGCCGTTCCTTCACATCCCCTGATGGAAGCGCGGCTGGAGGATCTCCAGCGCCGGGGCGTCAATCCATTTCGTGCGTTTTCGCTTCCCGAAGCGATCCTGAAGTTCCGGCAGGGCGCCGGCCGCTTGATCCGGACCGTCACGGATACCGGCATTGTCAGCATCCTGGACAGCAGGATATTCACCAAACCCTACGGCAGGATGTTCCTCGGTGCCCTCCCGCGGTGCCGGATCGAGATTCTTACACGGGATGGGGACGTTGAGCCTCTCGATGCTTTTTTTGTTTGAATATTAAGGGGAATATGCTATCTTTCCCCCCGTACATATCTATGCTCCCACAAACGCTCAGGAGGATCAATGGCAAAAGCAATGTCGAAGACGGCGATCATCGCCCACTTCGCTGAAAAGTTTGAACTGAAAAAGAAAGTGGTGGCTTCGATTTTTGAAGAGCTCGCCACGCTGTCCTACAAAGAGGCAAAGAACACATTCACTTTGCCTGGCATCGGTAAACTCGTTCTGGTCCACCGCAAAGAGCGGCTCGGACGCAATCCGAAGACCGGCGAGACCATCACGATCCCGGCCAAAACCGTGGTGAAGTTCCGCGTTGCAAAAGCGGCAAAGGAAGCGGTGCTTCCTATCAAGAAGATATAGGATCTGGTGCGGCGTATGCCGTGAAACGCTGCCAGTATTTTCATTTGAACGGAAACCCGTCACAGGTCCGTTCTTGGAAGTCCCGTCTTTCTGACGGGACTTTTTTTTGAGCGCCCGAGGAACCGGCCGTTTCGTTGAATGTCAGACCCCCCTTTTGTACATTGCCCTATGTTGAATCCCATCACCAGCATCCGCAGGTTCCTCCGCAGTCTCGGGCCGGTCGAACAGGCACAGATGGTCGCGTCCACCGCGGTGGTGGTGACTATGGTCACCATCCTGAGTGCCATGGCGGCCACCGGGCAGATACCGCGCTTGATGGACTTCATCAGCATTCTTGCGGTCGGCCTCATCGGGTTCACCAGCGTCTACTTCTCCCTCCTGAACAGCCGCCGCCTGGACGAGCAGCGCCGCCAGCTGATTGCCATCAACACGGTCGCCGATGCGGTTAACCGGATCGTGTCGCTGGACGAGGTGCTCCGCACGGCGATTACCAACATGACCTCCGTGCTCAACACACCGTGGGGGTGGATTTATCTGTATGAAAACAACGCGCTTGTCCTGCAATCCACCACCGTCCCCGCGCTGGATTTTCTCGCGCATGCCGCTCCTCCGGGGGAGCCCGCATCCCGGTGGCTTGCACAACCCCGGATCGAGCGCGAACGTCTTCGCGACAACGGGGGACGCATTCCTGCCGCGCTGAAACGCGAAGGGATTCAATCGTGGACGTCCATCCCTCTCCGCACCAAGGAAACCATCGCGGGCGTCCTGGTCGTGGCGGCAAATTCCTATGATCTCCTCGCTCCCAAACACGCAGAGCTCGTCGAGGCCATCGGCAATACCGTCAGCATCGCACTCCACAACGCCCGTCTCTTTGACCGTCTGCGCAAAAGCGAACAACAATACGCGGATCTGTTCGAGAACGCCCCCGATCTCTACCTCAGCGTTGACCGGCAACAGACCATCGTGGGGTGCAATCGTTCGGGCGCAGCGTTGCTCGGCGTGTCAACGGCATCGATCATCGGCAAACCGTTCCCCTTCCTGTTCGACCCGGCTCGCGGCGACGCAATCCGGCGCATGATCGACCGGATGTTCGCCGAGGGTCGGGTGCTGAAGGACGTCGAGGAACATGTGGTCACACCGCGGGGCGCTCACCTTTCGGTGCTGTTGAACGCATCGCTGGTATTCGACGATGCCGGTGCGGGCCGGGTGGCACGGATCGTCGCACGCGACATTACCGAGCGCAAGAAGATGGAAGC
>PMCM01000059.1 GCA_003154155.1 Ignavibacteriota bacterium | reverse complement strand
AGGATGCACCGTTGTCTGGCGATCGTACGCAAAGAATCGCGCCGTCCGGACCCAGGTGTTCTTCGGTTCGTGTAAACAGGACGAGCAGGTCTCCGTTCGCTGCACGGACAACCGAAGGCCAGGCACAGTATTCCCCCTTGTGCTCCGCGATGATGCACTGGCGCAGAACTCTGGCGGTACCGTTCGCTGTGGGATTCACCTGCGCCGGTGAAAATCCGGGCTGGAGCAGCAGAGCAGATGCCAACAGGAACCCTGCCCGCCACCAGGCCGGCACGCTGCCCGGATGGGAGCACATCTTCTGAGAAAGCAGAAGGGGGATGACCGCCGGCTTCCTCAACGGTTCCGGTCCAGGGCGGCAAGCCAACGACCATACGCCTCGGACGTTGCCGCCGAATCCGCAGTTACGGGGCGGATGTCATCGAGACGCTTCAACGCCCGGAACGCCTCGGCTGCCGAGGAGTAGATCCCCGCTCCGAGCGCCGCACCGCGCGCCGCACCCACGGCACCGTCTGTGTCATAAAGCTCGATCGTCGCCCCGGAAATATTCGCAAGCGTCTGGCGAAAAACCGGACTCAGGAACATATTTGCCCGCCCTGCTCTGATGACCCGGAGGTCCAGACCCATCGCTTTCATGATGTCAATGCCGTACCGGAACGAGAAGGCGATCCCTTCCTGGGATGCACGGAGCAGATGGGCTTGTGTGTGCCTGTTGAAATCCACTCCAGAGATCTGACAGCCGTCCGAACGATCTTCCAGAATCCGCTCCGAACCGTTCCCAAAAGGGAGCACCGAGATGCCGCCGGATCCGACAGGGACATGTGCGGCAGCGGCATTCATTCCTGCATAGTCCATGCCAGAGGTCACTGTCCGCCGCAACCATGAATTGAGGATGCCGGTCCCGTTGATGCACAAAAGCACCCCGAGGCGGATCTGGTCCGGTGTATGATTGACATGCGCAAACGGATTGACGCGCGATGTGGCGTCGAAGCTGACCCTGTCAATGACTCCATAGACAACGCCCGATGTTCCTGCAGTGGCGGCTGCTTCTCCCGGATTCAGGACGTTGAGCGAAAATGCGTTGTTCGGCTGGTCCCCGGCCCTGTAGGAAACCGGCGTCCCCTGTTTCAGCCCAAGCTGCTCCGCCGCAACACCCGACAGCGATCCCTGGATCCCGAATGTCGGACAGACTGCGGGGAGAAGAGCTTCACGGATGCCATAGTAGCCCAGGAGCTCGCTCGAGATCCCGCCCCGGGCGAAGTCCCAGTAGATCCCTTCCGACAATCCGGACACTGTTGTGGCAATTTCGCCTGTGAGTTTCATCGCGACGAAATCGCCGGGGAGCATCGCCTTGTGGATCCTCCCGAAAATCTCCGGTTCCTGTTCGAGCACCCATCGCAGCTTCGATGCCGTAAAATTGCCGGGCGAATTGAGGAGATGCCGCAGACAGAAATCCTTTCCAAGGAGTTCAAAAGCTTTGCGCCCGATCTCAGCCGCACGGCTGTCACACCAGATAATCGCCGGCCGGAGAACCCGGAACCCGGAATCGACAATGACGAGTCCGTGCATCTGATACGAAATACCGATGGCCTTTATGGCTGACGCATCTATCCTCTTTTCCCGCAACAGCCTTTGCGTTACCGTGATAACATGATCCCACCAGTCGCCCGGATTCTGCTCCGCCCACCCGGGCTGGGGTGAATGGATAGGCATTTCTTCTGCAGGATGGGCTCCATGAGCAATCGTCTGTCCGCTTGAACAGTCGAAGATCGCACATTTGATGGAGGAACTGCCAATGTCGTAGCCGAGAGAGTACATGTGGACTCTGTGTTGTTTTGCGTTGTTTGGCGTCCAGATATTACTTCAAAAGCATCATGCCGGTCGACCGCACTGACGACCCGACGATAGGCCTGCAGGGATCGACCCCGCAGGGCAGATGTCGGCCGTCACATGTCACTTCATGCGATCCGGGCGGCTGTCGTCCCTTCATCCATACCTCCGTCTCACGCCCGAGCACATCGTAAACACTCAGGCACAACCACGAGGCACCTGGAATTCTGATTTCCGAATTCTGATATCTGAATTCTGGAAAGGAATGGTCGGGTGCTCATGCTCGATCTCACAATCCCAGCGAACGCCGGATGCCCATTTCGAGTCCGCGCAATTCAGCAAGTGCCCGCATTCTCCCGAAGAGCGAATAGCCGGGGTATACCCCTTGCCTGTGCATGTCCGGCAGCATCAGCCTTCCGTGGTCCGGCCGGAACGGCATCCGCTGTGCGCCCTTTCCTTCTTTCCTGCGACGTTCTTGCTCCAGCACCAACGCCTTCATGACACCGTACATGTCGACGTCTCCGCCCAGATGGTCTTCCTCCCGAAAGTCCCCCCCTTCAGTCCGTGCCACGTTCCGGAGGTGGATGAAACTGATGTGCCCGGCAAAGCGGTTGGCCAGGTCAACCACATCGTTCGTATAGCCTGCGCCGAACGATCCCGTGCACAGCGTAATGCCGTTCGCAGCCGAATTGTAGGCGCCGAGGATCTGTTCGACGTCGTTGCGGTTGCACACGACCCGCGGAAGGCCGAGCAACGACCAGGGTGGATCATCGGGGTGAATGGCCATGAACACGCCGGCTTCTTCCGCCGCCGGAACGATCTCCGTGATGAAGGCGCACAGATTGTGCCGGAGCTCTTCCTCCCCTATGCCCGCATATTGGCGGAGCGCTTCCCTGAGCCCCTCCAGCGTGTAGGCCTCCAACGAGCCGGGAAGCCCGAGCAGGACGGTACGTGCCAGCGACTCCACTTCGGCCCCCGTCAAACGCTCATAGTATTTCAGCGCCTGTTCGATGTCCGCTTCCGTGTACCTGAGCTCGGCCCCCGCCCGCTTGAGAATGAACAGGTCGAACGCGGCCAACATCATCGCCTCGAACCTGGTCGTGATCGAACCGTCGGCGTACTGCACCTCAAGGTCCGTCCGCGTCCAGTCCAGGACGGGCATGAAGTTGTAGCACACCGTGTCCACCCCGCACCGGCCAAGATTCCGCAATGATTCTTTGTAATTCGCAATCCGTTGCCGGTAGTTCCCGTTGCGCTTTTTGATATTCTCGTGGACCGGAAGACTCTCGACCACCGACCAGGTCATCCCCTCAGCTTCGATGAGCTGCCTTCGCTCCATAATCTCCCCGATCGGCCAGACCTCGCCGGCGGGAATTTGATGAAGCGCCGTGACGATGCCGGTCGCGCCGGTTTGCCGGATTTCCTGCAGGCTGATAGGATCACGTGGGCCAAACCACCTCCAGGTCTGCTCAAGCCCCATATCACTCTCCTGAAATGGATGCGCTAGACTGTTTTGGCAACCGCAGGACTATTTCCGCACGGCATCATAAAAAGCCCTGATATTCGCGGAGCTTACGCCCGGCGGCATCCCGCCACCACAGGACATCATGACGCGTGTTCTGTCGCTCAAGGATCGCACCAGTTCGCCGGCAGCCTGCGCAACGACAGCAGGAGTGCCGCCTGCCAGAACGTCACGCGGAGGAATATTGCCGAGCAACGCGACCCGGTTCCGGGTCGATTGTTTGAGCTCGTTGAGTGTGACGTCAAACCCCATATTGAAGAGGTTCACCCCCATGTCCGGCAAGAAGGGTGCTGAGACCCTGCACGGGGCATCGTTGTGGAGAAATTTCACCGAGACTGGCGCATCATACAATTCGATGAAACTGGGGAGGGCAAACCTGCGGAATTCCCTTTCCCCCATGAACCCGATGATATCATCCAGAAGCAGTATGCCGTCAATGGACGGGAACGTTTCTCGCTGCACCGCGAGCCACTGCTTGACGAACCGGGTGATAATGCGGAGCAGCTTCTCCGCCTGCTCCGGCTCCGTCAGGAGGAGAGCTAGAAAGTCGGACATCCCCATCAGATAACTGGCGATATTGAGAGGTCCGCGGGCGACAGCGAACCGGATCCTATGCCCCGCCGCTTCGATTGCGGACTGCGCCAGCTTCAGCCTGTTCAGCACGAACGGGAGAAGTCCGTCGGTCCTCGGATCCGGAGCCGGCAGGGAATCGATGGCTTCGGCCGATGTCAGCACGGGGTGGGCGTGCGGGAATTCGTTAGCGGGGAAGGTGCACCGGGCGCCGAATGCCGAGGGCTCGGTGCACATCCCGAACTCCGACCAGAATCCCGGCAAAAAGATGATGTCGGGGAATTCGTTCAACGCATGGAGATTCGCCTGCAGCCAGAGCCTGTCGTTCGAAAAATAGTCCAGTATGGAGATGCCGTGCCAGCCCGGCAGCCACGGACAATCAATAATGAATCCCACCGGGAGCGGCTCCACGCGCTCTCCTTTGACGACGCTCTGCAGTACTTCCCACTGCTTGTCTGTCATGTGCCCTTCATCTGTTGTGAGTGAGCGTGCGTAATCGTCGGTGATGAAGACTGCCCCCTGAATGTCCCGGTCAGGATCGCGTGATGGTCATCACCAGAGCTTCTGCGATCGCTTCAGCCGCGACATTGCCACACACGTGAACACCACTGCCTAGAATCCGATGGAATTCCCTCCGTCCACGGGGAGAATCACACCGGTGATATACCGGGCCTGGGAAGATGCAAGGAACAAGGCGGCGTGCGCAATGTCGGCCGGCTCACCGAGCTTCCCCAGGGGAGTCCGTGCGATCACTTTCTGTTTCCTTTTGGGATCGTTGTCAAGAGCCTTCGATGACATCGCCGTGGCGATGAACCCCGGCGCGATGCAATTCACCCGCACGCCGGAGGGGGACCACTCCACGGCCAGCGCACGCGTCATTCCTTCGACGGCGGATTTGGAAGCGGTATACGCGACCACTTCCGGAATCCCGTAGTGCGAAGCCATCGAGCTGATCATGATAATGCTGCCCGCGCCGCGCATGACCATGGATTTCCCCACTTCCCTGGTCAGCGCGAATACTGCCGTCTGGTTCGTCAACACGACATCGCCGTATTCTCTGTTCGATACGTCAACCGCCGGTTTCTTCATGTTGATGCCGGCGCAATTCACCAAAACATCGATCGGTCCGGTCGCATCAACTGCAAGGCGCACGAGCTCCGACAGACGGTCGATCTCGTTCAGATCAAACACCACGAACTGGGCGTGCGTGCCCAATTCTTTCCTGGCGAGATCGAGCTTCGCCGTATTTCGTCCCACCACAACCACGCGGGAATGCTGTCCATCAAAAGCCTTCGCAACGGCGAGCCCGATGCCGCTTGATCCTCCTGTGACGAGGACGACCTTGCCCTGCAGATCATCGTAGATCATTGAAAGTCCCCTCACGTTTCACCATACTCCCGGGAGCATCGGGCGTGCGAGCCCCCACGGTTTTCCCGGCGACGCCCTGCTTCGCTTCGGATCGCCGTTCCGGCATCGGGGAAGGGGTGGAAGTGTGCAGGAGGGTCACCTGTAGACCTCATCGTCGCCGGCATATTCGAACCAATCGTAATACGCGATGCTCGCGGATTTCTCCCCTTCGGATGTGGCGTACAGCGCAAAAAAGCAACCGACAAATCCCCCTGCGACACGCGTGCTCAGAAACGTTGCATCGACGCTGTCCCGTAACAACTGCCACGCCCCCCCGGCGGACGCATAGGAGAACGCACAGATGGTGCCGTGAGACTCGATCTTGAGGCGGAGCGGTTTCGTGCGCAATTCCTTCGACAGCCTCCGGGACCCGATGAGCTCGGGCGGCGCGGCCGGTACGCGTTGTGCCGCAGATTTGTACAGTTGCACCACGGGTTCACCGCGCGAGACGGATTGACACAAAAAGTAATAGTGCGTTTCGTTCTGAAACACCACGATCCCCGCTTTCTCGCTCTCCGTGCGCGCAAAGAATTCCATGGCAGTCGTTGCAGTGCAGTTCTGATGTTGCTGACGGCGCGCCAGGAAGCTGGGATTCATGTCGCCGGCACATGTCTCCGGACGAAGCTTGATGCCGATATACCCGTATCGTGATCTCAGATCATACCACTTCTCATGCGGTGTCCTGAGAAACACCCAGTTCTTATCGAGAGTCTTTCCGGTAAAGTCATCTCTGAGCCTGAAATTGCCGCTGTATGGAACTTCCGCGCCCGGAACGCGGGGAACGGGATAAGGGTAATGGTAACGAATCTCCGCATTCCCCGCCGTGATTGCCGGCCAGACTCCGGTCCAATTCACCGGTGCAAGGAATGTTTCTCTTCCTGTGTTGTACCAACCTCTCTCCGCGGGAGGATAGGGCCTGCAGCCGAGGAAGACCGCCCACCAGTCGCCGTTTTCTGTTTGCACGAAATCGGCATGGCCCGTCGACGTGATCGATGCTTTTCTTGCAGGATCCAGCTGTCGTTGCGTCAGGATGGGATTGCCGCCATACGGGACATAAGGTCCGTGCACTGAAAGGCCGCGGAATACCACCTCCGAATGCTGGTCTCCGGTTCCCCCCTCTGCAGCGATCAGGTAGTAGATACCATCTTTTTTAAAAATATGCGGAGCTTCGATCCATACCGGTTTTGTGGAGATATCTGTCCCGCCATTGACCAGGATCTGCTCGTCGCCGGCCACGGTAAGCGTGCCGGTATCAAATTCGTACATCCGTATCGTCCGGTGTCCGTCATAGAGCGGCTTGCCCCCGGGGGCATTGCTGTTGTAAAGGAGATACGCCTTGCCGTCATCGTCAAAGAACAGGGAGGGATCAATCCCTTTGGCTTCGGGTATCCAGACCGGGTTTGACCAGGGACCCTCCGCTGAGCCCGCAGTGACGACGAAATTTCCGCCGATGTCCACCAGGGTGCAGGTCACATAGAACACTCCATTCCTGAACCGAATGGTAGGAGCAAATAGGCCGCGTGAGACACCCTGTTTGTCCAGATTCAGCTGTTCCGCCCGGTCCAACACGTGACCGATGAGTGTCCAGTTCACAAGATCCCGGCTATGAAAGACCGGGATGCCAGGGAAATAGGCAAAAGTCGAATTGACCAGGTAGTAATCGCTCCCGACGCGGCAGATGCTGGGATCCGGATAAAATCCGGCGAGAATGGGATTTGTGAAGACTTGTGTTCCCTGCGCCCGACCGCCGCAGGACACCAGCACCAGAAAGGCCGCACATACAATCGTCCGGAGCACCGGGCAGCTCCGTTTGCATGGGCAGAACACACGTGTGCCGGGCAGCCGAGCCGGACCATTCGGCCCATCCGCCGAGAGAATCCCCGGATGACGACCCACCCCCCGATCTCTACCATATGCAGGAAAGTGCTTCATGGGAGAATCCTGTGATAGCTTTCAGGGGGACCCAGGTAGCTTGATCGTGCACCCCCGCAATCCACCACGATCTTCTCCAGGACAACACCAGGGTCCACCATCCAGATCTTCAGCGTGTGATATCCGGCTGCGGCGATCGTGTGCGACGATAGGCCGTGTCGCGCGTTGTCACCCACGGTCTTCTCCCAATCCATATTCCCGTGCTGCGCGATGAAATCCCGGGGCACGAGTGTCACGACCTCCGGCGGCCCGTCGTCGAATGAGACAGCGTACCGGACTCCCCTGCCGGGGTTGAAATTCAGCGTGGGTCCGAACGTTCCGTCCACGATCACCTTTCCTGCACCGGTGAAGTATATCCGGTACTCCAGGCACGGAGAGTCCTTGCCGGGAATTGCTTCGGCGGCATCGGCCGCGGACGTCGCCCTCATCGCTGACAGTGTATGCCCGTAGCCTTCAACTTTGAGCCACTGGCGTCCACCGGAAGCCGATATCTTCGTATGATGTTCGGCTTCGATCGACACACAGCCTTCGGTTTCGACGAACCCCCGGAGGGATTCGGGTGTGATTCCGGATGGAGAGGAAATCACCACATGTACCGGCACACTCTTCCCGGCACCGGTGATCGTCACCGTGCCCGCGGCGTCGGCGGAAGATGCTGTGCGCCAGTCGATGCTGACCCAGATTCGCGATTCCCTGCTCACTTCCCCAGTGGGAGCGGAGAGGGATATCCAGGGCCTGTCGCTCGTGGCGGTATAGGTATATGGCGTGGATCCACCGTTGAACACATCAATGGAGCGCCGCTGCCTGTTGAACGGGTCAAACGGAGGAAGCGCCGCCGGGCGTCCCGCCGCCGGCCATGCGTCAGCGGAGCCCTCGACCGCTATGCCGAGGGAAGCGGAAGCGTTGACGGGAATTTCCACGAGCGGAATTGCCCCGAGACTGTTTGACGGCGGATCCTGCCAGGTGGTGTACCCCAGGTGCGTCTGATCCATGAAATGGTTCCACTTGCCGCTTGCGAACGACCGGTTGAAGTACCCCATTAGAACCGTGTCTGCGGAGAACAGGGCGCGCGTCTCCTCCGCCATGTCGTTCGCGCTTGACCGGCCCTGTTTTGCGTACAACGCGTTTTTTCCCGCAGCGAGATAGATCTCGTTTACCAACGCGCTCGCTTTTGCCGGGAATGCCGCTAGTTCATAGAAGGCATCCCTGTCGGCTGCGGGCAGTTCTTTGAGGATCCCCTCAGCGCTGTGTGCGATCTCCTGGAAATCGGAGACGACCGTCTCTGCTTCATGGTAGTTGATCAGACTGTAGGTGGCCGGACCCAGGAGCTCCGGTTTCCGGCGGCCATTGTACCTCGTATATCGGGAAAGGATCTGTGCGATCTCCCTGCTATGGGCCGCACCGAACAGACCTTCCGCCCACTGCCGCACGTATGCGTCGAGGGTAGTGTTCGTCCACCGTGCAGTGTCCCAGGCAAGGTCCATGAAAAACTCCAGGGGCAGCTCGTATCCCTTGAGGTGTCCGACGTTGACAATCCAGATCCTGTCTGCGCCGTACTCTTTCGCCAGCGACATCTGTTCCCAGATTTTGGCGATCGGGTTTGTGTTGATCCATTGATAGTTGCGGGGGCTGCCGTGATAATCGAAGTGATAGTATATGCCGGCTCCGCCGCTCCGCTTGCGTTCTTCGGCGGTAGGCAACCGGCGGATATTTCCCCAGTTATCGTCGGGCCAGAGAAGCGTGACGTCATCCGGCGCCCGCATGCCTGCATTATAGAACTCAAGCACCTCCTTGTAGAGGCACCAGAGCTGCGGCACTTGCGAAGCATCCGCAGAAAATTCCTCCGCCAAAATCTTCCGTTGCCTTCCGATGACGCTCTCGAGCAGCGCCATGTTCTCGGCGGGCCCACCTGGAGCCATCGGCGTGTCGTCAGCCCCCCGAAGACCGATCGTGAAAATGCTCTCATAACTCTTGTTCCGGCGTATCCCCTCGCGCCAGAAGTTGAGCAGCGTGTCGGGATGTTTCGCGTAGTTCCAGCTTCCCAGTGTGCTCTTGTATCGCCTGTCCCATTCCTTTTGCGCCCTGAGCATCGGCTCCTGATGCGATGTGCCCATGACGATGCCGTATTCGTCTGCCAGCTTCGGGTTTTCAGGGTCGTCTTCGTTGAACGCATTGTTCCACATCGCGGGCCAGAGATAATTGGCTTTCAGACGCAACAGCAGCTCGAACACCCGCTCGTAGAACTCGTGCCCGTAGTTGGCCACTCCTGCGGGAATGGGCGGGTTCTTCCCCTCCGCAACCGGTCCGTACTTCCCCTGGATCCATTTGGTCAGATCGGGGAATTCATCGTTGAGGAAAATGCCCCGGTACCTGACTGAAGGCGGCCCTGCGGCGTACCGCCCCGGGGGGATATACAGCTCTGTGTGCTTTCGTATAGGGACGTCGGCCCACCAGTACCATGGTGACACGCCAATCTGTCGCGATATGTCGAACATGCCGTAGATGGTGCCACGTTTGTCGCTCCCCGCGATGACCAGGGCACGATCAACCCCTGGAAACGGATGATCCACCGTCTGCACGAGGGAGGCTTCCCAGACTCCCTCGATTCCACGCACATCGATGCGTTTGCTTTTCACGAGCCGGTCGATAAGGGGGCATTTGCCCAGGGTCCCGACAATGACGATTTCTTTCGCCGCCGGGAGCCGGTCAATGAAGAGATCCGGACTGGATCCGGTGACGGCAGCGATGTCGCTCCGGAATATCTTCAGAATCCTGGTAACGCCGGGATAATCACGGGAGCTCGCACACAGGGGCGTGGACGTTCCTGAAGCCGAAAGTGGAATTTCTCCGCCGGTTTTTACAAACCGAACCATCTGTTCCATGCCGGTGGCATAGGTCCGGTGTCCCGGCGCAATGCATAACATCGCAACAAGAACGCATAGTCCGGTGTGCGTCGCACGTCTCATGCCGACTCTCCGTCGTTTAGCGGCAGGCGGGCACAGCTTTGCCTGTCGGATCATAAATCCTGAAGTTGCCGCTGACATGCAGTGTTGCAAGCATATAGAGCATGCCGTCGTAATACCGGTAATGGCCTGTGGGAATGGGTGTGTGCCACAACTCCGCAACGAAATCCTTCCGGTCTGTGCCGGTCGACGCAAGCGCGGCAACGGCATTCATCGCCACCAGGCCGGCACTATGATCGTCTGCAAGCTTTCTGCCATTCAACGTGTATTGGTTGCCGTAGCTCCGGATTCCCTCGGAACGGAAAAATCGGAGGAGCCGGTTCGATTGCATTACTTCCCATTTGTCCGGGGCAAACCAGACCCAATCGACCGCCACGTTCATCGCCACCCGCCAGGCGTCAAACCGGAAGGCCTCGTGGCCACCTTTGTGGAGGCTGTAAGGAGTGCCGTCGAACTGTGCGTAGTCGGGAGCGAGTCCCGTTGCGGAATCGGCCTCGTGCTTCAGGATCCCCCGGCTTGCAGCCGCCACGCCGCACCAGAACCGCTTGTCCGCATCCGCCCATCGCGCCCAAAGCTCATAGTAGTGGGGAAGCTGATATGAAGGATCAGTAAAATGATTTGCCTTCGCTGCCGGCACGAAGGCAACCAGCTTTTTTTTCGCATTGAACATGTTGGTGACGCTTCCGCGGCCCGGCTCGGATCCCTTGTGGAGCATCGTGTGCAGGATGCATTGCGCCTCGGCGCGGTACTGAAAAATCCCCTCGCCGTCGCCCCAACGCGCGGAAGCAAAGAAGAGCGCCATGACAAACCACTCTTCGCCGTCGGACGCGGCAGTTGAATCCAGTACCGTGCCGTCGGTCTGGCAATGCCAGGCAAAATAGCCTCTGTGCGGGCCATCCTTGAATTGCATGTACGTTTTGGCCCAGGTCCACAGACGGTCGAACTCCTCCTTCTTGTTCATCTGCACGGCAATCATCATGCCGTACGACATGCCCTCCGTGCGCACATCGTTGTTCGCAATATCTTCGACGTATGCCCGGTCCGGCCCGACGGGATAGTACACGCGCTCGGTCGAGTCATTTCCATAAAACAGCTGATGAAACGTAGCATTCGCCCTGGCGTCAACTTGAGCAGAAGATACGCCCAGAAGGTCCGAAAAGAGATTTGGATAGTGCCCGGTATAGTATGCCCCTCCCCCCTGGACGGCATCCGGAGAGCCGTGATGGCCGGGTGTTCCACCTTGCGCGAATACCGATGCCACCCACAGGAGCAGCACGGAGAGCGCCTGCACAGAATATCCGGGAAGCGGTCTTTTCATCCCTCGCCCCCCGGAATAAAGATCCGCTTTCTGTCTTTCCTGCACACTGTGTTCACATGTGCCGTTCCGACACATCTTTGAGCACTCGCTGTTTTTTCCATGGCTGGAACGGACACTGTGTCTTTTGTTATGCAGGATCATGGAGTTGGATTGGCGCGTGTGTGTTGGTATTGCCTGGTATCAGGTGAACTATTTGAGGATCACCATGTTCCTGACCGCTGTGGAATTGCCGGCGGACAGTCTATAGAAATAGGCCCCGCTCGGCAGGTCTTTCGCATTGAACGCGACGCGGTATTCCCCCGCGGGTTGTTGTTCATTCACCAGCACCGCAATTTCCCTGCCGAGGACGTCGTACACGCTGAGGCGTACCCAGGAAGAACCCGAGGTTCTGAGTTCCGAGTTCTGAATTCTGAGTTCTGAATTCGTTGTTCCTCCCGCAGACCCCAGACCCGAGACCCCAGATCCTGTTCCAGAAACTGAATAACGGATCGTTGTCGTTGGGTTGAACGGATTGGGGTAGTTCTGGAACAGACCAAACTCCTGGGGCACACCGGCGGCGGGTTCATCCGCCCCCGTGATCTGATCCCCCGTGGTAAACGATCCTGTCGCAGAGATCGAGCTCGTCCCGCTGTCGTTGACCGCGGTGACGCGCCAGTAGTAGGTCGATTGTGCAGCGAGAGGGCTCAACCGGTTGAGGGTATCCGTCACGGTGGTGTCCACGAGCAGGGATGCGAACCGGGAGTTGGCTGTAACCTGGAGATGATATGAAAGCGCGAATGACGAAGAGCGCCAAATGAGAATCGGATTGCGCGGCTCGCCGGTCGTGCCCACCGGAGCGACAAGGACCGGAGGCAGCGGTGATGCGATGTACCTGCGCAACCACTGGAGGGCCGGCCGCTCCGTGCCGTTGGATCGAATGAGGTACGCGTTCGCTTGCCACATGTCTCCTTGAACATACCCCCAGAGGGTGATACCCTTCACCCCCGGAGTCTCCCAGAATAGCGGAAAGTATGTTTGGTAGTTCGCAAGTTGGACGCTATCGGTGGCCTCGTTGATATCGAACTCGCTGATGTATACCGGCAAGCCCGTCGCGCACAACCTGTCGAGATTGGCTTTCAGCGTCGTTACCGGATACGTATACGAGCTTGTCGCGCCGGCGTAGCTTTTGAATTCGAAGTAATGCCCCTGCACGCCGATGCCATCGATCAATCCCCGCACCCGGAGCGTATCGATGAGCCGGAGGTAATTGGTCGTCACTGCATTGTCCTGCAAAACGTTATACTCGTTCACCAGGAGTTTCACGCCGCGGAGCATGTACTGCCGGGCCCACGTGAATGCCGTGACAACCCAATCCCATCCGGTCTTCCCGGTTCCGCCAAGTGCATTCATATAGGCGGGCGGGGCATGAAAGGGCTCATTGACCACATCCACCATCGACGTCGAACCATATCTCGCCCCGACAGTGTCAATCCACTGCTCAACCTTCGCTCTCTGTTGGGCGGAATCAAGGGCGGCAATCCACCCCGGTTGTTGGTTTCCCCAGACGAGGCAATGATGCTTGTAAGGAATCGAATTCGTGAGGGCGTAGTTGTAGATCGCGTCAAGCCACGTCCAGTCGTAAGAACCCTGTGCTCCTTCGACGCTTCCCCACTTCCCGGCGTTCCCGGGTGTGACCTGGTTCCAATACGTTGAGAAATTCGTGTAGATGGGAATGCCGCTGGATAGCGCGTTACCCACGAATCTGCCCTTGCCCTTGGCAAGTTGTGACAGGGATTGCGGCGGAAGAGACCCAAGCACACAAAGGCCTAGTGCGAGCACCGCCATCCGCGGCAGTGTGAAGTTGCAGCGTGCACGGCGCGGGTGCTTTTCCGTACAGCGTGCATCACGATGATTCAGCATCGAAAAGCCCTCCCATCTTCCGTTGGTCTCATGGTGCCCGGCTGCGTTCTTGCGCCTACTGCACCGGAGCAAAAGCTCCGACGTATACTCCGCCTTTGCCGGAATCACCAAGCAACGTACTGATCGTTGCAGGGATTTGCATCCCTGATCTCCATCCGGGGAACGCAGCGAGAATCCGGTAATCCCCCAGCTCCCCGCATTTGTAGAGCGGTCCATCGTAGTCGGCATACACGCGGGAGTTGACCGAGAATGCCGGGTCGACCTTCCGCAGCTGGTCCGGTGAGTCCATTGCCGCCTGACAATGCACGCCTGAGGCGGGGCTCCAGAGAATAAGGGGATACGCCGGGTTCTCAGCGGCGCGGACGTAGACGTTGTGGTCCAGTTGCATCAGGAGCGGCTTCGTGAGCTTCGTGCAGAGCGACTCCGGCTGCCAGACGAAAAGCAACGGCCTGCCGAAGTTCCGGTCGCCTGTGAGCAGGTTGTTCACAAAGGTGTGGCCGTCGCGCTTGTCGATCTCCGGACCGGTGCTGGCATGCCAGCCAAATCGGTCACCGAGCGCTACCCGGCCGTTCCGTCCGATGCATGCCGTGCTGTTGACGAACGTGTTCTGAACAATGCGGACATTCGAGCTGTTCAGGACCATCACGCCGTGATCGCAATTCACGAACACGTTCCCCGCACAGATCGCCCCTGTGGAGATTTCAAAAAAGAACCCGTTATCGCTCGGCCAGAGCTGATCTGTGCGGATGGTGGTCCCGACATTTCCCACCCCTTCCACCCGGTTGTTGACGAAGACGCCGTCGGCATTGCCGACGTCATACCAGATACCGTTGGAATGCGGAAGATCGATGACCAGGTTGTCGCGGCAGGTCACTCGGTGGCTCTGGTTGAAGATCTTGACCGCTGCAGGATAATAACCGGTGATCTGCTCGATGTTGTTCCGGGTGAAGATGTTTTGCTCCAGGAGCACGTCATTCGAGGCAATGATATACACTCCTTCCGTGCTGGTGTCGCTTACGCGGCAATGCCGCATCGTCAGGCGATCTCCGCGGAAATAGCCGGCGACTCTCGAGCAATACGAAATCGTACAGTCCTCCAGGGTCGTCCCCACCACTTCTTTGCCGTGGCTGGACTCATCGGAGATCCCTTCGGGTTCAGTGCCCTCGACTTCAAGCGCACGGTACGCATACTCGCTGAATGTCACTCCCCTGATCACGTACCCTTTGTGGTCCGACTTCTTGCCATGGCATTCGCCGGTTGTCCTCAGCAATGCGACATCAAACGCGGTGATTTCCACCACCCGGTTTGCCGGATCTGTCCCGATATACACCATGCCTGCATCATAATCTATATAGTACGAATTCTCTCCCACTTCTCCTTCCCTCCCCACAGCCTGCAAGAACCGGCCATCCACAAACACCATGTCGTTGTTGAAGAGATACAGCGGCGTCTTTTTCCCCTCCCGGTTACGCTGCCACCAGTCCGCCGGTTTTGCGGGAAACAGGTGCGGCCATGAAGCGGTCCAGAGCCCGTTTCCCAGATTCGACCACGTAGTTGCAACGAGAGTGCCTTTCAACACCGGATGTTCATCTGCATACGGCTGGATGGTGATCCCCTGGTTGAGCCTTAGGCCGCCGGTACGGTACGTGCCTCCCCGCATGATTATAGCATCGCCGGTGTTCACCCGATCGATCGCGGATGCTAACGTGGTCGGCTGCCCGGGAGTCTCCCCGGATTGTTGGGACGTTCCATCCACTGCAACATAAAACACCCTGCCGGCAGTCGTGGGAATCGCATACGTGTGACCAATTGGACCGTAGGGTCCTCCTGACGGCTGCGCAGCCGCGCGGCCTCCGGCCGCCTGAACGCCGAGAAGTCCGATGACAAAGCAGCTGAGGAGATGCCGGCGTGTGGTCCGCACCGGGGACAGACGATCGGCCGGTGATCTGTGGCGTACACATGTGAGATTTCTGGGATCCATACTCGTCGCCTTGGTGACTTTCTCATGATGCTGACAGCCGTGGATACAGCTCCCGGCTCCAGCACCATTATTTCAGGAGGAGCATCCTCTTGATGTCCGTGTTGTCCCCTGCGGTCAAACGGTAGAAATACGTGCCGCTGGAAAGCCGCGAACCGTCAAATACGACAATGTGCCGTCCCGGCTGCTGTTGCTCATTCACAAGTACCGCCACCTCTCGACCAAGCAGATCGTAGACGATGAGCCGCACCGGTGAAGAGCCTGGAACTCTGATTTCTGAATTCTGATATCTGAATTCAGAAATTGTATACACGATCGTTGTAGACGGATTAAACGGATTCGGATAATTTTGTGCAAGCGCGAATAATATAGGTTGATCGACACCCACGGCAACCGCACTGGTGCCCGGCACGAGACCGGCAAGTCCTGCCGTGAGGGCCTCCTTTGCATGTGCCAGCGTGTCCGCGGCGGACACAGAGGCAGAGTAGTCCCGCGCCATCGCGCCCGTGGCGAACGTCAAGGCGGCCGCCATCGTCGCCCATGACGCGGAGGTGAATCTGTTTTGTTGCAGCGTGTCTGCATAGGCGATCAGCGAATCCAACGCGTGATAGTTCATCCCAACCGCCACTGCGGCAAAGAATGCCGGTTTACAGTGATCCGTGGAATCCCAGAACGAGGAGTTTACATTGAAGGTATATCGGTCGTTCAAACCGTCTTTTGTGAAATTCACGATCTTGCCGCGGCCCGAACGGCGGCTCTTCTCGACAAAGCACTTCAACAGCGCGCCAACCTGGTTTGCCTGCGCCGCCAATCCCTGGCCTGTGTAGCTGTCCGGTTTCACGTCATATTCCGTTACGGCCATTTCGCTGCACACGGTGTCGAATTTGGCGTAGGAAGCTTTCCAAGCGGCCGGAGTCGGTGTCCCGACTGCCTCATGTTCCTGCATCCCGATGCCGTCCAGAAACCCGGCACGGTAGATGGGCCCGCAGATCCTCACAATCCCGTCGGCCTTGCTCGCATCGTGCGTATTATAGTCATTGTAGTAGAGCTTGATCTGCGTCTCGCCATACTGTACGGTGTATTTCCGGGCGACCTCAAACGCTTTCATGATATAGGTGTTGTCGCCAAATGTCGTATACCATTCGTTGCTGGCAGTGCGATCGGTTCCGCTGCCGTCGTTCACGGCTTCGTTCACCACATCCAGGGCAAGCAGCAATCCGGGCCAACCCTCATGGAGTTGTCTGACGACCTCTTTGATGTAGAACTCCATGCGTGACGCCATAGCGTCCTTGGTGAGATACGCCCCGCCCGACGAGTAGCCCGTTCGAAAGAATCCGGTGCCCGGCGTTTGACTATACCACACGAGTGTATGCCCGCGCATCTTGAAACCCTGCCGTTGCGCCCAGTTGAGCTGTGCAATCAGATTCCC
This sequence comes from Ignavibacteriota bacterium, assembly GCA_003154155.1. Lineage (GTDB taxonomy): Bacteria > Bacteroidota > Ignavibacteria > UBA10030 > UBA6906 > Fen-1255. Next base: position 3,123 of record PMCM01000059.1, on the reverse strand, counting down.
ATTGAATTTCACGATGGGATGGACGTTGATGGAGTCTTTTGCAGACTGAGTCGCAGCGGCTGTATAGGCCGATGCACTGCCTGCGAGATCCACGGTATATTGGGGCTTCATGTTGTTGCCTGGACCCATCGAATTCATGTGGTACCTGATCAAATACCCGCCAAGCGTGTCAACAACGCTCGATTGGCCGCTCACGTACGGATCCGTGGAGAATCCGATATGCGGATACGACAACAGGCATCCCACGTAGAAGTCCTTTGCGAAAACGCTCTTTAGGGCCGGCACGTTTGTCTGTATCGTGTCTTGCACGGCACCCAGGAGGGGTGCAGCATGCAGAAGGGCAATGCCCAGGAAGACAATGACCATGAGCCGCGGCATGACCCGTGGACTGCCCGCGAAGATCATCTTTTCCCCTGCTGCACGACAATCAGCATGTGTCTTCATCCTTACACCTCTTCATGCAAACCTCATGAATCGTTACCGGGAGCTCGCCGCCGTGCGAGCAATCCGGTGCCCGTGTTTTCCGCCCTCACCTGTGACACCCACGGCCGGCGACAGTCGGCGCCGCTAACGGCTTTCCCTTGCTTCCTTCACATACTTGCATACATCCAGCATCGTCGCCACCCAGACATCTTTCTCTGTTTCTTTCAAAAAAGACAACAACTTCCAGTGGTCAGGTAACGACACGTTCAAAGCATGCTCGCCGCCGACTCCGTGAAAAAGGAAGACCACCAGGGCATGTTTCGCTTCCCCTTCTTTCACGAGACGAATCATCTCCTCTCCCGATTGCCCGGAGATCATGTACGATCCAATATCGTACAGATCGATAGCGTCCAGCGTCTGCATCTTTCCCTGCACCCCCCGCGCGCCGGGAAAGAGCCGCATCACTTCGCCGACGTAGGACGTGTCACCGACCTTCCGGTCACCGCAGGGATAGGCAAATGTGCGCAGTGTCCTGCCATCAATCGCCTCAAGCATGGCGCTTGCCATGACGACTTCGTCAACAATGCGCCGGAGCGTGTAGCGGTTCAAGTCGTAGTCCGGTGGCACCCATTCCCTTCCCGCGGCCTTCCCTTCACATGGATGGTACAATGTATGATTACCAAGCTCATGTCCTTCCCTGGCAACCGCAGACCACTCTTTGATCCGGGCCTTGAAACCCGGAAAGAAGCCCGAGAGGTAGAACGTCCCTTTCAGCCCAAGCGAATCCAGAACCGGCACGACCTGGTCAAGATGGACGTTCAGGGCATCATCGTACGTCAGTACCACGGCGCATAGTCTGCCGTTCCAGGGCCTCGCGTTCTGTCCTTGCACGGGATGTGCCGCGGCGACCAGGCATATGGCCAGAACGGTGCATCGCAACAGGGCCTGCCAGCCGCATTCCGTGAGTGTGCGATTCGACTTCATGAGCATGAACGAGCCTCCTACTTCGACACAAAGGTCGTGATGCTTAACGCATCGAGCGTCGTCGCAAAACCGCCGTTTGTCATTGGAAGATCTGCTCCCCGTTCACAGTTTTTCGCTTTCGAAGTGGTATACTGGGCAAAGGACGTCATGCTCCCGTGCGGTAGTGCAAAACCCTGCTGAATCGGCGAAGCGCCGATGTTCAACGCAACGATGACCACCCTGGAGGACGTCGTGTCTTTGTAGGATGTGACCCAGACGTTTCGCTGCGGCGTCGGATTGCATTGCACCTTGCGGTACCCGGGACGAATGAACCTGGCATACTGAGACATGACGTAACCGCGCTTCGTGACGGTGCCGTCTTCGCCTATCGGCCCATAGTAGCGCACGATATACCACGTTACATACGCATTCATCCCGGCTGCCATGCAATCATGGATTCCTTTGCCTGTGGCGAGAACTGCACTCCACGTTGTGTCGCTAATGGGATTGCCGGACCTCCCGTTGCCATTGGTCGGCATCTACGATCCCTATTTGTACGTGTACAACTTCACCTTCTGAATGCCATATGCGGCGCCGGGCAGGTAGAGATGTCTGCCCTGATGATCCTCGTCTCCGTTCAAGCGGCGACCGGCGACCCATTGTCCGTTGACGAAGGTGCCCTCTTCCATGCTTGCGATCCCCGTCATCGTTCCATTACCGGACGATGAGCGGAAGGTGACAACCACACCGCTCCCGGCGATGAAGAATTCATCGTGTGCAGTCATGATGATCAACCCGCCAAACCTGGGGGGTGCGCCGTCGGTCCGGGTGGCGTAGGGCCAGGAGTATTCGTGCTTGACGGTAAAGATGAAGTCGCCCAGCGTGAGTTCCGCCGACTGAGAGGCGCTGTCGAGCAGGAACCCGCTCATCGTTCCAGTGCCCTGATGCTCGAGCACCAGAGGTGTGACCTGGTGAAGGATGTCGTACCCTTTGGCAAACTGGCTGTGTTCGGGATCGTCAACGGATTCAACGGAAAAGGGGCAATACCCCATCACATTATGCCGGCCCATCGCGTAGAAGGCATTCGCGATACTTTGCCGGCGGTCGACTTCAGGAATGAACATCGCGTTTCCGCAGCGGTCGAATTTCCCCAGCCACTCTGCGAAATTGGGGAAGTAGATGTCGGGCGAAAAGAAATCTATATGCGGCGCAGCCGTCTGCCACACATCCATCAAGTGCGGGAGCGGGCCTGCGCTCGGATACTGCCCGGGCTTGTAGTTAGGCCGGATCAAAGCCGCATTCACGTACATCGGAAGCGGGTACTCTTTCTTTCCTGCCTCTGCGATGTAGTCTGTATAGCGGGCAAAATGCCAGGCCATGAATATTTCATCGGTGGGCATACCCGCACCGAAGACCTGTTCCCACGTTCCCGATGTTTTCAGACCTGCGCTGTTCCACGCCTGCTGCAATTCGTCAGTCAACGTGGTCTTGTTCTCCTGCAAATATGTCATCAGCGGGGCGGGAACCTGCCGCCCAAACGCCTCCTCCGCCTCCGGGCTGTAGTCCCTCGCCTGGGGGATCATGCCAATTTCGTTTTCCACCTGGATCATCCCAACTGTTTGCTGTTCCCCATCGAACTCTCGGAGATGTTTCATCAGGCGGGCAAACGCCTTCGCATCAGCGTTCCTATTCTCGTCGCTGAACGGCGAAAGTATGTCAAGAGCCTTGCCGTCCTGG
>PMCM01000255.1 GCA_003154155.1 Ignavibacteriota bacterium | reverse complement strand
GCGATCGACGTCAACATCATGACGAAGCTCGACAAGGTCAATCGCGGCGCCCACGGCGCGGAACCGCCACCGGATTCGACGGACGCCGTCGCTGCACTGAGGGGTTTCGTCCACAGCGACCTCGATTCCTCGGTCGTGCTCTCCGCAGGACTCAACCCGCGACTGTTCAGCTATATGGAACGCCGCCCGGAGTTTCTCCCCGGACCCGACGGGAACGCACCCAAAAGAACCATCCTCAAAGTCAGTGACTTCAGGTCCGCTTCGATCCAGGGTAAAATACTTGCCAAGAAGGGGATCTGGATATCAGAGTATCGCATCGAATCGGGACTGAATTGCGGCGGCCACGCCTTCGCAACGGACGGCATGCTGCTGGGACCCATACTCCAGGAGTTCAAGGATAAACGGGAGGCACTTATCGCAGAGCTGCACAGCCTCTATTCCGTCGCGTTGCGGGACAAAGGGCACAGCATCCCGTCCGGTCCCGGACCCGTCCGCATTACCGTCCAGGGAGGGATCGGCACAACGGCGGAAGACGAATTCCTGCGTGAGTACTTCGGGATGGACGGCACCGGTTGGGGATCACCCTTCCTGCTGGTACCGGAAGCAACAAACGTCGACGATCTGACGCGAGCCAGACTCGCGGCGGCCGGAAAAGAGGACTACTACATCAGCGACGCGTCCCCCCTGGGGATCGCCTTCAACAACGTGCGCGGCACTACCAGCGAAGAGCAGATCCGGCGCCGCGCCGAACAGGGGAAGCCCGGAAGTCCCTGCACCAAAAAGTACCTTGTCACCAACACGGAGTTTACGCCTGAGCCGATCTGCACGGCGTCGCGGCAATACCAGAACCTGAAGATCAATCAGCTGCAGCAGATGAATTTGCCGGCGCAGGAACTCGATCAGCGCGTCAACAAGGTGATGGAGAAATCCTGCCTGTGCGAGGATCTGGCAGCATCACCATTCGTCAATACCGAAAGTGAAATCAAGCACGCGTCCCGAGCGGTGGCAGTCTGCCCAGGTCCGAACCTTGCCTACTTCTCGCGCATCGCCACGCTCGAGGAAATGGTCAGCCATATCTACGGACGGCTCCAATTGCTGTCCGATCCCGACCGGCCCAATCTCTTCATCAATGAACTGCGGCTCTACATCGATTACCTGAAGACCGAGATAGAAAAAAAGCTCCAATCGTTGAACGCGAAGGATCATCGCTATCTCACCACATTCCGCGCGAATCTGCAGGAAGGTATCTCCTACTACCGGGCACTTGTTCCCAGACTGGTCAAAGAGACCGAACACTACCGCGAAATCGTCGCACAACAGCTGCTTGAGCTGGAAGAAGAACTGACAAGGCAGGTCATTCCTTCCCCGCGGGCGGAGCCTGTGCCTGCAACGATGTAGTACCGCAGAGGAGACGGCGGCAACCATCACTTCTGCGATTGCCGCGTTCGATCGATCGCATCCAACAGACCATTGTGGGGGAGATCGCAGTTCAGCTCCCAAAACATGATGCCGCCGAGGTGGTGCTGCAGTGCATAGCGGGTCTTGGCAGAAACCGATCGCCTGTTGTCAAACGTGGCAAAGCGCTTCTTCGACGCGTCGTAGATGTACGGCGCCTGTGCGACTGAATCCCACGAGCACCCCTCTCCATCTTCCTTTCCGAAGTACTTCTGGAACTCCCTGTACGGCACAAACGACGTGAACTTCCCCCGCTGATACAGGCCGTTGCCCGCGGGACCGACACTTTCCCAGGTCCGTGCGTAAAATGCCGCACCGATCACGATCTTCCCGGGCGGGATGCCGAGCGAATCCAGAAACCGGACGCCATGATCCGCCGATTCCGTCTGCTCAGACGTGGAAAAGAGGGGCGCGTGATGACCGGTCCGCGTGCTGAATCCGTTGACCAGATCGTATGTCATGAGATTGATTCCGTCCACCAACGGCACGACGCTCTGCCAGTCCACCGCATGTACCAGATACTCGGAAAATCCCCCTGCCGCGAAACTCACCTCGTACCTGTCGCCCAGCGCATGCCGGAGTGCTCGGAGCAACAGGGTGAAATGCTCCCGGTCATCCGGGCTGTAGCGATGCCCGGGGAAACCTTCGATCGCCGGGAACTCCCAATCAAGGTCGATGCCGTCGACATGACACCTTTCCATCAGTTCCCGTGCGGAGGCCGCAAAGTGCTCCCGGCCGTCGGCCGTGGCAAAGACTTCCGAACACGTCTCACAACCGCCCCAGCCCCCGACGGAAACCAGCACTCTCAGACGGGGATTCCGGACTTTCCATCCGACAAGGCGGGCAATATTCGCGCTGTCAGGACCCGCACTCACGATCAGCCGGTCCCCCTGGAGGTGCAGAAAACTGAAGATCACATGAGTGAGGTGCTCGACGGGATATTTGTCGGTGTCTTCGGTGCGCCCGCTGACATAGGCAATCACCCGGAAATCGCCATCCGCACCGGCAGTGTCGCGGGGAGAGATCCCGGCGGCAGGGGAGAGGCCACAGAGGATGACGGCGATCGTGAACAATCCTGCTCCTGCTTTCGTTGAGCGGCGCATGGCGTTGTCAGGTAGCGTGTGGAGGATCGTGTGCCCGGATTGCAGGCGGCATCAATGGCACTACTGTAATGGTATCGAAGGAGTGGATCAGAAACAAGGCAGTCGGACTTGCTGCGCACGGGATGCCCCCTGCATATTTCACAGTTCACGCCGGGGCGTGCGGGACTGGCACTTTCGTGAAGGGACGGCGCCCTTCCGGCTTGATTGTTCCTCCCCTTTTCGCAATCATATCAATGGAAATCTGAGGGAGAAGCTTGGGTGTGCACAACGAATGCCTTGGTTAGTCCCCGGCACGTCACACGCGGTCTGTTGTGGCCGCGATGCACGGTGACCCAGGCGCCCCGGCGAACCATTGGCTGCAAGACAACGCTGTACGATGTGACTGGAAGGAGGTGGGAGCGGGTATGGTTGAAGGGAACAATACCATCCTTCTCGTGGAAGACGATGCTATCATCGCCATGTCCGAAATGCAGGTACTGGCACGGGCCGGCTACCGTGTGATCCAGAGCGTAAGCGGCGAACAGGCAGTCGCTGCAGTCCGCGAAGCCCGGCATCCGATCAATCTCATTCTCATGGATATCGATCTTGGGAAAGGCATGGATGGCACACAGGCTGCGCAGGAGATTCTGCGGGATCACGACATCCCTGTGCTCTTCCTGTCGTCGCACACGGAAAAGGAGATCGTCGACAAGACCGAGAAGATCACCTCCTACGGATATGTCGTCAAGCACACCGGCGATATCGTTCTGCTGGCATCGATAAAGATGGCCTTCAAGCTCCATCGCGCGCACGCTGCCCTGAAGGAGAGCGCGGACCAGTTCAACACGATCACCAGCACCTCCATGGATGGATTCCTGGTCATCACGACGTCCACCCACATTATCGAGGCAAACGACGCATACTGCCGTATGATCGGCTATTCGCGGCAGGAACTCCTGACGATGTCCATATCCGACATCGATGTAACCCCCCAACCCAAGGGGTTTGTGGAACACCTTGGCACCGGCAAATCCCACGGGCCCGAAATACTCGAGTGCAGCCATCGGCGGAAGGACGGAACGCACATCGACGTCGAGATCAGCGCGACGTTCATCCGTCAGCAAGACCGATATCTTCTCTTCCTCCATGATATCACCAACCAGAAGCGGGCCGAGGCAAGCCTCCGTGCATCCGAGGAACGATTCCATTCGGTTTGGAACAATTCCGCCGACGGTCTGCGGCTGACTGACAGGGACGGACTGATTATCGACGTGAACGACGCATATGCTGCGATGGTCAAGATCCCCCGTGAGCAGCTCCTGGGGAGGGTCTTCTCCACCACGTATGCGCCCCAGAGACCGTCGGATGACCTGACCCTGTATCAGCATCGGTTCGATTCCGACGAACTGCTGAGGCATTTGTCGGCCCCTGCAACGATGTGGAACGGGGAAGTGCTGGAGCTGGAGATCTCGAGTTCCATGATTCATACCGTCGAACAGGGAAAGCTCTTCCTCAGCATGTTTCGTGATATCACTGAGAGCAAGCAGGCGAGGGCAAAACTCGCACGATCCGAGCTTCTGTACCGGACTCTCGTGGAAGGGATGAGCGATGTGGTCTTGCAGGTGGATAACGAGGATGTCGTGACCTTTGTGAACAAACGCTTCTGTGATTTCACGGGGTACACGAAAGAGGAGGTTCTGGGGCGCATCGGCTATA
>PMCM01000155.1 GCA_003154155.1 Ignavibacteriota bacterium | reverse complement strand
ACGGTCCGGAGGACTTCCAGCGGCTTGTCGCCGTTGGCGACCGGGTTGCCCACCAGGGAGGCCTCATACGGTCCCTTGACATTCCGCTCGTCGCGCGGGCTGGCGTTCCAGGTCGTGGGCACCACGGCCTGATAGTTCTCGATTTTCCCGTCGCGCACGACAACCCAGTGCGACAACGCTCCGCGAGGTGCTTCATGGAAGCCTGCACCACGGATCTCGCCCTGCGGGAAGACCGGTTCGTTGTAGATCTCCACGTCGCCGCTTGCGATATTGTCCACCAGGAGCTGCCAGTGTTTCATGGCAAGCTCGGAGATCACCGCCGTGCGGATGGCGCGGGCAAGCATGCGGCCCATCGTTGACTGCATCATGTTGAGGGTGATCTTTTTCTTGGCGAGGGCAGAGACGGTGTCGAGCGCCTTGTTGGTCCACTTCACCGTCAGCGGGTGACCGGTTTTGTAGCCGGCCAGGATCTGGGCGAGCGGGCCGACCTGCATCGCATGTCCCTCAAACCGTGGCGCCTTGACCCAGCTGTACTTGCCGTCCGCCTGGAAATCGGTGTACTCCGGCTCGGTCTCACCTTTCCACGGCGGAAGGTCGCCGGTGCCCCGGTACCATGAATGAGCGACACTCTCTGTCACGCCGTCGAGCAGCCGCTGATCGGTGTGGCTCTTCAACGCTACCGCCCCATCCAGTTTGCCGTCCAGGATAATGCCTCCCGGGAGATCGAACATCGTTCCCTTGACATCCACGGGAAGGTCAGGCACGGCCAGATAGTTGGTGACGCCGGCGCCGTAGTTAAACCAATCGTTGTAGAATGCCGCGATCGCACAGGCATCGACGAAATACACCTGCTGGACAAACGGGATCACCTTCGAGAACAGATCCTTGATGCGGATCAGCTTGTCCATATTAAGCGTCGCCTGGTTGTTCAGATTGATCGCATTGGCGACGCCGCCGACCGCGAGATTCTGGATATTCGGGGTCTTGCCGCCAAGGGTGCCAACGATCTGGTTTGACAGCCGCTGGTACTCGAGGGCCTGGATATAGTGGGTTACGGCGAGGAGGTTGATATCCGGGCTGAGGTGCATTGCGGGGTGGCCCCAGTATCCGTTGGCAAAGATACCCAGCCGGCCCTGTTTGACGAAACCGGCCACTTTTTCCTGTACGGCCTGGATTTCCCGCCTGCTGTTGTTGGGCCACGGACTCAGGGATTCGATCAGCGACGACACACGGGCGGGATCCCCCTGCAGGGCCGACACCACATCCACATAGTCCAGCGCCGAAAGATGATAGAAGTGCACGATGTGGTCGTGCATCGCATGCGCGATCAGAATCAGATTGCGAATGTACTGGGCATTCAGGGGGATCGTCAAATTCAGCGCGTTTTCTACGGCGCGGACGGAGGCGATGCCGTGGACGGTCGTACACACGCCGCAGAACCGCTGTGCAAAGATCCAGGCTTCGCGCGGGTCCCGGCCAAGCAGTATCTTCTCTATTCCCCGCCACATCGTGCCGGACGCCCATGCGTTCTTCACCGATCCGCCGTCCACTTCCACATCCACGCGCAGGTGCCCTTCAATTCGGGTTACCGGGTCGACTACTATGCGTCTGCTCATTGGTGGACACTCCTTAATGCTGTTGTGAACTCGGCACCGCGCCGCTGCCAGAGGTCTGGACAAACGTCATGGGGACCGGGAGGATGTTGTAGCGTTTGACGGTATACAGATAGCCGATGATCGCCAGGGCGACAAAGCCCCCGCTCATGAACAGCTCGGGAATCGTCGGCCAGTACCGGTAGTGGTCGCCGGGAATGAACGCAATGGTCGTGGGAATATACCGGTAGAGCAAACCCCCGACGGTCATCACGACCAGGCTCATATAGAGCTTTGCGGGATCCTCACGCCAGCTGGCCTTCTGCAGGATCAACATCGGCACCATGATCAGCAACAACTGCAGGAAAAACCAGAAGCTGTAGAAGTCGAATCTGAAAGCGATTTTCAGCGCGCCGCGTCCGGCGATATCACCGATATACAGAGCCAGCCAGACCATTGCACAGAACGATGTGACGTAGCCGAGCCTGCTGAGGATCGTCATGTCCAGCGGACGTTTCCAGATCATGCACGACACCATCAGGATGCCGACGACTGCCGCGAACCCCAATGTGTATGCCATCAGCAGGTAGAGCACAGGAAGAATCGGGCTCTGCCAGAGGGGGTGAACGCGGGGGCCTGCCAGCATCATCAGGGAGCCGAGGGACGACTGGTGCATGGAAGGGAGGATGAATGCCAGGGCGATCATGAAGGGATAAATGCGGCGCACGATCTTGTAGACGCGATCCGCCATCTTGCGCCAGAACTCGGGGTAGTCACCTTCGATGAATCGTTCCACGAAGGCGGGGAGGTTCTCCATCTGCAATCCCAGCAAAACGTATGCCGTCATGCAAATGGCGACTTCCAGCAGCACCGAATAGCGGTTCCAGGTGACGGGGTTCAGCATCCAGATCATGTTCCAGGGCCTGCCGATATCCACGCCCAGGGCGATGAGCGCGCTGGTGTAGGCAAGGATGCTGATCAGCGCGCCGGCCCGCATCACGACGTGATACTTGCGTCGATTGAAGAGCCAGGTGAGAACGCCGACAGCGTACCCGGAAGAACCCAGGGCGGTCAGCGTCGTCACGTTGAAATTCTTGAACAGCCCCCAGGAGTATCCGTCGTTCAGACCGGTCGTTCCACCGAGGCCGACGAATTCACGGACGACGACCAGAATCATGCCGATGGCGGCAAATGCGGACAACACCAGGAATGGAATGGTCAGCACCCGGCCACCGACGCGTTGTGCGCGAGCCCATTGTTCGGTCATTAGAGTTGCTCCTTCAGGCCGGTCTCTTTTTCGTGTTCTTCCACCTCTTTCTCGTGTTCCTTCCAGCGCTTCGCGAGAATCGAGGCGACGGCGCCGTACGCGATCACGGGAGTCAGGAAGCCCATATAGAGTGTGTTCTGCACGCCTTCGACCCGCGCCGGCAGGGATTCGTCGTCCAGCGGCACAAGATGCCCGAGCAGTTTCGGATCCAGATGGGTCAGATACAGAACCTGCGTGCCGCCGGCTTCAAACTCACCGTACACATGATCCTGGAAGTAGCGGCCGGGATTTGCGCCGATGCGTTTGCGCGCCTCCTTCAGCATTTCATCGCGCGTGCCATAGATCACCGCTTTGCGCGGGCATACCTCACAGCATGCCGGGATCTTCCCCTGTGCGAGGCGGTGATTGCAGAATTCACACTTGACAATCTTCGGGTTGACCTTGTTCCATTCGAATTTTGGAATGTTGAATGGACATGCGATCTGGCAATAGCGGCACCCGATGCACGTCGTGCCATCCCAATAGACAACGCCTTTTTCGTCCTTCCGCAATGCGGCCATGGGGCACCCGGCAACACACGCCGGATCGATGCAGTGCATGCATTGTGCCTTGACGAACGAGCGCAGCCCGGTTTTCGGGTCGCTGTAGAGTTTGATGATGTTCTTCGTCTTGTCGTTCAGATACCGCGGCATCTGATACATGCCGTGCGATTCCTGGGAATCGGGAGCAAGACCATTGGCTTCCGAGCATGCCACGACACACGCCTTGCAGCCGATGCACAGCGTGGTGTCGTAGAGCATCGCTACGAGCTTCTCATTCGGCGGGTGGCCGTTCGAAGCCTTGGCTGCCTTCACACCGGCAACAGTGGCACCGCCGATCGCGAGGGCCTTCAGGGCTGATCGTCGGTTCAGCTTCATGATTTCTTCTCCGGATTCTCCGCAGGTCCAGGCGTCTCTTTTCCCGTTTCCGGAGTCGCTTCCGCTTTCGACAGATACTTCGCCGTCATGTAACTGCCGCCGAGGAGCGCGCCCGCAACAAGCCCTGCCGCCCCGGTAGCCCACGGACTCACCTCTCCCTGTACTGGGTTCACTTCAGGGTACGTGTCAGGTGGGGTGGGGCGTTCAATATTGGTGGTATTGAAGAGCGGGATTCTGAAAGCAATATCCTTCTCGGTGCACCCGAAACAGGGATGCCCCATGCCAATGGGCCAGGCATCCACTACTTCGCAGAAATGGTTGACGGAACAATTTGCGTGGGTCGAAGGGCCTTTGCACCCCAGCTTGTAGAGGCAGTAACCGAGCCGGTGCCCCTGATCGCCGAATTTGTTGGCAAATCTGCCGGCGTCAAAATGTGCCCTGCGCGGACAGTGTTCGTGAATCACGCGGCCATAGGCAAATTTCGGACGTCCCTTGTCATCCAGCTCGGGGAGTGTCCCCATGACCGCAAACTGGAAAACGGTCCCGAGGAGGATGTACGGGTTCGCCGGACAACCGGGAAGCGTCGCGACCTTCTTCCCTTTCAGAATATCCGGAACTCCCACAGCTCCCGTCGGATTCGGGTCTGCTGAGGGAATCCCTCCCCAGGAGGCGCAGGATCCAATGGCGACAACCAGGGCAGCCGAATCGGCAACTTCCTTCAGCATGGCGATCCCCGTTTTGCCGCCGATCTTCATGTACTGACCGTCCAGCTTCGTCGGAATGGCGCCTTCAACCACCAGGATGAAACGCCCGGCGTTTGCCTTTACCGCCTGCTTCAATGCTTCCTCCGCCTGCACGCCGGCGGCGGCCATGAGGGTCTCGTGGTAGTCGAGCGAAATGACGTCGAGGATCAGCTTGTCCAGGGTCGGATGCTCGGCGCGCAGCAGCGA
>PMCM01000122.1 GCA_003154155.1 Ignavibacteriota bacterium | reverse complement strand
CTGGAGCAGAATTACCCCAATCCGTTCAATCCATCGACAACGATCCGGTACAATCTCCCGAACCGTTCACATGTTACGTTGACAGTGTTCAACATGCTTGGGCAGCAGGTGGCACTACTGCAGAACGGCGAGATGGAAGCGGGGTATCACGAGGCACAGTTCGACGGAAAGAGTCTCTCCAGTGGCGTGTACTTCTATAGAATCAACGCAGGCGATTTTGTGCAGACGCGCAAAATGATGCTTGTGAAATAAGTAGTTGTCGTTACCGATCCAGTCGTTCGGCGGTGCGGCCATCGTAGAACATACGCAAGGGATGTTGACAGACGGGAGCACTACAGTCGAGAGATGCCGCCGAAAGGGGCTGTAAGGGTTGAGTACGCCTACGCACAACGCCTTCGGCATCTTGAACCACGCGCCGAATCGGGCGTGACAATTGACAATCGAGAAACCGAAGTCTATATTGATATAGGCATCGGTGGATGAGAATGCAGGATCTTTGCCTCTCGTTTGCGGGAGGCATTCCTGTTTCAGTGGGCCACTGGTCCCACTGTCGGAGTTGACCAGTATTCAAGGACCGTGCTCGAGATTGACATACTCTCCCGATCCCTTCATCAGTATTCTCTTGACGAACTCCTGGGTGCTGCGCCAACCATAAGCCGCATCACGCCATCCAGACCGGCGAAAAACAAGGAGTACATATGCCGTCGCTGTATGAAATTCATGTGAGAGCAATCGAGGGGTATGTCGACATTCGAGCAGCGGTGGCATGTGCGATGGTTCTTCTGAGTGTCGGTCCAAACCCAGCCATTTCGCAATCCAGCGGATGGCAGAACATGAACAACGCCGATGTGGGTGGGGTCATGGCAATTGCCCGCAACAGTCAAGGGCAGATCTTTGCAGGTGGGAACGGTATCTTTCGATCGACGGACAACGGGAATACCTGGCAGCAAATGATCGACGGCATGGGCTCGATTTCGGTCAGATCTCTGGTGATCGACACCATCGCGGATATCTTTGCAGGAACATCCAACGGCGTCTTTCGCACAACGAACAACGGCGATTCCTGGGCCCAGCGCGGCCTGCCGGGAGTGAGCGTCTCCTCATTCTGCATCGCGGGTAGCAACGATATGTATGCGGGCACAGAATACCACGGCATCTATCGATCGACAGATAAAGGGATCTCATGGCTTCACGTGGATAGTGCGTTGAGCAATACCATTATCTATTCACTTGCCGTCACTGTAAGCGGGAGCGTGCTCGCCGGTACGGCTGGTTTCGGATTGTACATATCCACCGACCACGGGATGTCCTGGCTTTCCAAGAACAATGGCATGCCATCCTATCCCAGCGTGAGCGCGCTCGCGATCAAAGACAATGGACATATCTTCGCGGGGACCTATGGATCATCCGGGGGCGGCATGCTGCGGTCGACGGACGACGGAGCGTCCTGGACACAGTTACCTACCGGGCTTCCCGGGGGCCCATTTGTGTATGCGGTGGGTATCGATCCGTTCGGCGATCTCCTTTTTGGCTCCAACGCCATGTTCGCCAAGTCTACAGATGAAGGATCCTCCTGGGAGACGCTCTCCGTGGGTCCCGTAGATGCTCGTGTGTCTTCCATAGCATTTGGCGGAGGTGCCACCATCCTCGCCGGAACAGACGGCAGTTCAATGGAAACAGGGATCTTCCGCTCTGACGACAGTGGCAATTCCTGGGTCTGGCTACACAAAGGTCTGGTTTTTCCCAAGATCATTCCGGTGATCGCTGGGAACTCGCTTGGCCACATCTTCATCGGCGCGTACTCGGACGAAGTTCTGCGCTCCACAGACTTGGGACTGTCATGGACAAGTCTCAACATCTCCTTCCCGGCCACAGATACCTATATATCTTCCCTCGTCATTAATTCTGCAAATCATGTCTTTGTCGGGTCTGACAAGGGGATCATGCGCTCGACCGACAATGGTGAGTCATGGCTCGAAGTCAACAACGGACTAACGAACACCTATGTGAGGGCGCTTGTCGCCGACACGGGGGGCTACCTTCTTGCAAGCACTCAGGAGGGAGGGGTATTTCGATCAACTAACAATGGCGCAAACTGGACGAACGTTTGGAACTGCCAGGATTCGATTGTCAGTTGTTTTGCTTTCAATGGGAGAAACCAGATCTTCGCAGGCATGGCCTATCCGGGATCGGGGTTGTTTCGTTCCACGGACCGCGGACTCTCCTGGTTCCAAACAGGGCTCACATACAGAATAGGCTGCCTGGCGGTGACTCCAGGCGATCGGCTATTCGCCGCCACAGACATGTTCGGTCTTTGGCGATCCACTGACGATGGAATCACATGGGATCAATCCAACGTCGGATTGGCAACGTCCCAATTGACGGCGATTGTCGCCAACTCTGAAGGTCATATTTTTCTGGGAACTTATGACAAATCCATTTACCGTTCCACCGATGGCGGGGTCTTGTGGACACAATTCAGTGACGGTTTGAGTTCTTATGAAATCCTGTCGTTGTACGCCGCGCCGAACGGATACGTCTACGCGGGCGTCACTGGCTTTGGCATTGCCCGTACATTCGAACCGACAAGTGGCGTAGAGGCAATCCCCACGCCAATTCCCCGCACGTTCTCTCTAAGTCAAAACTATCCGAACCCCTTCAATCCCTCAACCACTATCCGTTACGGACTCCCGAATCGTTTGCACGTTTCTCTCACAGTCTTCAACGCTCTTGGCCAGGCAGTGGCAACGCTGGTGCACGATGTTCAAGACGCGGGGTATCACCAGGTCAAATTCGACGCGACACACCTTTCCAGCGGCGTGTATTTCTACAGGATGGAGGTCCGCGCTTTGGAATCCGCCATCGGGCGTGATTCCAAGAGCGGAGCCGGCAGTGACGTCCAGACTCGCAAACTCCTTGTCATCCGCTGACACTGGCCTTCCGCACTGTCGTTTTGCCTACAAAGAAATAACCCCTCGCCCGCGGCGATCGAGGGCGGAATCGGATGTGGGTCTGAGAATACCCTTCACACCCTTCCTGCGACAGGAACGGCGCCGTGCCCAATATTGACTCTGGAGCCGGGTCCTAGTACATTTTTCAGATTTTCAGCAATTCCCACCTCCACGAGGAATGTTTCATGCAGAAGAAGAAGCTTGCGGTTGCCGGTCTCGTTGTGCTCGCAATCTACGGCCTGGCCGGCTTTCGGGCCGCTCCCGCGTTGGTCAAGCCCCGACTGGTTGCATCGCTGGAACAGTACACGGGCCGGAGCGTGCATCTGGGCGGTCTCCGCATCAACCCGTTCACGTTTTCCGCGACGCTCGAAGACTTTCATCTCCTGGACCGGGACAGCACAACCCTGGTGTCGTTCAAAGAACTGTATGTCCGCTACCGGATAACGTCCGTCTTCCGCCACGTCTGGGCACTTGCCCAGCTCCATCTGGACACGCCCTACGTTGCCATACGGGTCATGCCCGACGGCAGGCTGAGTGTCAACGACCTCTTGAAAACCACTCCGGCCGATTCGGGGGCTTCCGCAGAACCTCCCCGCACGCTTGAAATCGGCGACCTGTTCGTCGCCGGCGGGACGATCGTCTACCAGGATTTCTCCTACGCCAAACCCCTCGCGAAAATCGTCGACTCGCTCGACTTCGCGCTGAAGGATTTTACGACAACTCCGCAGAAAGAGGGGATGTATGAGTTCGAGGCAGTCACCAAACAGAACGAGCGATTGCATTGGCGGGGGAACATCGCGTTTGCCCCCCTGCGCTCTGCAGGTCTGATTGAGCTGGCCGGAGTCCGCGCCCGCACGTTGACAGACTTCATGGGTGACGCCATCAGCTTTGAGGCGAGTTCCGGGACGTTTTCCGCGCGCGCCGACTACTCCCTTGACAGCACAGGAGGGGGGGTCTCCTTCGCTTTGCGCAACGGGCGCCTGGACATCACCGCTCTTGTACTGACATCGTCTCTGGACACCCTGCCACCGGTTGCCCTGCCGAGCCTCCATGCCACGGGGATCTCTCTGGACTACCCGCGTAACACGATAACGATTGACACCATCAATACCGAAGGGGGGAGCGTGCACACGGCGTACCTTGCCGACGGAACCCTCACACTCCAGCAGATCCTGACCCCCCGTACAAGATCTACCGACTCTTCGGGCAGCCATTTCAACGTTCTCATCAGGCAGCTCTCCACCAGGGATTTCTCATTTGTGTTCTCAGACCGGCAGCGCGAACCCGAAGCGCCCATCACGCTCACCGGCATAGATCTCAATCTTGCGAACTTCCGCTACGGCGCACCGGGCAGCGCAGTGCTCGCAGCGAGTGCGGTTCTGAACGGAGGAGGATCACTCAGGGTAGACGGAACGTTGAGCATGGACCCGCAGCGGTTCGATCTCTCTCTGGCACTGGCCGGATCGCCGCTTGTCGCCCTCGAGCCCTGGGCGGAACGGTACAGCCGGGCCCGGATCATGGGCGGCACCTACGGTCTCAAGGGAAAGTGTTCCTATGCTGCCCGCGGAAAGGAATCGGACATCCGATTCCACGGGAGCCTTTCCTCGGAAAATGGCCGGATCGCCGATCCGGTGCTCGAAGAAGACCTCCTGCGTTGGAGTCGCCTCGACATTTCCAGCATGGAATACCGTACACTCCCCGCCTCGCTTCAGATTACGGAGATCATCGCCGCACGTCCGTATGCGCGCGTGATTGTCGGGGCTGACCGGACCCTGAACCTCCAGCACCTCAAGACCGGAGATTCCGTCGCCACCACGCCGCACGACACGCTGCAGTCGACACTGACAACGATCGGCAGGGTGACTCTTAAGGACGGCTCGATGAGCTTCGCCGATCTTTCGCTCAGTCCGAATTTCGATATCGCCATCCAACAGCTCCAGGGGTCAATCACCGGGCTTTCGTCAAAGCAGCTGGAGCGCGCTGATGTCGACCTTGCCGGCAAGGTCGACAACTACGCTCCTGTCACGATCAAGGGACAGATCAACCCCCTGAGCGACGTTGCGTATACTGACGTCATGATGAAATTCGACGGGATAGACCTCACGAGCTTCACACCATATTTCAGCAAGTTCGCCGGCTACAAGATCCAGCGAGGGAAGCTTATTCTCGATCTGCATTACAAGCTTAATAAGAAATACCTTGAGGCGGAGAACAAGATTGTTCTCAACCAGCTCGCGCTGGGGGATAAAGTCGAAAGCCCCGACGCCACATCGCTGCCGGTGAAGCTCGCGGTGGCGCTCCTGAAGGACTCCAAGGGGGTCATCGACCTGGACATTCCGCTCAGCGGCAGTCTCGACGATCCGGAGTTCAGCATATTCCCGATCATCCTCAAGGTGGTGATGAACTTGCTGTGGAAGATGGTGACCGCGCCGTTTGCCCTTCTGGGTTCGCTCTTTGGGGGAAGCGGGGACGATCTGCAATACGTTTTGTTTGATCCCGGGGCCGACTCTCTTCGTGCGGACCAGTATGCAAAACTCCAGGCGCTTGCCAAGGGGCTCACCAATCGCCCGGCCCTCGAGCTGGATGTACGGGCCGCAACGAGCCCTCGTGAAGACCGCAAGGCCCTGGCGGAAGCAGAAGTGCTTGCGAAGCTCAAGCCCGGCGGCGCCGCCCCCTTGACCCACCTGGAAGAAAAGAGCCTTTTGGAAGTCTACCGGAAGACGTTCAACGAAAACCCCGAAAAGCTCCTCGCTGAAGGCACGGCCGCCGGTCAATCACGAGACTCGCTCGTTGTCCACCTTGCCTGGCAACGCATGGTGGATTCGGTGCAGATTTCGGACGACGATCTCCGGGCGCTGGCGCAGCGAAGGGGCTCCGCGATGGTGGAATATCTCTCCCGCCACGAGGGCATCGACCCGGGCAGGATTTTCCTCGAAGAGGTCGACAACGCCGGAAAGTTGGAGGAAGGCCGCATCCGCACCACTATGAACCTCAACGCCAGATGAGGCAGACGGCATCCTTGAACCGGCTCCAACGTGGCAGAGGACCCCTGAGTTGTGCCGAATCGGGATGAGACGCCGCTCGTTGACGACAACCGCAACATGCGTCCTTCATCAGAACTACGTGCAGGAGGAATAACAGCATGAACCGGCTTTCGAGTATTTGGTTGGCGTGCTTACTTTTCGTCACCGGAATGCAAGCCGGCGCGCAGGTGAACGATTGGATTTCAACGAATTGGTCAAGTTCGCCGTATGTTCAAGATATCGCCATAGATGGTTCCGGACGTGTTTTTGCTGCGACGGACGGTGTATACCGCTCAACAGACAACGGCGACAGTTGGCAGCAGCTTCCTTTCCCCGACACGGACGTCAGTTGCATTGGCATCAACGGTTCCGCGCATGTGTTTGTTGGAACCTGGGGACATGGGCTGTATCGCTCGACAGACAATGGCGATAGCTGGGTGAAAGCAGGCCTCCAGACCTCAAGGATAAACTGCATTGCGATCAACACCGCGGGATCAATCTTCGTCGGGCTTGACGCTATGGGCGGTGATTCGACCTTCTACAGATCGACTGATAATGGGAACAGTTGGATATTGCGAACCATTGGCATGCCGTCGCCCTCTCAAATCATCACTGCAATCGCAACAGGGGGAACAGGACTGGTTTATGCCTCTCCGACTCCTCCTTCCGGCGAAGCCGTCTTCCGCTCAACAGACGACGGTGATAGTTGGACACCAACCGGTTCGGGATCGATCTTCAATCTTCTCTCACTCCTTGTGACCCCCTCTGGACACGTCTTCGCCGGAGGCTATGGTCTTCATCGAACCACAGATGATGGCGTGCGTTGGGCAAGCGTCGACTCCGGGTGCACAACAGATCTTGTGCGTTCGCTCATTACGAACTCCCCCGGATACATTTTCCGGGGAATGGCGAGCTATGGGCCAGAGGGTGGTGTGTACGTCTCGAGGGATGACGGTCTGCACTGGACGGAGCGTACCTCCGGTCTGCCGATGAGAGTCATACAGAAGCTTGCAATGAATTCTGAAGGAGTCATATTTGCAGCCACCTACGGCGCGGGTGTGTTTCGCACTTCACATTCGATGACAGCTGTCAGCGAGCCAGCACAGGTTGCTCCAGACGCGGTCCGGCTGTACCAGAACTATCCCAACCCCTTCAATCCCTCGACATCGATCCGCTACGGGCTGCCCAATCGTTCGCACGTGACGTTGAGCGTCTACAATACTCTCGGCCAGCGGGTATCGGTCCTGGAAAATGGGGAAGTGGAAGCCGGTTATCATGACATCAAGTTCGACGGTTCAGGTCTATCCAGCGGCATTTACTTCTATCGGATCGAAATCCGCCCTCTGGACTCCGCCGTCGGGCAAGCCTTGCCTGACGGAAGGGGCGAGTCCAAGATTGGAGCGGGATCGTTTGTAGAGGTGCGCAAGCTGATTCTTCTCCGATAGTTCCGATCACGCACGGTACGCTCGATCCGGCATACTTCACGTTGTGTAGCACCGGGAGAATCGTATGTTACCAAATATCTGGGAACCAGACCTGACTGCCGTGTTCGTCGATACTGCAGTCGCTGAGCCTTCGGACACCCTCGGCTTCCACCACCTCCAGCCACGAAGCCGCTTCTGGGAATTGCTGGAGCTGGGTGCGATCACTCCCACATGTGTCATCACAAAGCAAGAGCGCAAAGCGCTGGCAGACGGCCATGCAACAGGAAGCGTGAGCGATCCCGTCCGGATCATGTTCTTCCAGAAGAAGACATCTCTACTGCTGCGTCTTGGTATCGGACTGACCGATCTGAACCGGCGGATCATTGCCCTCAATGAAAAAGACAAAGCCGTCCGCCCCACGGAAGAAGACGCTCAACAGTTGATCGGCAAGGTTGAGAGACTGCATCCGAAGCTCCTGGCATTCGTCACGAGCCCTGAAATCTTCGTCGAATTGTTCAAGGCTCGCTATCCCGGCGCATGCGATATTCTCGGTCTCCAGCCGTTCAAGATCGGCGGTGCGGAGGTGTGGCTGCTCGGCTTCACAGATGGAATCCTCCGGGGAGAAGCGCTCACCCGGCAGGAAGACGCATTCTTCGCTTTGGGGGAACGGATTTCAGCACTCAAGGAAGAAATGAAAAGAGAGTGAGAGCCGGAGGTCCGTCGGCCTCGGGGGAATCGGTCTGAAACGCATCGGAAATCACACATCCGAAAATATATACCCGAAAATCTGTCAATTTGCCCTTGACAAGAGGGGGGATCGTTATTATATTAGCGCCGGTTCGCAAATTTTGCCGATGCCGCGCTGAAAGATAAGCGACCCGCGTCTCGCGTTGATGTGCTCTTTCTGTACCGTTCTTTCTCGAAGGAGTTCTATGTATCTGAGGGCTCCATTACTTTCTGTGCTGAACGGGCAACTCCTGCCTTCCGTCGTATCCCCACGCCTTTTCCCTATCACGACATCTATACTCCACTGCAGCTGTACCCATAACTCACCGTCTTGTGCGACCCACTCTTCGCCGGACACAGGAACCATCATGCCAAAAACTGATTGATGCCTGACCTCCCGTTCATCCTGGCAGGACCGATCGT
>PMCM01000277.1 GCA_003154155.1 Ignavibacteriota bacterium | reverse complement strand
TGATGGGCATCGCTTTTTCGCTGATCCCGGCAATCATGTGGCCGTCGGTGGCGTACGTAGTCGACCAGTCAAAACTGGGAACGGCGTACGGTCTGATGACCATGATCCAGAATATCGGCCTGTTTGCGTTCAATTTGCTGATCGGGTGGGCGAACGATGTTGCTGGGGCCGGCGAGGCACACCCCGAAGGATACGCCCTGGGCATGTGGATTTTTTCGTCCCTGGGATTTTTCGGCTTCGTCTTTGCGTTCTTACTACGGCGCCGGGAGAGCGGACCTCATGCCCACGGCCTCGAGACTATTACGACAAAGCACGGGTAGTTGCGCACGACCCGCCGTACCCGATAACGGGAAGATCATATTCGCCTATGCCGTTCACGCTGACATCCGAGTACCAACCTGCCGGCGACCAGCCGGATGCAATCCGCCAGCTTCTCGAGGGGGTCAACAGGGGGGACAAGCATCAGACGCTCCTCGGGGTGACGGGCAGCGGCAAGACATTCACGATATCGAATGTCATCGCGCAGATCAACAAGCCGGTGCTCGTCCTTTCCCACAATAAGACCCTTGCCGCACAGCTGTACGCGGAATTCCGGGGGTTCTTCCCGCATGACCGCGTGGAGTTCTTCATCAGCTACTACGATTACTATCAGCCTGAAGCTTACGTCCCCTCCACCGACACCTACATAGCCAAGGATGCGTCGATCAACGATGAGATCGACCGCCTGCGCCTGCGCGCAACGAGCGCATTGCTCAGCGGTGACAAGAACGTCATCGTTGTCGCCTCGGTAAGCTGCATTTACGGCATCGGCGCCCCCGAAGAATGGGCGAGCCAGATCGTCGTCGTCCGGAAAGGGGAGAAGATCGACCGCAACACCCTCCTCCGCAAGCTGCTCAACATCTACTATGTGCGGAATGATTTTGAATTTGTCCGCGGCACCATGCGCGTGCGCGGCGACGTGGTGGAAGTCATTCCGGCGTACGAGAACGAAGAGGCCATCCGGATTGCATTTTTCGGCGATGAGATCGAGCGCATTTCGTATATCAACAAACTGGACGGAAAGGTGCTCGGGGACACGGATTACGAAGTGATCTATCCGGCCAAGCAGTTTGTCACTTCGCGCGAGACTCTGGAACGCGCCATCAAGGGGATCGAAATCGAACTGGAAGACCGGCTGGCGGAGCTCCGGAACCTCGGCAAGCTCCTCGAGGCCCAACGGCTCGAACAGCGGACCCGGTTCGATCTTGAGATGATGAAAGAGGTGGGCTACTGCTCCGGCATCGAGAATTACTCCCGGCATATCGCCGGCAGGCTTCCCGGCTCACGCCCGGCGTGCCTCCTGGACTACTTCCCGGAAGACTATCTCGTTGTGATCGACGAGTCGCACGTTACCGTGCCGCAGATCGGCGCGATGTATCACGGGGACCGGTCGCGCAAGGTGACACTCGTCGAGCATGGATTCCGGCTGCCCTCAGCGCTCGACAACCGCCCCCTCACGTTCGATGAGTGGGAACAGATCGCCCCCCAGATCATCTATGTCAGCGCCACACCCGCCGATTACGAGCTGACGAAATGCAAAGGCGTCGTCGTGGAGCAGGTCATACGGCCGACCGGGTTGGTGGACCCCGCCGTGGAAATCCGCCCGGTGAAGAATCAGATTGACGACCTGATCGCCGAAATCCGCAAACGCACGATACTGAAAGAACGGGTCCTGGTCACGACCCTGACGAAGCGTATGGCCGAAGACCTGACGGATTATCTGACCGAAATCGGCATCCAGGTGCGCTACATTCACTCGGAGGTGGATGCACTCGCCCGCGTGGAAATCCTCCGGGACCTCCGGCTGGGTGATTTCGACGTGCTCGTCGGCGTGAATCTGTTGCGCGAGGGATTGGATCTCCCGGAGGTGTCCCTTGTGGCGATTCTTGACGCCGACAAGGAAGGCTTCCTGAGATCCGAGCGGTCGTTGATTCAGACGGCAGGCCGGACCGCACGAAACCTGAACGGGCGTGTGATCATGTATGCCGACCGGATGACCGGATCGATGCAGCGAATGCTGGACGAGACCTCACGACGGCGGGACAAACAGGTGGCATATAACGTTGAACACGGCATCAATCCTGCCACGGTGTACAAATCCGTCAATGAGGTCCTTGCCGCCACCGCGGTGGCCGACGTGAAGGCACAACGCGAGGCGCGGCGCGACCGGGCGAAAATGCCGAAAATCGCGGAACAGGTTGTGCGCTATCTGACCACCGAGCAACGCGCTGATCTCGTGGATGAGCTCAGGAAAGAAATGCAGCAGGCGGCAAAGGACCTCGAATTCGAACGCGCCGCGAGCTTGCGGG
The DNA here is from genome assembly GCA_003154155.1 of Ignavibacteriota bacterium. Taxonomy (GTDB): domain Bacteria; phylum Bacteroidota; class Ignavibacteria; order UBA10030; family UBA6906; genus Fen-1255. The sequence goes on along the minus strand of PMCM01000277.1, from coordinate 1,412 downwards.
ACGAGATCCAGAAGATCGAAGAAATGCCGGAAGCAAAGCAAAAAAAATAGCGCCGCCGGGGTATGAGGATCATCGGAAATCCGGCCTGATGTGTGTAGTAGGCATGTCAGGATATCCCAATGATGATCCAATCTCTTTTCGCGCCCGCCCGGTGTGCCCTCGAAACGCTTGTCCGCCTGTTGTTTCCGCCGTTGTGTTACTCGTGCGGCGTACTGCTCCCCCCTCGTTGCCACGCTGTGTGTCCCGAATGCCATCGTGCCATTGAACGCGTTTTCCCTTCCGACCCGCTGTTCACTGTGGCGAGTGAACGACTCTGTGCTGATTGCTCCGTGGACGCTCTTGTCACCGTATTCCGGTTTACGCAGGGACGGGAACTGGAGCGTTTGCTCCATCAGCTCAAATACGGCAACGCCCCGGGGATCGGTGTCTGGCTTGGCGAGCAGGTGGGCAGGATCCTGGCGTCGAACGGGGAATGCCGGAGGATCGACTGCATCCTCCCGATGCCTTTGCATCCTGTGAAACAGCGGGAACGGGGATACAACCAGAGCGGAATGATCGCCCGCGGGATCTCCCCGGCCGTCGGCGCAAGGGTGTATACAGGAATCGTCCGGCGAATCCGGCATACCGCTTCCCAGACACGCCTGGGATGCGATGCACGGAGAGCAAACGTGGAGGGGGCGTTTGCTGTGGCGCCGGGGCGCATGCGCGACATTGCCCGGCGGAGTGTGCTTCTGGTCGACGACGTGATCACGACCGGCGCAACGATGCGGTCTTGTGCCAGGGTGTTGCGGTCCGCGGGCGCATCACGGATTGTGGCCGCATCTGCGGCGATTGCTGATTTAGACCGGCTCCGCGGCGGCGATTTTCCGAGCGAAAAGGGAATCCCCGGTTGATATCGGGAAGCGTTTCATGCAGCCGAGGCAGAGAGCAGGGAGGTGGCCAAAATGAGTACGCCTACCCCGATTCCGGCTCTCCAGAGCAGTTTTCGAGCGGTGCGGGACATGTTATTAATGAAGCGATGACTCATGGTCTGTGCCTGTCTGCACGTTTAGATGCCGTTCCGCGAGAAATCCTGCGCCCGGAGAGTGCAGTTCCTGCTTCCTTGACAATGAATCGACTCGTTGCTAAATTGTAATGATTTTTGCGTCTTTCCTCACGCTCACTCAATGCATTACGCTCACACGGAGGTTGCTCATGGCTATTAATGTCGGCATCAATGGTTTCGGTCGGATCGGACGCCTCGTCTTCCGTCGCATGATGAAGACCGGTGGATTCAACATCCTTGGCATCAATGATGTCACTGACGCGAAGACACTGGCCTATCTTCTGAAATATGATTCCGTTCATGGCAAGTATGATGGAACGGTGACGACTGATGCGGATGGCCTCGTCGTCGACGGCAAGAAGTTCAA
>PMCM01000053.1 GCA_003154155.1 Ignavibacteriota bacterium | reverse complement strand
GCAGCAGTGCCCTGCTGCCGTCCGTTGAGCCGTTGTCCACCACGATGATTTCCAGCGGCAGATACGGCTGCGCGTACACGCTGCGCAGGCAGGGAGCCAGCACGTCACCGCCGTTGTAGTTCACGATGACCACGCTCACCAGGGGGGTATGTGAGTCGGGGGTTGTCATGCGGAATTGCGCAGCACAACGACCGTTTCGCCGTCACCGAGGATCATGCACTCCACACCGTACCGCAGGCCCGTCACGTCCGGGGCCTTCCTGAGCAGATCCATCAGGTCTTCCAGTGTCCACACATGATAGTGGATGCTGTACCCCTGTGCCATCAACTGCTGTGCGCGCGCACCTGCAGCCACGGGGTCGGCGACATGCTCCACATGTGTCACCCATTCCAGGAAGTGCGCCGCCCGCGACCATGCAGGCCCCTCTGCATAGTCGCGAGCGATGTGAGCGAATGGCGTCACCGAGCGGGTCGCATCGAACGTGAAGCGCTTGTCCGGCACGCACATGAAGAGCACGCCGCCGGGGCGAAGGACCCGCAGGAGGTGTGTCAGCGTGCGGAGCGGATCCTCGCAGTGCTCAAAGAAATGATTCGCAATCACGAAATCCTGTGAGGCATCCTGCACGGATGTGAGACGTTCGCCGTCGTCCACGATGTCGACGTGTACCAGCGCCCGATTGGCGAGCTCCGGGTAGTGCGTGCGGAGATCCTCGCGTGTCATGCGATCCACGTACCGCACATGGACACCGCGCGGCACCCGCAGCGGGTTGTGCAGGGCGCCGATTTCCAGCCCGGCGCCCCGGAGATAGTGTGCAGCAAGGGCTTCGCGGTCGAGCCGTCTGAACATCCGGAAGAATTTCCGGACATCGACGATCGCGCTCTTCGTGAGCTGGCGTAGTTCCATGGGCGTCAATGTGAGGTGAAACAACTGTTGCCGGAACAGGGTCTCATATCCGGTCGCGCCCTGAGCGCGTCAGACGGTGCCGCGCGCGTCAGGGCCGGGAGGCCCGGCCATGCCGGCAACACGCGCCGGCATCCAGACCGGAAGCGCCCACCAGAGGGTCTTCCAGGAAAACTGCATCATATGTCGTGAGTGATCTGACGGACGCAGCCATCGTACGGCCGTCCACCCGAGAGAACGCAGGACAAAGCCCATTACGGTGAAGAGGCGGTAGACAGGCACTGAGATCCGTCCGTAATGCTTCTGGTAGAACAACAGCACGTTTTCGTGGAGCACCCGGAACAGCACAAAACGGCGGTTGACATTGCCGACGGTGCTGCCGAGGTAATGGGTAATTCGGGCATCCGGCACGTACCAGACGGCCCACCCCCGGCGTTTCATCCGGTAACACCAATCCATGTCGTTGTAGTAGATGGCAAAGTCCTCATCGAGGAGCCCGACCCCGGCCAGCACCTCGCGTCGCACGAGAAACGCAGCGGCCATGAGATGATCGACCGGCGCCGGGTGCTCGTAGTCGAAGTACCGCATCTCCCCCTTGCCGAAGAGCCGTGAGTATGGCAGGAGGCGATCCAGAAAGAACATGTCGCACAGGTGAGTGAACAGCGTCGGAAACCCCTTGGCCGATTGCTGGATCCTGCCGTCGGGATAGAGAAGCATGGGGCCGCAGGCGCCTGCATCCGCGTGTGTGTCCAGAAACTGCGACATGGCTTCCAGCGCACGGGGTTGCACCACAGTGTCGGAGTTCAGCAGCATGATATGACGCCCGTCGGCCATCCGCATGCCGGTGTTGTTCGGCCGGGCAAATCCCTCATTGTGCGCGTTTCTCACCAGGCGCACCCGGGGGAACTCCGCGACGACCATATCTGCACTCCCGTCCGATGAGCCGTTGTCCACAACAATAACGTCCAGCGAAAGCGGACCTGCGTTGGCGAACACCGAATGCAGACACTCGTGCAGGAGGGCCCGGGTATTCAAATTGACAATGATGATGGAGATGTCTGCGGCCATCTCAGGATCCAAAAAGCGAGAGAATACGTGACGACGGCACAGCCCTGAGTGCGAGGGTGCGGCGGCGTTGTCCCAGCAGACGGGGGATCATCATCAGCCCCAGCAGAAAGCCGCCCAGCGCCGCTCCGCCCGCGTCCGTCCGGCATTCGCGCACGAGCCGGCGGATCCTGCTCAGAAGAATTGCAGGTCCCTTCCGTAGCCACACAGCGGCGGGGAGGTTCTTGATCTGCACTGCGGTCAGATTCCGCTCCTGCATCCGCGCCGGAAAATGTGCAAGCAGCGCCGCAGTGGCCCCCCGCTTATGGAAACAGACGGCGAAGGGGACATAGATGCATTGGTAGCCTGCAAGCTGCGCCCGCAACGACAGGTCCACATCCTCGTAATAGGAAACAAACTCCTCATCGAACACCCCGATGTTCTCAAAAAGCTCCCGCCGGTAGAGCGCGGCACCGGCGCATGTTCCGGGCACATACTCCAGCCGGTCGTACTGGCCCCGGTCAATTTCCCCTGCCCCCCGGGTGACAGGTGACCCGCCACGCGTAAACGTATCTCCTGCGCTGTCGATGATCCTCCGATCATCAAACCGCAGCATCTTGCAGGCCGCCATGCCCGCGGACCGGTCGGCGTCCAATGCGCGCAGCATGGTTTCCACCCAGCGTGCGTCAAGCTCCGTGTCGTTGTTCAGCAACGCCACATACGGTTCGTCCGATACACCGATTCCCCTGTTCACGGCTGCGGCAAACCCCCCATTGCGGTCAAGTGCAATAACCTCCACCCACGGGAAGCGGGAT
>PMCM01000077.1 GCA_003154155.1 Ignavibacteriota bacterium | reverse complement strand
ATAACCCCTGGAGGCCAGGAACAGCATCGGAGCCTCCCAGCTATCCGCATTGAGAGGCCAGCCATGACTGAACACCACAGGCTTCCCGGTGCCCCAGTCTTTGTAATAAATCCGTGTACCGTCTTTTGTTGTAAGTGAGCTCATTGCTTGCTCCTCGTCGTGATGGCGGCGCTCATTCCTTGCTATGGGTTTTCGGCGGTAACTTCCTGTGCCGGCTTAACGACATCCGATGTCTTTTCCAGATCCCTGTCCAATTCGTACAGTGCATTGCCTGTAACCTTCTCGCCGCCCGCGAGTTTCATTTTGTCCAACAGGTTTATGGCGAGTGTTTCTTCTTCAACCTGCTCTTTTACAAACCACTGCATGAAGTTCCAGGTTGCCCAATCCTCTTCGACAAAGCTCAGTTTCACCACCTTATAGACGCCCTCAGTATTATCGACTTCATGCGCAAACACCTTTTCGAAACAACTGTTGAGGCTTGCCGGGTTGTCGGGAGGAGCAGGAATGGCTGTTACCAGNNGAAGTTGGCCGTGCCACGGAATCCCTGACCATCAGCCCACGCAGCGTACGACAAATAGATTTGCGACGCATGTGCCTCTTTCGTCATTTGCGCGTTGAGCGCCGCAGTAACCTTTTTCGAGAGTCTGTTCGTGTTCATGTGAACCTTTCTCATGATTGTTGTTGTGGCCGGTATTCGTTTGACAATTGGTTCGACGTCCTTGCGATTCTCCCAAAAAGCATTCCCTTGTGCGCCTCAGGATCGTCATTTCTTTCTGCGTGAACGTCCGTTCCATGGGGTTCACGTCACAACGCTAGCCCTTCGGCGCCTGTTCAAGCGATGCTTCAGGTGTGGCTCTTTGGATTGGACCACTATCATTGTCACTCACGCTACAAAGAGCCGGGCGGAAGGAGTATCGGCCAAGAGAACGAAAGAGGAGCTAGCCCCCGTTGGAGCGAGTCAAGCGGAATCTGCTTTTAGGAGGCGCCTGAGTGTCCGCACGCACGCCGGATTCCGGGGTCCCGTCCGACGCCTGGATACAACCTTTTTTTGTCTGTACGGATGTCAAGCGAATTATCATGTGCCTCTCCCCTTGCGAATAAGCACTTTCTGTCCTAGATTGATAGACCTTTTCCTCTCCCCTGTCACACCTATTGCCTGATATGAGCAAAAAGCCAGGTTTTACCGCTCTCGGAAAAAAAGAGAACTTCCTCGGGATCGAGAGCCAGATGTCGGGATATGATTCGTCCAGAATCGTCGTGCTACCGGTTCCGTACGAACACACGGTAAGTTACGGAGGAGGGACGGGGCGCGGTCCAAAGGCCATCCTGGACGCCTCGCGCTATGTGGAATTCTACGACGAAGAGCTCGGCACGGAGCTCTGCAGGAGCGTGGGCATCGCCACCCTTCCGCCCGTGGCTTTCGGAAAGAGCACGGACGGAAAAGCAATGACGAAGATCTACGGGGCGGTGAAAGCGCTCCTCGACGACGGAAAGTTCGTTGCCGTCCTCGGAGGCGAGCACACCATTTCGCAGGCTCCGATCAGGGCACACGTGGAAAAATATCCCGATCTCACTGTGCTCCATTTCGACGCGCATGCCGACCTGCGCGACACCTACGAAGGTTCGAAATTCAGTCATGCCTCTGTCATGGCACGTGTGTGCGAATTCCTGAATCCCACGCACCTGGTGCAGGTAGGCATCCGCGCACTTTCTCCGGAGGAAGCGGAGTTTATCCGCAGAAACGGGGTTGCCACGCTGTACGCTCACCAGATTCGCGGCATGGGTGACTGGGTGCCCTCGGTGCTTCCGCTGCTCTCCCCCCACGTGTATGTATCGTTCGACGTGGACGCTTTCGATCCACCTATCATGCCAAGCACCGGGACGCCCGAACCCAACGGTCTGTTCTGGCCCGAAACGCTGAAACTCCTGCGTATGGTGGGGGAACAGAAGACGATCGTGGGGTTTGACGTCGTGGAGTTTGCCCCGAACCGCGGCGTGCGTCACCCTGATTACACCACGGCGAAGCTCACGTACAAGTTGATGAACTACGCATTCCAGAAATCTCTCTAACGCGCTCACACTGAAGGAACAGACATGGACCATTCGAAGAAGCATCATACGGACAGACAGGCATATCTTTCGGGCAAGCGCGTGCTTCCCTCTCCCATCACCGCGGAGAGCACCATTGCCAATGTCATCGACAACATGGACGCCTACAATGGAGGCAGATTGCGTGCCGCCTGTCAGTTGATGCGCGACAAGTATGCGAAGGAGGATGTGACGATCGGGGTGAGCATAGCCGGCGCGCTGACACCCGCAGGTCTGGGGCCGTCCACGATCATCCCCCTCATGAACCACGGCTTTGTGGATTGGCTGGTGGCGACCGGGGCCAACATGTACCACGATATGCATTTTGCCTTGAACATGCCGCTGTTCCGCGGCAGCCACACGGTGGATGACGCAGATCTGCGCGACAAGGGTGTGACCCGGATTTACGACATCCTGTTCGACTACCAGGACGTCCTGATGGCAACCGACCGCATCCTGCGAAAAATCATGCTGCAGCCGCAGTTCCAGAAAGAAATGGGAACACGCGAGTATTACCATCACCTGGGCAAGATCCTGAACGAATACGAACAGAAGAACGGGCTGGGCGAGGTCAGCGTCCTGGCGGCGGCCTACCGCAACGGCATACCGGTCTTCACTTCTTCACCCGGCGATTCCACGATCGGCATGAACGTGGCGGGACTGGAGCTGCTTGCCGAAGCGGCGGGGCTGCAGGATCATTTCAAGCTGAAGATCAACCCCAGCATCGACGTCAACGATTCGACGGCCATCATCCTGAATGCCAAGAGGTATGAAAAAGGGAAGACCGGCGTGCTTCTCATCGGCGGAGGCAGCCCGAAAAACTTCCTCCTGCAAACCGAGCCGCAGATCCAGGAAGTCCTGATGATCCCCGAGGCAGGCCAGGACTACGACATCAACATCACCGATGCGCGTCCCGACACCGGCGGGCTCTCCGGCGC
>PMCM01000259.1:5237-8007 GCA_003154155.1 Ignavibacteriota bacterium | reverse complement strand
TGCCACGTGATGGAGCACGAATCCTTTGAGAATCCGGAGATTGCGGCCCTGCTGAACGAAAGTTTCGTGGCCATCAAGGTGGATCGTGAGGAACGGCCCGATGTCGACCGGTTATACATCAGTGCACTGCAGGCGATGGGAATCGGCGGCGGATGGCCTATGTCGATGTTCCTCACCCCCGACCTCAAACCTTTCTATGGCGGCACGTATTTTCCACCTGAAAACAGGCAGCAGAGGGCCGGTTTCCCGGAAATTCTCCGGCGCATCTCGTCGATATGGCAGTACAAACGCTCGGATGTTCTCGAATCGGGCAATCGGATTGTTGAGTATCTTCAGGAACTCGCCGGTACACAAACCCCGGATATCGTAGTACCCGGCGCTGTCGCATCCTTGTGCTACGACCAGCTTCATCAGAGCTTCGATAGCGAATGCGGGGGTTTCGGCAACTCGCCGAAGTTTCCCCGACCGGTGACTCTCGCCTTTCTTTCACGCTACCATCGGCGGCGGCCTGAGGCCGAGGCCGGAGACATGGTCCTCCGAACGCTCCGTGCGATGGCCGGGGGCGGCATCCGCGATCATATAGGTGGAGGCTTTCATCGCTATGCCGTTGATGCCGAATGGCGTGTGCCCCATTTCGAAAAAATGCTCTATGATCAGGCACAGCTCGTGCACGCGTACCTCGATGCAGCCCAATGGACGCGTGACCCCTTTTTTGCGGAAGTCGCCTGCACAACGGCGGACTACGTTCTGCGGGATCTCGCATTGCCGGAGGGAGGATTCGCATCAGCCGAGGATGCGGATAGTCCCCGTCCGGAGGATCCGGGAGAATCAGGCGAAGGGGCATTCTATGTCTGGACGGAAAGGGAGATCAACGAACTCCTCGGCAGCGATGCCCCACTTCTTATGTTCGCCTTTGGCATGGAACCCGGGGGGAATGTCGCCCATGACCCGCAGCACGAGTTTACCGGACGGAATATTCTCTATGCTGCCCGAACGAGCGACGAGATTGCGCAGTTTGCAGCCCGGGAGAAGAATACAGTGCTCCGGCGGCTCGCAGAGGCGAAAGAACGGGTTCGCATCGGCCGGCTCAACCGCCCAAGGCCGCTTCGGGATGACAAAGTGATTGCCGCGTGGAACGGGCTGATGATAGGAGCTCTCGCCCGCGCATCGGCTATGACAGGAGTCGGTTCCTATCGCGCCGCGGCGGAACGCGCGGCACGTTTTGTATTGACCGCGATGTTTGATGCCGGTTCCGGCCAACTCCAAAGAAGATTTCGGGACGGTGAGGCGAAGCACGAAGCACATCTCGAAGACTATGCCTTCCTGGCGGAGGGACTCCTGGATCTGTTCGAGACTACTGGCGATCCTCTCTGGCTCGAAAGGGCAATGGGTCTGACAAAGACCCAGATTGATCTTTTCTGGGATGCCCACCGTGGCGGCTTCTTCGATACTTCTGGCCGCGACACTTCGATACTTGTGCGGATGCGCGAGCAATACGATGGCGCTGAACCGGCCGGCAATTCGGTCGCTGCACGGAATCTTCTGCGTCTGGGGGCTTTGACCGGAAACCCCGAGTTCCTGGAGAAGGGCCGAACGACGATCAACGCCTTCAGCGCCTGGCTCGAAAAACAACCCTCGATTATGCCCTTTATGGTCGGTGCGTCGATGATGCTGGAAGAGACACCGTCACAGGTGGTGATCGTGGGACGGGAAGGTGATACGCTGACGGAGGCGCTCATGCATGAGGTGAATACAAGGTTCCTTCCGGGGACGGCAAGAATTCCGGTGTCGCCGGAAGCCAAGGGACGAATTGCGCAACTTATTCCGTATGCCGGTGAATTCGCGGCGAAAGGGGGGACGTCCACGGCGTTCGTTTGCGCAAATTACGTTTGCCGGCTTCCCGCGAATACTCCGGCGGAACTTGCCGCACAACTCGACGAGATATGACCGCGCAGGCCGACGAAACGTGGCTATGGGGGGATTGGAAAATGAAGGATCAGCGAAGGGGGCGGCGAAGGGTCCACCCCGGCTTTCGCTGTTGAATGAAACCCATCGATGCCTTATCGGTTTCCAGGGCTTGCACGAGCTGTTCGGCGAAGGCGCGTGCCTGATCCTCGTTGAGAAACCAATCAGAGCTCAGTCTGTGGCGGAAAAATGCGACTTTGCGGTATGATCGCACAATCCAGGGCGCGCCGAGGCCGCTGATTTGATCGAGTTCTACGAAATAGCCGTGTGCTGCCTTCAAGAGGGTGTGCATGGTATGCTCTGGCCGATCTGATTATCCGTCGTAGTATAGCGAGAAGACAAACGAAGCGCAAGGTGGGTGCATGGATAGCGACGTAGTTATCAACGATGCATTGACTCTCCCTCTGTCGGAGTTTTCATTCCGGTTTTCCAGGAGTGGGGGCCCGGGGGGACAGAATGTTAACAAGGTATCGTCACGCGTCGAAATTGAATTCGACGTCATGCACTCGCCTGTGCTTTCGGAAGCGCAGCGTCAGCGGTTGGTTCGCCGGCTTGCCGGCCGCATTGACGGAGACGGGGTGCTGCGGGTTACGGCGGATGACTCCAGAAGTCAATGGCAAAACCGGCGTCTGGCCGTGGAACGGGTGGCCGAATTGATGGCGGGCGCCCTCAAGGTGCAAAAACACCGGATCGCGACACGTCGGACGGTCGCATCACATAGCCGCAGGCTCGGAGAAAAGAAGCGGAGAGGGGATTTGAAGAAGGGGAGGAGAGACCTTGAATAGGGAAAAGACTTAATGGAGAA
>PMCM01000259.1:0-5212 GCA_003154155.1 Ignavibacteriota bacterium | reverse complement strand
TTGAGAATGGCGGGCAAAAGACCAAGTGAAGATGGCGGATGGAAGAGAAGAAACCAATTGAAGATGGCATATGACGGCAAATGAAGAGTCGATCAAAGACGGATTGTCGGCGGACTCGGAGCGTCAGATGACTCTCTGTGTCTGCAGGCCGTAGCGGTCAAGAGCAACGGCCAGGATCCCGAACTGATCCGTCAGCAGCCCTTCATAACCGCACGGCCAGCCATCCCAACTCCTCCCGTCAATCCCTGATTTTGCTCCTCCAAACACCGCTGCATCAGCAAGGCTTGCACAGATTTTCCTGAGCACGTCATCGGCTTCGGCGGTCATTCCCACCCGGTACATGGCCGACACGACGTGACGGGTTTGCGCAGTCGTCAGCCCTCCGTTACCATAATATCCGAATGGAAATCCATGCTGGATCTCGGGCAGGTCGCTGTCGGGAATCGGCCACAGGCTTGCGGGCATTCCCCATTGCACCGGGAGTCCCAAACGGCATGCCTCATCCCATATGCGATGCATGATTTCCCGGCCCGGTTCCACGTCTACCACGCCGGCGGCGATGGCTGCACCGTTGATTGTCAGGAAGGCAAAATCATGTAATTTGTTATCCTTGCATCGCCATCCCGCAAGCCAGCCTGTGGCGGGGTTGAAAAAGGCCGGGAGAAAACTCTCTTTGAGGCGGTCTGCCCAAGCAGAAAGCCCTGTGGCGAGGTCGGGGCGATCAAACGAATGCAACACCCGGTCGAGTTTCCGCAGAGCAGCATAGAGAAGTGCGTTGGAAAACGTGCATTTCCATCCGATCGAAATCACATCATAAAAACACGTTGCCCATTGATATTCACCGCTGATTCCGCGGCGGAAAACGCTTTCAACAATCCCGTCGTTGTCCACGTCCCGCCGCTGCATTCCCGTAAGCTGCCGTGACAGTTGCTGACCGTAACGCTTGAGCCATTCAGGGGAGCCGCTATGCTCCAGAAAATCAGCGGCGCCGAGGAGACCCGCTGCTCCGGTCATCAGGTATTCATCTTCTGCCAGGTGGTACGGACCTGCGGCAAGCATGCCCCCGCTCGCGTATCCCGGCCCGCCGTCAAGCCAACGTTCCAGGGAATCGCGGAGCAGATCGATTGCCGGCAACCCGGGCACGATATTACCGATACGAGTTGCAAGTGCAGACCAGTTGTCCATGCACAAGGGGCAATGCATGGAGTTACCGTTGTTGCTCAGAGTGCCGGTATCTGGCCTAAAGGAGAGGGAGGTCACAGAACATCGTTGAACAGCCCGGACGACTTCGGCCGGCGCTGCATCAGCGAGCTGCGGGCCGAACTGGCGGACGGCAAATGTCAGAGTAGCTTCATGAGTACCCGGAAGAAGAAGATAATCCCCCTCGGGTTGCGGCACCTCGCCAAGCTTAACTTGGTTGACGGCAAGGTCGGCGGGTCTGAATGCATCCGTTCTCCACAGGGGAGCGCCGTGCGTTGCGGTTATCGCCAAGCTCCCATGTCCGGGAGCGTGGAAGACGACCGGGAGACACATAGTGCCTGTCTCTCCGACCCGGGTGATTTTCCCCAGGGCTGTGGTAGCCGATGCTCGAGGATCAAGGCCGATAGACCATGCGCTGCTGTCCCAGGCCCGCAACGGCGCTTCGCCGGCACGGACGAGACTCGCAACAAGACGATCTTCAAAAATCTCCCACCGTGCCGTGTATCGCTGACCATAGGACTCCGTTCGGACATCATAGGTAACGACATTCCCCTCAATCCTTGTCGTGCCAGCCACGTCGTACCGGATGGAAGCTGCCATGGTTGGCCCCGTTCCAACCGGATGGAGAAAGAATCCCTGAAAGTTCAAGCCGGGAGATATCCGGAGAAGGTTGATATTCGTCCGCCCTTTTCCTTCATCATCAATGCCGAGCCACGAGAAACCGGCGCGCCGGAGGCAAAACCCTATTTGGACAAAACGGGTCATAAATCGTACTTCGCCGTTTGCCTGGAATGCAGTGACACCGGGCGGTAGATGCGAAAGGGAGACATGTTCCACCCGCAGCGCTCGTTCGCCTCGCAACTGTGAGCTGACGGGAGGGTCTCCGTCAAGGATCATCGCGCCATTGCACAAATTCCAGGAAGGCCACCACGGATCTGCAACTCCTTCCCGTACTTCGAAAAGGGCTCCTGCCGCTTCGATGTTGTCAAGATCAATCCAATGAATGTCCCCGTGCAATGTGCGCGGAAGGTCAGTTCGATAGAGTTGCTGCTTCCACGATTGCCCGTTCCAGACAAGTACGCGGATCGATTTGATCCAGTCATATTCTTCATGGCTGCCGCATTTGTGGTATCCGAGAGACTGTTGCAGACCGAGGCGGCGCAGTCGTGCCGGGGCGTGAAGTTGAAGGGTGCGGGTATGGTAGATCCGGTGGTCGGGCGCGCCCTGCTCGTTCATGAACGGAGAAGACCAGATAGCGCGGCAACTGGACACACCTGGTCGTATGCCGAGATCACCCGCAGGCGCCTCAAGTCCCTTAAACCGGAAGAGATCCTGGACCATTACACTCCTGTTAATCGTCGTTTGCGAAGATTGATAGTATACCATTGATTCCGTGTATATTCAAGAAGTGTCTGCAGGTGCGCATTCTGGCACTACTTTCCGTAACTTGTGGAACAAATCCGGAAAGCACAACGTTAAGACTATTGTTTGATTTCGGCGATTTGGCCGATTTGTATATTATGTGTAGCAACATTGAGATACTCTGTAAATGAAAAGAAACCTCCTCATACTTGCCCTGATCGTGTGCACATCCGGGTATTCCCACGCTCAATCGGGCGCTCTGAAGGGGAAGGTGGTCGACCAGGCAACGAAAGAACCGCTTCCTGCCGCGACAATCCAGATCGTCGGCACGGCCATCGGCACTTCGTCTACAGGGAACGGGGAATTCATACTCACCGGCATTCCTGTAGGCACGTACCAGGTGAGAGTATCACTGGTTGGGTACGAGCCGGTTGTTGTGAGCGATATGATTATCGCCGTAGCGCGGCCCGCAGACATGGTTGTGAGCATGCATCAGTCGAGCATCGATATTGAAGGCGTTGAAGTCAGCGCGGGCTATTTCCAAAGATCCCCGGATGCTCCAGTGAGCGTCCAGCGGCTTTCGTATGAAGAGATCCGACGTTCTCCTGGCGGATTTGAGGACGTCGTCCGCGCCATCGCGGTCCTCCCCGGCGTTGCCCAGGCCCAGCCCGGGAGAAACGACCTTGTCGTTCGCGGCGGTGCTCCGAGTGAAAATCTCTTCATCGTCGACAACGTAGAGATTCCGAATATCAACCACTTCGGCACTCAGGGAGCCGGAGGCGGACCGCTCAGCTACATCAATCTGGACTTTGTGCGAGAGACCGCCTTCTCTACGGGCGGGTTCGGTGTCCGCTACGGCGATCGTCTCTCAAGCGTCCTGGATATCGATTTGCGGGACGGTCGAACCGACCGGCTGGGAGGAAAGGCCACGGTGTCGGCGAGCCAATTTGGATTGAACGTTGAAGGGCCATTGTCCAGCGACGGCAGCTTTGTATTTTCGGCACGGCGGAGCTATCTGGACTTCATATTCAAGTCGGCGGGTTTCAGCTTTGTACCCGAATACTGGGACTTCCTCGGCAGAGCGAGCTACACGATCGATCGCAACAACCATCTGACGGTCCTTGCTGTTGGAGCAATCGATGATGTGAGCTTCTTCGACCGGAATGCGGAAGACCGGTACAGCAACTCGAGGATTCTGGGAACTGCTCAACGTCAATACGCCTCAGGCATCTCTCTGCGACATCTGTTCCCTCACGGTTTTGCGACATTCACCATCGGCCGCTCCTACGTTCTCTACAACGGCCTACAACGGGACTCATTGTTGGTTCCGGTGTTCAGCAATCGCTCCAAGGAAGGGGAAACTTCGCTGCGGGGCGATTGTACTCTGAAACTCAGCGAGGTTTCAGAAATGTCGTTCGGCGCGCAGGTGAAATCGATCTTGTTCACGGCAAACCTCGCTCTGCCCGGATATGTCACATCTTTTGGCGACACTCTGCGGTTCCAGGTGCAGGACTACATCACGAGAAGCACCAAGGGGTCCGCCTACCTCCAGTACACGCAGAAGTTCCTCGATCGATTCTCGCTGGTCCTGGGCGGACGCGCAGATTACTTTGACAGGATCAATGCGAAATTTGCGCTTGCGCCCCGCGCGTCGCTGACATGGGATCTGACATCCAGGACAAGCCTTTCGGTGAGTGCAGGGACGTACTATCAGACCCCTTCCTATGTTTGGCTTGTTGCCGGCAACGCCAATCGTGGGCTCGAACACGTGCGCGCCGATCAAGGGGTTGTCGGCGTGGAGCATCTCCTGCAGGAAGATCTTCGCATACGGATTGAAGGATATGCCAAGTACTACAGCAAGTATCCGGCGAGCGTCAACCGGCCATACCTGGTTCTGGCAAATACAGGTGGCGGCTATGGAGGAGCGGAGGAAGGGTTTTCCTCCTTCGGTCTGGACGAGTTGGTGAGTAGGGGGGCAGGGCGGTCTTTTGGCATCGAGCTGCTGCTGCAAAAGAAACTATCCGACACACCTCTCTACGGTCTCGCGAGCATCAGCGTCTGCCGCTCGCGCTATACCGCCCTTGACGGGATTGAACGGCCTGGTGCGTTCGAACAGCCTTTGATGCTGAATCTGAGCTGCGGATACCGGTTCAATGAAAAGTGGGAATCGAGCGCGAAATTCCGCTACTCTTCCGGACATCCGTATACCCCCTTCAACCCCAACGGTACGCAGCAAGTGTCACTGTACAATACCGCACGCACGTCCCCCCTCCACAGCCTGGACATCCGGGTTGATCGGCGCTGGAATTTTGCGGCGTGGACGCTCATCACGTATCTTGATATCCAGAATGTCTATAATAACAAACACTCCGGATCCGTCCTCTGGAATGCGCGGGATCAGCGAGTTGAGATGGATGAGAGTGCCATCGGCATACTCCCTTCGATCGGCGTAAGCGCTGAAATCTGAATTCCGGGTTGACTCTTATTGCCCCGTTTTGTATACTATCGAAGTTATGAAAACGACAGTCGACACGGCCATTCACCATCATCACCACCATCACTGCGCAGTGCGCGGAACTCTTGGTGGCTGATAAGACCGGTCGACGGCGAATATACTTCCCGAAAGCCCTTCTTGGAACACCAAGAGGGG
>PMCM01000295.1 GCA_003154155.1 Ignavibacteriota bacterium | reverse complement strand
TTCTACTTCCGGACGACGGACGTGACGGGTGTTGCAACGCTGCCGGCAGGCAGCGAAATGGTGATGCCGGGCGACAACGTGGACGGGCTGGCAATCGAACTGATCTCTCCCATCGCCATGGAAGAGGGTTTGCGGTTCGCTATCCGCGAAGGCGGACACACGGTCGCCTCTGGCGTCGTGACAAAGATNNCCGTTACCCACGAAGCGTACGGTCTATACTGTGCTTCGTTCACCTCATGTGGATAAGAAGTCGAGAGAGCAGTTCGAAACGCGCGCCCACAAGCGGCTGATCGATATCCTCAACTCGACGAACAGGACCGTTGACTCCCTGATGAAGCTGGATCTGCCCGCGGGCGTCGACGTCGAGATCAAGGTCTAACCCGCATACAAGCTGTAAGGTGACTGTCGACCGGGAGCATCGTGCTCCCGGGACGACGGGAAAACGGCGTCGGGAACAATGCCCACAGGCGGCACACATGTGCCGCAACGTGGACCCGTGACGGTATGTGCATGCATACATGGATGGTGGTATGACAGGAATACTCGGAAAAAAACTCGGCATGACCAGCATCTTCGATGATGCTGGTCAGGTAATCCCCTGCACGGTCATTGAAGCCGGCCCGTGCTACGTCACGCAAATCAAAACCGTAGACCGTGACGGGTACGAAGCCGTTCAGATCGGATTCGGGGAACGGAAGGAGCGCACCGTGACCAAACCGCTCCGTGGCCACTTCGCTCATGCGAACGTGAAGCCCGTGCGACTCGTGAAGGAATTCCGCGGGAACGGCGTCAGCGACGTCCAACCCGGACAGGAAATCACCGTCGACCGGGTGTTCACCAAAGGCGACATTGTGAAAGTCGTCGGCACGTCGAAGGGAAAAGGCTTCCAGGGTGTGGTCCGCCGGCACCACTTCGGTGGCGGCGCCCGCACGCACGGACAGAGCGACCGGCAACGCGCGCCGGGCTCGATCGGCTCATCCTCCTATCCCTCACGCGTGTTTCGCGGCCAGCGCATGGCCGGACGCATGGGCGGTGAACAGATAACGGTCCGCAACCTGACCGTGGTCGGCGTCATCCCCGATTCGAACCTCCTGCTGATCAAAGGTTCGGTGCCGGGCGCAATCAACGGCTATCTCGAGATTCACAAGCTGAAGTCTCACCAGTAATCAATGGGTGTGGCGATGGAATTGGAAGTCTATAAGAAAGACGGCACCAAGAGCGGCCAGAAGGTGAAGCTCTCCGAGGAAATCTTCGGCGTCGAGCCGAACATGCACCTCGTCTACCGCGCAGTCCGCGTGTACCTGGACAACCAGCGGCAGGGTACGGCCAAACTGAAGACGCGCAGGGAAGTGCGCGGCGGCGGCAAGAAACCGTTCAAGCAAAAGCACACCGGCATGGCCCGCCAGGGATCCTCCCGGTCACCGGTGATGGTGGGCGGCGGCGCAATCTTCGGACCGAAACCGCGGGACTATTCGAATATCCTCCCCACCACCATGCGCCGCGCGGCACGCAAATCGGCCCTCTCCATCAAGGCCCGCGACGGCCAGATCAAAGTGGTGGAAGACTTCACCTTCGGCGGACCCAAGACGAAGGATATGGCGGTGGTGCTGAAGGCGCTGGAACTGGGCGGCACGAAAACCCTCCTGCTGCTCGCAAAACCGGATGTCGCCGTCGTCAAGTCCGGACGCAATATTCCCAAACTGCAGATCGCGCAGGCGGACAAAGCCTCCACCTATGATTTTGTCAACACGCAGATCCTGCTCATCCAGCAGAGCGCGCTGGAAGTCCTGCAGAATACGTTTAAGAACTAACGCGGCAGATCGAACATGGCGTCCATACTCAAGCGTCCGATAGTCACGGAGAAGATGACCGAGCTGCAGGATAAGGGCCACTACGCCTTTGAAGTCGACCTCGCAGCCAACAAGATCTCCATCGCCCGTGCCGTGGCGAAGAAATTCAACGTGACGGTGCTCAATGTGCGCACCGTGCGCGTCAAGGGAAAAACCAAATCGCAGATGACGCGCCGGGGACGGTTCGCCGGGCGGACGGCGGAATGGAAGAAGGCGATCGTGCGCCTGAAAGAAGGCGACAAAATCGAGTTCTTCCAGAATGTCTGACAGATCATTAGGATAGAGTGCAATCATGGCCATTCGGAAGTTAAAGCCGGTGACGCCGGGAACGCGGTGGATGTCGGTATCCGCGTTCACAGAAATCACCAAGACGCGGCCGGAGAAATCCCTCATCGAGCCGTTGAAGGGAAGCGGCGGCCGGAACAACACCGGACGCGTCACGTCACGCCACCGTGGCGGCGGACACAAACGCTTCTACCGGATCATCGACTTCAAGCGCGACAAGATCGGCATGGATGCCAGCGTAGCGGCTATCGAGTACGACCCGAACCGGTCGGCGCGCATCGCGCTGCTGCAGTACCGCGACGGTGAACGGCGGTACATCATTGCCCCGGAAGGTGTCAAGGTCGGCGACGTGCTGCGGTCGGGCGCCGATGCGGAAATCAGGCCAGGCAATGCCATGCCCCTGGCAAACATCCCCGCCGGCACCTTCGTGCACAATATCGAGTTGCGCCCCGGCAAGGGCGCCCAGATGGCCCGGAGCGCCGGTATGGCAGTCCAGCTCATGGCCAAGGAAGGAAAGTATGCCCAGCTGCGCCTCCCCTCCGGCGAGGTCCGCAGCGTCGTTGTGGAGTGTTTCGCCACGATCGGGGGCGTCGGCAATGCCGATCATGAGAATATCAGTGTCGGCAAAGCAGGGCGGTCGCGCTGGCTCGGTATCAAACCGCAGTCGCGCGGTGTCGTCATGAATCCGGTCGACCACCCGCATGGTGGTGGCGAAGGTAAGTCGCCGCAGGGTAATCCGCATCCTGTGTCCCCCTGGGGCTGGCATACGAAGGGGAAGAAGACACGGAAGACCAAAAAGGCTTCCAGCAAGTTCATTGTGAAACGGAGAAAGTAACGGTATGGGCCGTTCGCTGAAAAAAGGACCGTTCGTGAGCATCCGGCTGGTAGAGCAGGTGGCATCGCTGAACAAGGCGAACCAGAAAAGGGTTGTGAAGACCTGGTCGCGCGCCTCGACCATCACCCCGGACTTCGTGGGCCACACATTCGCCGTGCACAACGGGAACAAGTTTATCCCCGTGTACGTCCACGAAGGCATGGTGGGTCACAAACTCGGAGAATTCGCACCGACGCGGTTGTTCCGCGGACACCCCGGTGTCAAGAAGGAAGAAACGACGAAGGCGGGATAAGCACGCATGGAAGCACGAGCCATAAACCGGTACATCGGCACCTCACCGCGCAAAATGCGGCTGGTGATCGATCTCATCCGCGGCAAATCGGTGGATGAGGCACTCAATATCCTCCACTACTCGCCGAAACATGCGTCGCGTGTGGCCGAGAAAGTTCTCCGTTCGGCAGTGTCGAATCTGCAGAACAAGGACGAGGCCGGACGCCTGGAGCCCGGGGAGATGATTGTCAAAGAGGCGTACGTGGACGTCGGGATGGTCATGAAACGCATCCTCCCGGCACCAATGGGGCGCGCCTTCCGGATCCGGAAGCGCTCGAATCACGTGACGATCGTGGTCGCCCCGAACAAACCGGTGCCCCGGACCGCCGCACCCAAGCGGGCGAAAGCGCAAAAGGCGGAACGTGCCCCGGCCAAGAAGGCCGCGACACCTTCCGGAACCGCAAAGCAGGAATCGAAGTAAACGCACTGCAAGGAGCTGACGTGGGACAGAAAGCACATCCGATCGGTCTGCGCCTGGGGATCATCCGGTCCTGGGATTCGAACTGGTACGATGAGAAATCGTTCAGCAGCAAACTGGAAGAAGACCGCACCATCCGCAACTACGTGCGCAACCGTCTGAAGAAAGCCGGCATTTCCCGGGTGATGATCGAGCGGACCCCCAAGCGGGCGGTCATTACGATCAATACCTCGCGGCCCGGCATCGTCATCGGCCGCAGCGGAAAAGAGATCTCCCAGCTCGAAGAAGAGCTGAAGAAGATCACCAACAAGGAAGTGAAGATTCTGATCAATGAGATCAAACGCCCCGAACTGGACGCCTACCTGGTGGCCGAGAACATCGCGCAGCAGCTGGAAGGACGTATCGCCTTCCGCCGCGCAATGAAGAACGGCATCACGGCGGCAATGCGCATGGGTGCTGAAGGCATACGCGTGAAGAGTGCCGGACGGCTGGGCGGTGCAGAAATGGCGCGGACAGAGCAGTACAAGGAAGGCCGTATTCCGCTGCACACGCTCCGGGCGGATATCGACTATGCCACCGCGACCGCGCGGACCATTTACGGCGCAATCGGCGTTAAAGTATGGATCTGCAAGGGCGAGGTTCTGGATGCCCAGCAGAACATGGAGCGTCCGATGCCCTCCCGCCGCGGGCAGGAACGCGGATAACGCAGGAGAACGACGACCATGTTGATGCCCAAAAGAGTAAAATTCAGAAAAGCCCAGCGCGGACGCATGCGCGGCAAAGCCACGCGCGGCGAGCGGATTGATTTCGGCGATTTCGGCCTCAAGGCGCTCGAACCCGGGTGGATCACGCAACGCCAGATTGAAGCGGCCCGCGTGACGCTGACCCGCATGATGAAACGCGAAGGGCAGATCTGGATCAGGATTTTCCCGGACAAACCCGTGACCAAGAAGCCAGCGGAAACCCGTATGGGAAAAGGCAAGGGAGCGCCCGAATACTGGGTGGCAGTGGTGAAACCGGGACGTATCATGTTTGAAGTGGGCGGTACCGGCAAGGCGACCGCGGTGGAAGCGTTGACGCTTGCATCGCACAAGCTGCCGATCCGCACGAAAATCAGTGTCAGGCCCGACTACGAAGGCGCCTGAGGCAAACCGGAGAGCGTATGAAGGCCCACGAACTTAACGAACTGTCGATCCAGGAGCTGCGTCAGCGGCTCGCCGACGAGCAGGAAGCCCTTGCGAACCTGCGCTTCCAGCTGGCTACGAGTCAGCTCGAAAGCCCGATCAAAGTGCGCACGGTGCGCCGTGACATCGCACGGCTCATGACGGTGCTGCTCGTGAAAGAACGCAGCACCGCCGCCGCCCCCGCTCCGGCATCGACGAAGACTAACGAGGTGAAAACGTCATGACCACAGCCGTCGCAACAGCCGCTACGCCGGCGCGCTCGACACGCCGCAAGGTGCGTGTGGGCAGGGTGGTGAGCACAAAGATGGAAAAAAGCATCGTGGTTTCCATCGAACGCCGGGTGCCGCATCCGGTGTATAAGAAATACTTCCGCCGCACCACGAAACTGATGGCGCACGACGAGGAACGCTCTGCGAAAGTCGGCGATACCGTCAAAATCATGGAAACCCGCCCGATGAGCAAGCTCAAGCGGTGGCGGCTGGTGGAGATTATCGAAAAAGCGAAGTAGGCAGAGGCCCACGGAGTCAACGCACATGATCCAGGAAGAAACAAATCTCGTAGTGGCTGATAACTCGGGCGCCAAAAAGGTCCGGTGTATCAGAGTGCTGGGTGGGTCCGACCGGCGCTATGCCGGTCTCGGCGACCAGATCATCGTCTCGGTCAAATCCGCCATCCCCGGTGCCACGGTGAAAAAAGGGGAGGTGGCCCGCGCGGTCATCGTCCGCACAAAAAAGGAGACCCGCCGCAAGGACGGGTCGTTCATCCGGTTCGATGAGAATGCCGCGGTGCTGATCAACGATCAGGGTGAGCCGCGCGGCAGCCGCATCTTCGGGCCTGTGGCCCGGGAACTGCGCGAGAAACAGTACATGAAGATCGTCTCCCTCGCCCCGGAAGTGCTATAAGGAAGCAGCGCGTATGAAGATCAGGAAGAACGACAACGTCATTGTGACCGCGGGGAACTCCCGCGGCAAGACCGGCAAGGTGCTCAAGGTGTACCCCGACACGCTGCGGATCATCGTCGAGGGCGTCAACATCATGAAGCGCCACACACGCCCCAGCCAGCGCAATCCGCAGGGGGGCATCGTCCAGCGTGAAGCACCCATCCATATGTCCAATGTGATGCTGCTGGACCCGAAGCTGAACCAGCCCACACGGGTGGGCACCAAGGTGGTGAAGGACGAAACCACCGGCAAAAAGCGGCGCATGCGCGTGGCACGGGCCACGGGCGAGATGTTCTAGCACCGCGGTCAACGAAACCATTTATTTCCGGTCAACGGTATGAGCGACGAGAAACCGAAAAAGCAGCAGCAACCGAAGAAAGACACCGCGCGTCCCGCAAAGGATGCGAAGGACAAAGCCGTGGCAGCCGTCAAGGCTCCCAAGGTAAAAGGCCCGAAAGTGCATGTGGTCGCGCGGCTCAGCACCATGTACAAAAACGAGGTCGTCCCTGCCCTCATGAAGCGGTTCTCCTACAGCAACGTGATGCAGGTCCCGCGGCTTGAGAAAATCGCCATCAACATCGGCGTCGGTGCGGCAACCCAGGATCCCAAACTCGTCGATGCCGCCGCCAAGGACCTCGAGTCCATCGTCGGCCAGAAAGTGGTGATCACGCGCGCAAAGAAATCCATTTCGAATTTCAAACTGCGCGAAAAGATGCCCATCGGATGCCGCGTCACCCTGCGCCGGACCATCATGTACGAATTCATGGACCGGTTTATCAGCGTTTCGGTCCCCCGGTTGCGCGACTTCCGCGGACTCCCCGACACGGCGTTCGACGGCCGCGGCAACTATACGATCGGCGTGAAAGAACATACGATCTTCCCGGAAATCGACGTCGATAAAATCGTCAGGATCTTCGGCATGGATATCACGTTCGTGACCACGGCGAGGACCGACGAAGAAGCATACGAATTGCTCAAGGCGTTCGGCATGCCGTTCGTCAAGAGGCAGGAAGTTCTCGCAACACCAAAAGCATAAGCGCACAGGAGTAGATCGGGTATGGCGAAGACCAGTTCAAAGGCACGGCAGCGCAAACGCGAACGCCTCGTCGCAAAGTACGCGGCACTGCGCAAGGAACTGAAGGCAAAAGGGGACTTCGAAGGTCTCCAGAAACTGCCGCGCAACAGCAGCCCCACACGTCTGCACAGCCGGTGCAACGTCTCGGGCAGGCCGCGGGCATACATGCGCAAGTTCGGCATCTCACGCATCGCCTTCCGCGAACTCGCGCTTGAGGGGAAAATCCCCGGCGTAAGAAAAGCCAGCTGGTAAACGGCACCCAACGACCGAACGTGCGAGATTGAGGAGACACCCACATGACTATGACTGATCCGGTTGCCGACTATCTGACCCGGCTGCGTAACGCCCTCCAGGCGGGACGCAAACGCGTCGACGTCCCGGCATCCAACCTGAAACGGGAAATCACCAAGCTGCTGGTCGCCAATAAGTTCATCGCCGGCTTCACCGAAACCAAGGAGAGCGCCCAGGGCGTCCTGCGCATCCAGCTGAAATACAACGACACCCGCCCGGTCATCAGCGGCCTGAAACGCATCAGCCGACCCGGCCTCAGGAAATATGTCGACGCCGACGCCGTACCGCGGGTGCTGGGAGGACTCGGTATCGCCCTGATCTCCACGTCACGGGGCGTGATGACCGACAAGCAGGCGCGCGCCCAGCGGGTGGGCGGCGAAGTTCTGTGCGAAATCTGGTAACGAAGGAGACTGTACAGTGTCACGGATAGGAAAGAAACCCGTCGCGATAGTCCAGGGCGTCAAAATTGCACTGGCCGACCGCGAAATCAAGGTCACCGGGCCGAAGGGTGAACTGAAGGCCAATGTGCATCCCGACATCGCCGTCGAGGTCGTGGAGAATCAGGTGATCCTCAAGAGACATTCCGACGAGGGAAAATACCGTGCCTTGCACGGCCTCTGGCGCGCCCTGGTGCAGAATATGGTCACCGGCGTCACCACCGGCTATTCGCGCAAACTTGAACTCGTCGGCGTCGGCTACCGCGCGGAGATGAAGGGGAAGAAACTCCAGCTGCTGCTCGGTTTTTCGCACCCGATCCTGTTCGCCGCACCGGGCGGCGTGACCATCGAAGTGCCGACCCAAACAAATATCACCATCAGCGGCATCGACAAAGCACTGGTGGGTCAGGTCGCCGCCAAGATCCGCTCCTTCCGTCCGCCGGAACCGTACAAAGGCAAAGGCGTCAAGTACGAAGGTGAGCATATCAGGCGGAAAGCCGGCAAAGCTGCGGCGGCCGGCGGAGCGAAATCGTAAACACGTAGTTCAGCGGGAGTGCGGAACGTATGATCACGAAGAACAGAAACCAGAATCGCAAGCGCTCGAAGCGTCACATCCGGCTCCAGATGTCCGGAACGACCGAGCGGCCGCGCCTGACCGTTTTCCGAAGTCTGCGCCACGTGTATGTCCAGGTGGTGGACGATTCAACGGGGAAGACGATCCTCGGCGTGTCGGATGTGTCAAAGGATCTGGCAGAACAATTCAAGGATGCCAAAGGGCAGGTGGCGATAGGNNTCGCCGACGGCGCTCGGGAAGGCGGCTTGAAGTTCTAACCCTGCGCCGGAGTGGGTTGTCCGGGCCGCGGCCGGGCTTCT
Organism: Ignavibacteriota bacterium; assembly: GCA_003154155.1. Lineage (GTDB taxonomy): Bacteria > Bacteroidota > Ignavibacteria > UBA10030 > UBA6906 > Fen-1255. Next base: position 4,522 of record PMCM01000295.1, on the reverse strand, counting down.
TGTCGGGTCGTCTAATGGCAGGACAGCGGCCTTTGGAGCCGTGAGTAGAGGTTCGACTCCTCTCCCGACAGCGCAAACTCAGTGTGCATCATTTTCACGAAGTGGTAACGTTTCGAGGACCAACGGTGGCACGAATCAAAACAAGCGAACTCGAACTCAAGGACAAGCTCGTCCACATCAATCGCGTCGCCAAAGTCGTCAAGGGCGGGCGCCGGTTCAGCTTCAACGCGATCGTCGTGGTGGGCGACACCAGAGGACATGTCGGGATCGGCCTCGGGAAAGCAAATGAAGTCGCCGACGCCATTGCGAAAGGCGTCGATGATGCGAAGAAAAGCATCGTCGAAGTGCCGATCGTCAAAGGGACGATTCCTCATGCAGTGATCGGACGGTACGGTGCGGCCCGGGTGATGCTGAAACCCGCGTCGCCCGGTACGGGACTGATTGCAGGCGGCGGCGTGCGCGCCGTGCTGGAATCCGCCGGCGTCCGCGACGTCCTGACCAAATCCATGGGTTCCTCCAATCCCCATAACGTCGTGAAAGCGACCATGGCGGCATTGGAGAGTTTGACCGACGCGGGCGCCGCTGCGGCCCGACGCGGCATGACGCTGCCGGAGCTCTTCGGCACCACCCCGGCCACCACAACGGCCTAAGCGGAGAAGGAGACAACCCATGGCAGGCTCAATCAAAATTACCCAGGTGCGCAGCATCATCGACCAGCTGGAATCGATGAAGCGCACGATCAAGGCACTCGGACTCGGGCGCCCCAATTATTCCGTGGTGAAGAAGGATACACCCGCGATCCGCGGCATGCTCCGGAAGGTGCATCATCTGGTCACCGTGGAAGAAGTGAAATAATCGCAGCTCCGAAGAAGAAAGTAGACGATCATGGCACAGGATATTCTCAGCACACTCAAACCAGCGGCAGGCGCGCGGAAAAAGCGGAAGCGCATCGGGCGCGGCCAGGGCTCCGGCCACGGCAAAACCTCCACCCGCGGTGAAAAGGGCGCCGGTTCGCGTTCCGGGTCGGGACGCCGTGCATGGTTCGAAGGCGGCCAGATGCCCCTGTCCCGCCGGATTCCCAAACGGGGATTTCACAGCCCGTTCAGGGTCGAATACCAGGTGATCAACCTCCTGACCCTCGAAAAATTGGCAACACAGGGCAAGCTGCAGGACGGCGCCGTGAACCCGGAAGTGCTTATCAAGCTCGGCGCGGTCCGTTCGAAACGCATGCCCGTCAAAATTCTCGGCTCGGGCGACGTGACAACCAAACTCAATGTGGCCGCCCATGCGTTCAGTGCCTCCGCAGTCCAGAAAATCCAGGCGGCTGGCGGCACCACTCAAACGATCAGCTCAACCTCCAAAGAGTAATGGCAAAGCTCGGCGAAAGTTTCCGAAACGTTTTCAAGATCCAGGAGCTGCGCACGCGACTGCTGTTTACCGCCGCGCTCCTGATCGTCGTGCGCCTCGGCGCACACATCACGCTTCCGGGCGTGGATGCCTCGCTGCTCGCCAAGGCCGAGGCCAGCCAGGGTGCGAACACCCTGTTCGGCCTGTATGACCTCTTCGTCGGCGGCGCGTTCAAAAATGCGGCGGTCTTCGCCCTGGGCATCATGCCCTACATTTCGGCATCCATCATCCTGCAGCTCCTCGGCGCGGTCGTCCCGTACTTCCAGAAGCTGTCCAAGGAAGGCGAAGAAGGCCGGAAAAAAATCAACCAGCTCACCCGGTACGGCACGGTGATCGTGGCCGCCCTCCAGGGATGGGGCGTCAGCGTCCGCCTGACAAACCTCTCCGTCGAAGGGCTCCCCATCGTCCCGGCACAGGTGGCAGGACTGGCGTTCACGCTCAGCACCGTGGTGTTCCTCACCACCGGCACGATGTTCATGATGTGGCTCGGCGAACAGATCACCGAACGGGGAATGGGAAACGGTATCTCCCTGATTATCTTCATCGGCATCATCGCGCGCTTCCCCCATTCGATCATCGACCAGTTCCGCGTGAGCCAGAACCTGATCATCGGCCTGATCATCCTGGCGGTGATGATCGCCATCATCGCCGGCGTCGTCCTCGTCACACAGGGCACGCGCCGCATTCCGGTGCAATATGCGAAGCGTGTCGTTGGACGAAAGGTGTATGGCGGCGTCACGCAATACATTCCGCTGCGCGTCAACACGGCGGGCGTCATGCCGATCATTTTCGCACAGTCAATCATGTTCATTCCGAGCACGATCCTGACCTTCTTCCCGGACAGCGAATTCGTCCAGACGATTTCGGGCTACCTGCAGTATACGTCGGCCACCTACTCGGTCATGTACGCGATCATGATCGTGTTCTTCACGTACTTCTATACGGCCATCGCGTTCAACCCGAAAGACGTGTCGGAAAACATGCAGAAGCAGGGCGGGTTTATCCCGGGGATCCGGCCGGGGAAACATACGGCGGATTTCATCGACAACATCCTGACGAAGATCACGCTGCCCGGTTCGATCTTCCTCGCCATCATCGCGATCCTGCCGGCGTTCGTGTCACGGTTCGGTGTCACGCCGAGTTTCGCACAGTTCTTCGGCGGCACAAGCCTGCTCATTATGGTGGGCGTGGCGCTGGATACGTTGCAGCAGGTCGAGTCGCATCTGCTGATGCGGCACTATGACGGCTTTATGAAGTCCGGACGCATGAAAGGACGGATTCGCTGAGGCGGTAATGGCGAAAGTTCCCGTCAAGTCGCAGCGCGAGATCGCGCTCATGCGCGAGAGCGGAAGGATCGTTGCGGAAGCGCTCGCACTGGTCGGCGGTCATGTCCGTCCGGGCGTGTCGACACGCGAGCTGGATGCGCTCGCGGAAGAGTTTATCCGGTCGCAGGGAGGCATCCCTGCATTCAAGGGGTACGGTCCGGACCGCCGGAATGCATTTCCGGCAACGTTGTGCGTATCCATCGACGATGTGGTCGTCCACGGAATACCCGACGGACGGCGGTTGGAAGAGGGGGAAATCGTTTCGGTGGATGTCGGGGTGAAAAAGAACGGATGGTTCGGCGACGGGGCGAAGACATTTCCCGTCGGACGCATTAACGAGGAGAAGGCCCGTTTGCTGAAAGTGACGGAGGAGGCGCTGGAAAAGGGTATCGCGCAGGCGCGCGCAGGCAACAAGCTCCACGATGTGTCGTCCGCTGTTCAGCGGCATGTCGAAGCGGCAGGTTACGCAGTGGTCCGCGATCTGGTCGGCCACGGCATCGGCAAGAACCTGCACGAGGATCCCGCGGTCCCGAATTTCGGTGTGCCCGGCACGGGCGTGCTTTTGCGGGAGGATATGACACTGGCGATCGAGCCGATGGTCAATGCGGGAACGTTCGCGGTGCGCCTCGACGAGGACGGATGGACGGTGCGGACGGCGGATGGGCGGCCCTCAGCGCACTTCGAACATACAGTGGCAATCACACAAGGAGAGGCCGAAATCCTGACACGCCATGGCTAAGCAGGGGCCCATAAAAGTCGATGGTGTGATCACAGAGACGTTGCCGAACGCGACGTTCAAAGTGAGCCTCGACGGCGGTCACGCGATTCTTGCCCATATCTCGGGCAAGATGCGGATGAACTTTATCAAAATCCTGGTTGGTGACAAGGTGACGGTGGAACTGTCGCCCTATGACCTGTCCAAGGGCAGGATCACCTACAGGTATAAATAAGGACGGAGCGGACAGNNAGGAGCACAGGCGTGGCTCGTATTGCCGGTATTGATCTGCCCAAAAAGAAGCGCGCGGAAATCGGCCTGACCTACATCACGGGAATCGGCCGCACATCATCACGCGCCATCCTGGCGAAGGCGGGTGTCGATCTCAGCAAGAAGATCGGCGATTTGAACGATGACGAGGTCTCGCGCATCCGCGGGGTCATCACGGCGGAATACAAGGTCGAAGGCGCACTCCGGAGCGAAACCCAGATGAACATCAAGCGGTTGATGGACATCGGGTGCTATCGCGGCATCCGGCACCGCCGCGGCCTGCCCGTCCGCGGACAGCGTACGCGGACAAACGCCCGCACGCGCAAGGGCCGCAGAAAGACCGTGGCCGGCAAGAAGAAGGTTATGGCGAAAACGTAAGAATTAAGAATTAAGAATTCTTACTTCTTAATTGTTGTTGCGTATTATTACCGGAGGAACACGTGGCTAAAGGCAGCCCGCAAGGCGGGTCCAAAACAGACGTCGCCCGGAAAAAGAAGAAAATCCAGGTGGATGTCAGCGGCAAAGTCTTTGTCAAGGCAACATTCAACAATGTCATTGTGACGATCACCGATGTGTACGGCAATACCATCAGCTGGTCGTCGGCTGGCAAGAACGGGTTCAAGGGATCGCGCAAGAACACGCCTTTCGCCGCACAGGTATCGGCGGAAGCCGCCGCGAAGACCGCGCACGATCTCGGGCTCCGCAAAGTAGAAGTGTTTGTAAAAGGACCGGGGTCAGGCAGGGAAGCGGCGATTCGTGCGCTGCAGACCGCCGGTCTGGAGATCAGCAGCATCCGGGACGTGAC
>PMCM01000309.1 GCA_003154155.1 Ignavibacteriota bacterium | reverse complement strand
TTCACCAGCACCGCCACTTCCCGCCCCAGCACGTCATACACCGCGAGCCGGACCATGACAGAACCCGGAGCGGAAACCCGGTAATCTATCTCTGTGTTCGGATTGAATGGGTTAGGGTAATTCTGCATAACATCGAACGCGGCCGGTGCCCCAACGTCCATTCGGGGAACATCAGTCAATCCGAAGTAACCCGACGATCGTGCAGCCGCAAAACTCTGGGGATAGTCCACGACATCTGTTGACCATACTTCCAGGTACTTCCCACCACTTTGCCATCCGTTCTGAAGAAGCCTGAAGTAAGGTCCTGCCGGACCATCCGGATTGCATGAAGCAGCTGATCCTCCATCACATCCTGCACCTGTCCCACCGTGCTTGTTGCTCTGCCACCCCACAAGCGCGCTGTAGCGGGTGGCGAAATCGAGGACTTCTGATTCGACATAGTTCCCGTCGAGATTATCCGCCTGCAACTGTACGCGCCCCGGTGCAATGGCGGAGACCTCCTTCACAATTTGTGACGCAACGTAGCCGCTGGAATCGCCTGTCAGATTTGGAAAATCAATTCCCTTGGCGCTCGGAGGAAAGAGGCTGAGGCCAAGGATCCTATCCGGAAATGCGTTCGCAAACGCCGATGCGATAACCTTAAATCCCGCGATGACAGCAGAATCCGAATAACCGAGGCTCTGCCATCTGGAGGCAGCTGCATCATCGATCACCGTGGGATATGCGGGTCTGCCGTCCGGGCAATGTGACGTGTCGGTCGCCGCTGGCTTGGGAATACCCGTGGGGAGGCGGATCTCCTCGTCGTAAACGCTCAGTCCGGGAATATGCACGAGCGTCAGCGATCCGTACACTCCTGTTTCCTGAAGATGTGCCGCGAGTGCGATAGCGGCGGCACTCCAGAACTCCTGGATTCGGGGGACCCATGGCAGGAGAATATAGGCGCTAATTCCCCTTCCACCACTTCCCCCTGTAGTCCAGACATCAAACAGGGGAGCGGCATTCGTGCCCACAGCGGCCAGGAATCCGGGCGGCAACGACTGCAAATACGTGTTTGAGGTCTGGTAGCCCGTCTCCAGCTCGACGGAGAACTTCTTTCCGTGGGTGACGGCGATCTGCACAAGCGTATCGAGATAACTCCAATTCCAGTTGAATTGTCCCCATGTGGTGATGGTGGGGAGGATTTTGGCAATCGGGACGAAGATCGCATGGCCCGTGATGTCGTTCTGGTACGCCGCCGATGCGGTGAGGCCGGGCGCATAGACGGCGCTCGTCGATCGAAGATTGCTCGCATCGTTCAGCACATAAATCCCCCGTGTGTCGGGCAGCTGTGCAGGGGGACCTTGAATTGAAGTTTTCATGACAACCTGAGTATATGGATTCCAGGTGTCCATCGTGAAGTAGAAGGTCGATGTTCCATTTGTTGCGTCACCTGAGGTGAGCCGGGATATGAAGAACGGTCCGTAGTCGCCTCCCGGGTCTGCCATACGGTCCGGGCCGCAGAGACTGTCACATTGAGTCGGGTTATCCGGAGTTACAGCGCGGTGCATGAAGTAACAATACCCGTTATCCCTGTTTGGATTGAAAATCGTCTGCGGCCCGCTCCACGGGCCCCACGGTTGCCTGGCATACCTCATGTAGATCCCGCGCGGGTTCTTGGGCGTGTCGTTGAGACAATTGTACAGCATGATCCAGCGTTGGACGAATGGATTCCATTCCACACCGACAGTGCTCATGCCATCGGCCACTTGCAGCGCACCCGTTGAATCAGGCAAATAATCATGGAAGAGCGGCGTGGCATTGTTTTCGTTCGGCATGAACACGGGCGAACCGTCAGGATTCACAGCGTGCAAGTACTCAATCGAGGTCGAGTCGGCCATGCTCCCGATGGGTTTTCTGGCGAGATACACCGCGCTCTTCCGGTAAAGCGTGTCGCTCTGCGTCCCCCAGAAATAGATGAATCCATCCTGACCCTTTGCGATTGCCGTCCCGATGAATTTTGCCGCAGGTTCCTTGGAGAAGTTGTAGAGGTAGTGGAACGTGCTTGCATCGTCATCCGAGACCGCAAGCACCGTGCGCCTGGGATGCCCCAGAGGTGCCGGAGGTGTGACGGTATCTATCGGGTTGTCCGTCCCAAAAATCACAAACATTCTCCCGCCATCGCTGATGCCGGCGATCGGACTTTCGTTCGTCATGAGCTTGATCGCCGGATCGCCGTGGGCATTCAGGACGACAGGATTCTTGTACGCGCCGATGGAGTCAACAACGAAATCAAGCTTAAGACACGGTCCCGGGTCCGATGCAGTGCAAAACCCGATGGCGTCGTTGTCTTCGATCCTCCGGGGTGGGTCGGTCTGACGGTTGTTGATCCCGTTGAATTTGTTCGTCGGATGTGTGTCCCCAAAAAGGAAGAAGATCTTGCCGTCGTGTTCGAAGGAGTACCCGTGATCGGCACGCACCAACCCGTACCGGGTCTGTGTGAGGCTGAGCGTCAGCTGGTTAAATTCGAGATCGGTGTCGCCGGTGACCTGGCAGAGCTTCTGCGTGGACATAGGAACATAGATGATGCTGTCGCCCGGGGCGGACAGATGCGTGGGATCTACGCCACCTTTCACGGATGCACATCCAGCCACAACAAGCGCCACAATTCCCGACTGAATCAGCCTTCGACTCATCAGCTCCTCCTAGTTTATGTGGCATGGATGTTCAACACCCTGCTCATTCCTGCGAATTCTATCCGTTATTTTATCAGCATCATCTTTTCCGTTTTCACAAGTACCCCCGATCCCTTCATGGAGATCTGTCCACCCGTAACATACAAGGGTTGAACCTCAATCCGGCAGAAATAGACCCCGCTCGATCTCCCGCTCGCGTCCCATGTGACGGAGTAGCTTCCTGGGTCTTTCTTCCCGTTCACCAGCACCGCGACCTCTCGCCCCAGCACGTCATACACCGCGAGCCGGACCATGACAGAACCCGGAGACGGGACCCGGTACCCTATGGTCGTGCTTGGGTTGAACGGATTGGGGTAGTTCTGAAGCAACGCGATCGCGGCCGGCAGTGGAGATGTCGCCGGCGTAACGTCGGTGGGGAGGGCATCGAAGGTAAATGGACGCATCCACAGTTCATGGGCGGAATCTCCCCACGCCGGCGTATGTGCATATAACACATAGCCGGTGCGGCCGATCACTTGTCCCGGGTAGCCCGGTGTCACCATGATGACGTTCTCATCCGTCGGTTGGCCGGCTGTGAATTCCTTAGCTGGTGCCTGGAAGAACTGTTTGGGTGCCGACCAGGTGATCAGATCGGTGGACGTTGAGAAGTACCATCCTTCCTCGCAGAGGAAAAGGAGAACGTAGGCGTCAAGAAAGGTGTTGAACACTGGCCATGGTTGTGCCGGGCGTGTTGCTCCGCTGATGCTCGGGACAACCGGTGAACCGAGTCCGCCGAGTCCTGGCTCTGAACCGAACGCCCCGTTGTAGTATTTCGTCCACGTCCCTGGCGCTCCGTCTGCCCCAATCGGTGAGCGGGCGACCTGGATGGTCGGCGGGCCATCATCCGGTGCGTGTGGGGTGGGGAAGTACGAATAGAATGCATAGATGAACCCTCCTGAGAGGATTGCACCCAATTCGACTGCACCGTAAATTCCCGGCGAAGGAATCGAGTCGGGCTTTACGTCCCTTCCGGACACTACAGGGACCCGTCCTGTCCATGTGACACCGTTGTCGGATGAGCGTGCAAGTCCGATTTCGCACCATGACGGGTCGGTTTGCCGGTTGGGTGGGCGAACGCCGTAGTACTTTGTCTGGCCATGATAAAGCATGAGCAGATCTTTGCCGTTCGCTGCAGGGAAGACCAGGTCTGCGCCCGCGTAATCGGCGTCGAAATTGTTCCAGCAGGAGAGAGAGCCCGGGCGGCAGCTGGGGGCGAGGACGACTTCCGCGGTTTTTGAGTTCCCAACGGGGGCATACGAGAGAAAGTCTTTCGTGGTGATCAAGCCCGTTGCACCCTCCACACTGTCAGAGTTGAATCTCCCCGCAATCCAGAGCCGGTAGGATGAATCGGGTTGTTGCACGATGGCCGTATGCATGTCCGGCACGCCTGTCATCCCCAACGCGTCGGTCTTGCCGGGATGGAATAGTTGGATTGGCGTGCCGAGAGCGATATCGACATTGGCAAGTGCTGCTGGTGCGAGGAGTTCGAGGTGCGCCTGCCAGATGTCTGCAGGGAAGGCGTTCACGTTCGCGGCGAAGACTTCGATGTACCGGGCACGGAGAGTATCGGTTTTGCCCAGCGGGTATATGCCGGTTTCAAGCATCGTGAGGAAGGTCGTGGGAGTGCACGCAGTGGTATCTCCCCGGGCTCCGCAGGCAGCGCCCCCGTAGGTGCTTGCCAGGTCCTCGTTGGTCTGGAAGGCGAGCATCGTGCCCAGCGCCTCCGCGGCGTGGATGGTCTGGGGCTCCGCCGGTTCTGTTATGTAGAGGCTGTTGTTTTGGATGATGAGACGGCCGGGAAATTTTCGACTGGCGAGCGTCAGCAGGGGGAGGTTCTGAGAGACACCCAAACTCTCATGGCTGGCGACCGTCATGACGGAACCGTCTTCGGCAATCGGCGGGAAAGGATTTGTGACAGCGATGATGGCTGCGCTGAAGTATTTTTCGGGAAAGCTCTTCTTGAATGAACTCGTAATGGCGTCCCACCCCTGAAGTACGAGTGATGGCCGGTATCCTGCCTGCTGCCACGCCGTGACGGCGTCGCTCACGCATGACAACCCGGTGGATTGCGCAGTTTCTGCGGGAAGATGCAATTCATCGGTGTCGCGATTGATTCCGGTCAGCCGGAGAAGTGCGACGTTGCCATATGTCCCGGCGCTCTTAAGATGTGCGGCCAGGTGGACAAGCAAAGAATCCCACTGAGCCAGGAAGGTGGAATCCCACGGTGCCGCGATGGATTCCGGCTCGCATACGCCCGTCGAACCGCCGCCTTTGCGGGTAATTGAGAAGTCGAGCTTCGTTGCGCCCGCGCCTGCCGGAGCGGGCTTGAACAGCCACGCCGGGGTGTTGGTCCCGGCCCTCACGGAGAGGTTCACGTTTTTCCCTGCCGAGACCGCCCGGCTCATCCATTGATCGAGCGTGTCCCACTGATAGTGGCCCTTCGTGGGCTCGAGACCGTTCCAGCCGAACACCAAGACCACGCCATCCACCCCGGCCGTACTGAGGGATGTGGCCAGCATCGCTTCCTTGTCGGGCGTGAGAGGGAGGACATTGCTATCCACATAAATGCCGCGGGGTTCGACCGGCGAAGCCGGGGCATTATCAG
>PMCM01000198.1 GCA_003154155.1 Ignavibacteriota bacterium | reverse complement strand
GTATGCACCGTTCCGGGGACCGTTGCCGGCATCCACCGGAGCGACCGTCTGGCTGCCTGCGGCAGTTTGTCGTACGCATCGATTGCCCGGAACGTCCAGAGTCCAGCCAGATCCAAAGTTTTCTTCATCGCTCGCCTCTGCAGCCACACTGGTGAAATGGATGCGCCGTCGTGCTTCGCTTCAGCCCACTCTTTGCCGACAACCAGCGCATCATGAACCCGGTAACATCTTCATTGCCTGTCGAACAGATCCTGAATCGCCTGCCGCATGCCGGAGAATGCAATGAGTTCCGGTAATGTGCGTTTGCCGAACAATTCACAGGAATCCGAATCATCCCCCGCCTGGAATTGTGCATGCTCCGGTCTGGCCCGGTACACCACCAGCACCATATGGGCCCGGGGGTCATCGGCGTACGAATACACGCCGTGCAGGCCGGTCAGTTCGACGCCAACGCCGATTTCCTCGCGTGCTTCCCGTTGTGCGGCCTGTTCGCACGTTTCTTCATATTCCACGAATCCGGCCGGCAGGGTCCACCATCCGCGATACGGTTCCTCCGTTCGCCGGACCAGCAGCACCTGGTTGTCGATGGACACGACAACCGCAACGCTGACCTTGGGATTCATGTAGTGGACGGCGCCGCACCCGGTACATGAGCCCCGGTAGAACTCGTGTTCCAGCCTTACGACGGGGGCGCCGCACTCCGGGCAGAATTTCATGAAGCGAACCTCATGGGAGACATGGCAATATACGTGGTCGGCGGGAGACTTACAACGATTGTCGAGGCAGGTGGTTTTCCGTATTCAGGATCGGGTGTGCGGTAATTCTTATTCTCATCGGTGCTGACATACGTCGGCCGCCGGCGGGGCGTGAAGCCTCACAGGCACACCGGTACAAGATGATGAAAGAAGCGCGAGGCGTCGACGTCGGTACCGATTTCATGCCGGCCCGACGTTCCATCGGGGGACCAGAGTGTCTTACCCAGAGTGTCTCCGGGGGTGAGATCGATACTCACTTCCCCTTTTTCGAACCGGCAGAGCGATGGATCAAAGATGGTAGCCGCAGCCAGGGGGTCGTGAAACGTCGTTCCCTTCCAGTCGCGGAACCACACTTCTGCAAAATCGAGAATCGGTCCGAACAGGTATGATGCTGCAAACGTGCGGCGGAAAAGATTCGCATCCATCGATACCCGGCTGGTCACATCCAGGCCGAGCGAACGGTGCATGGCAACGGATGCGCGATAGACGATTGCGGTGGCGTGGGGGTCACCCGAGGCATTCCACTCCGTTGGTCCGTAATTGCCGGCAACACGGGCATTGAACCGTCCGCACATCATGACCAGGCCACGCAGAAGCCGGGGAATTTCCGGATCGATCGAAAACAGAAGGCCGATATTGGTGAGGGGTGCGATAGCAAGGAGCACCACTTCACCCGGATGGCTCCGGATCGTCTGTTGGAGGAATTCCACCGCCTCCCCGTGCGGAAACTGATCCTGGTGATCCCACCGGGCAAGGCATTCGGCCTGCTGCGCCACCTTCTGACGTTGTTCGACGATCAGAGGGTTCTCCGCACCGGGATAGATCGGAATATCCCGGTCAGCCCGTACGCAGATCGCGCTGGCGAGTTTCGCCCGTTCCACCGCCTGTCCGGTCACCGTGGTGATACCCAGAAGTTCACACTGTTGTTGCTGGAGGAGGTAGGCAAGGCAGACCGCGTCATCGATATCGGTGCCTATGTCCGTATCCAGAAGCACCTTGATTTTTGGGGATTGCATTCACTTCGCCAGAATGAGCTTGTTTGCGTGAACGACACTTCCGGCACCGAGGCGGAGAAAATAGACACCGCTCTGCAGGGTTCCGGCATTCCAGTGCATTTCGTAATAGCCTGATGCAATTCTGGCGGAAATCAACGACGCGACTCTTTGACCGAGCAGGTTATACACCTCCAACGTGACAAACTCTTCGCGTGGCACGGCAAAGGAAATCGTCGTGGTGGGATTGAAAGGATTGGGATAGCTTGGGTACAGGGTGAGTTCTACAGGGATTTCCCGATCAGCCACCGTGACGGCCGCATCCGGCGCTGCTTCACCGGATGCTCGCGCGGATTGAGGGTCAGACCAATTCTCCATACCCGAGCTATCCGCCGCCCTTCGATGGTTCCAGCCGCTCACGGGATTGTGGGCCTGAGCGGATGGAACCGGGTACTGCACGAGGACGCAGACAATGCATGCGATCCATCCGGAGGTCACTCACTCCACCACGTACGGGAATTCTCTCGTCTTTGCAACGTTGTCGACGGTGACGCTGATCGACATCTGATATTGGCCTTTTTCATCAAGCCGCAGGGCTCCGCCAAAATGGTCCTTCATCAGCGTGAGGTCCACCGTCGCGTTTTTCTTTGTCGGCGACACTACCAGGACCTTTACGGTGGCGTTGGCGACCGGCTTTCCCATCATGGCATCGGTCAGTTCAAGTCTCATATGATGCGTGCCCGCCATCATTGAGTCTCTCATTGCACGGTTCATGCCGCCGCCGGTGTACTTCATCACTTTGATGTCCCTGTTCATCATCATGGTGTCTTTCGCGCCCCCGACATCCATCTTTTCCATGGCGCCATCCCGCCCGCCGTGCATCTCCGTCTGCCCTGTCTTCTCTTTCATCATCCCGGCGTGCTGTTCCCGGGTCATCAGCCACACTTTCA
>PMCM01000007.1 GCA_003154155.1 Ignavibacteriota bacterium | reverse complement strand
CTTGTTGATCCGCATTGAGCACCGTGGTAACAGCGTCCTTCAACGCTTTGTAATTCGGAGGCGAGCCGTCATCGCTCAGGTCCAGCGAGGCCAGGCCAGGCGCAACCGGGCGCGGCAGCTTGAGATCGAAACTCGTCGGCCCTAATCCGGGGAAGCTAGCGGACGCGGGCATCGAGCCCACAGAGAGGATCTCGACGTCGTAGTAGAGGATCTTGTCGGAAATCGTCGTTCCGCCTCTGCTGATCTCGATCCGGAGATCCGGCGACACATATTCCTTGTAACCGGCCGGCAGCGTGACCTCGATCACCGCAGTCGCCACCGCCTCGGGGCTCGGTAGAATCAGCGGAAGAACAGGAGTGGTGAAATGCTGGACGATTCCTGTTGCCGGGTCGGGAATCCACGGGGTGGCGGTATTCGGCGGAACCACATAAGTCGCTCCACCGATGTTTGTTCCGACCTTTAGATCACCGCAAGAGAGGTCGTAGGCGGTAATGGTCAGCCCGTTGAGGTAGTTCGTAAAGTCCGCTCCCGCTATGGGCTTGTCCGGATGAAGGCGGATAATGATTAGATTTGCCATGGCTTATTCCTCCTTATTCAACTCTACTTGCTCATCAGGCACCAGGTATGAATTACAGCCCCGTAACGCACTGTTGCCGATTCCATATATGAAAGAAACTTCTCCCGGTCCTTTTGACTCTTGAATACATCCTTTTGCTCGTTTCCACGCGCGGTTACGTGATAATGTGCGCCTGCGTATTCGATTCGTAACGGCCTGCCCATGACGGTTCTCCTTTGATAGCGACGATTTTTGATCTCAACATATCAAACAAAAATTTCTGTCAAATGTGTAGGCCTGACACCCACGTCTTATTTTCGGCGTCGACGAATTTGCCGTGGACGCTGCCTTGTTCGATTCCGTTCTGCATGGCGACCCCTCTCGTAAATCAACCGTCACTGGATGTTGTTCACTCGATTGAAAGCGCGAACGAGTTGCGCGCAAACGCCGCTGTGGCACCAAGCCGCATAAACGTCTTGGCCTGAGCGCAAAATTGTGTCGAGCTCGAAGTCCGACAATTGGTCGGCTCTCAGCAGGCGTATGCCGGGCCGGCGTCCGAATGTTTCCATGTCGTTCCTCCACATATCCCCCTCAACCTCGATTTCCTCGGGAGTTTGAGTCAGGATGCGCCCGGCCTCGTCGCCATGGACACCGGCGATGACCGTCGCCTGTCTCCCAAACCGGCCAAAACGGTACATCGCGCCTATGATCCCGCGCTGGTTGACAGGGCCTCTGCTGAAGATGAGCTGCGTTCCTCCCTGTATCCACCTCGAATAAAAGCGGTTCATCGTTTGATGCGCCAGGACGCCTTCGGCATCCGCCACGCCAAATCCTCCGCTTTGTGTGATGACTTCGGAGTCCGGGAGCTGTGCCCTGACCGCTTCCGAGGTGACAGGGCCTGGCTTCGCCGCACCGGGAGGGATAACCGAATGCGCAATGAAGCCCACGCCGACGCCCTGGACAAAGTTGACGTCCATGCTCATGCTCTCGTCCTCAATCGCACCCGTCATCATGGACATGGCGTTTGGCTTGTTCGCCCATTCCGGGTGGTCGAGTTTGCTTTTCCAATAGCTTTGGGCACTGTCCGAAAGCTTGTCCCACTGTTTCTCGCCCAACCTTACGTCGAGCAGCAGATCGCCGATGATATGCATCATCAGTGTCGCGTCTTCTTCTCGTCCAGCCGCGCCGAAGTCATCCATGACTTTCATCAGGACCGAAGCCCGTTGGCTGATCAATGCCCTTTGCGTCGGCGTCAGCGGCGCGATATCAACGTCGCTGTTGTATCTAGGCACGTCCCCGGCATATTTCTTTCGAAGTTCTTCCTGCCGCGCGATCTTCCTGTCCACTTCCTCGTCTCCCGGATCTCCGCTATCCGTGCCGCCCGGGTCCGTGAGTCCGGTTGAGCGGGATCTGGCGTACTCGTACAGGTTGGTTCCGTCTGCCAATCCGGTGGGATCGCAGCTTATCCACCTGCCCAGCCAGGTCGCGTAGTACCTGGCCCCGTGATAACTCAAACCCGTCTCCTCATCCTGCTCCATCCCCGTGTACCGATACCGCTTCGCTGCCGCCTTGATGTCCTTATTCATCGCCTGATACAACGTGCTGCCATAGGGGGTATACTCTTCGTAGGAAATGATCTGCCCTTGGTCATCCAGCTCCAACGATGCCGAGCCAAGGTGATTTCCGAACTGGAAGCGGATGAGCTGTCGCGGCGCACTGTCGGTGCCTGCGGTGTCGATGGTGCGCGTTTCCACCAGCGCGATGCGCTGCTTGTCATCCATAATATGTAGTGTCTCGCGCTCCAGTTTCACCGTGTCACCATCGTTTCCGTACTCGCGATAAATTTCGAACCCACCCAGATAGACGCGTTCCNNTTTAAGCCATCTTCGTCGGCGTCATTCACCGCCTGGCGCAGACTCATCAACAACTGGTCTCTAAAATCCCACTGCATGACCTGCAACTGCGGCACGCGCAGCATATTGCCGTGTTCATCGTAGCCGTACTGCTCCGTGTCCGGATTGCCATTGCCGACGGTGGTGCCGCTCAGCCGGTTGGTCTGTTTGCCCGGCTCGAGCAGACTCGCTTCGTTATAGGCGTAACCACGCGTCCAGCCAGGGTTGGCAGGGTCAGTGCCGCGATGTATCATCTGCTCGAAGTTGCCGACCAGGTCATAGACGTAGCGCTCCAAATACATACCCATGGCGTTGCCGTCGTTGGCGGACCAGTCAATGCCAACTCTAGGGGCATCGTTGTAAGAATGCGGAATCGGCGCGCCACCGACCTGCCCCAGATGTTCGCGGCCCGTGGCCTCGATCAGCCGATAAATGGCGTCATAGGTGTAATCGGCGCTCGGCTCGACGCGCCTGTTGCGAAAAAAGACGGTCTGTTGCGCGTCGTCGCGGATATGGGTGATGTTGCCCACTGGGTCGTAGGTGTATGAGAGGTTCTGCACCTGGCAGCCGGGCCAGTTCGTTGGGGGTGGCTGCGGGCAGTCGCCGGGGAAGGTGGTGGCATTGCGCCGCGTGAGCAGGTGCACCAGGCGGAAGGTCAGCGGGTCGTATTCGTAGGTGGTCCTGACGCCGTTACCGTAGTCAATCAGCGTACGCTGGCCCTTGGCGTTGTAATCGATATTGGCCACGAACGAAGTGGCCGCCGCCGCGCCGCGCAGATTGACATCCACTTTCTCAATGAAGTTGGCTTCATTAAACGTCGGTCTATAAACGCTGTTGTCCGGTGCGGTGACCGATGTCGGTCGATTAAGCGCGTCATAGGTCGTGTGGCTGATGAAGGTCTCCTGTTCCAGTCCCGGATTGGACGACCAGTCGAGTGTCGCCTTATACTCCTGGGCTATTTGCCGCCGGCTTTGGAGCAGGTTGCCCTTGAAATCATATTCGTCATTCATCACAACTCCGGCCTGATCGAAGAGCTGAACCGGTTTGCCGCGCTGATTCTTCACTTCCGGATTGGTCTGGATTTCGCCATAGACAGTGCGCCCAACAACCAGTTCCGTGCCCGCCCCTTCACGAAGGAAAGTATCTGTCGGACGCCGCAGGGGATCATATTCCATGCGGAACTGATGATCGCGGCTGTCCCAGATATAGAGCGGCTCGCCCGCGACATCCCCCAGCATCCAGCGCTCGCCCGCCTCCATGCTGGCCTGGTGGATGCGATTCCCGAGCATGTCATAGTCGTAGCGCATGACGACGCGGTCCTTGGCGTCGATGACATCACGCTGGTTACCTTCAATGTCTATGACGACGCGGGCCTGGTGAAATTCCTCGCTGGGCGGATCAGCCGGAGGCGTATCGCTGTACTTGAACTTGTTGTGGGCCACGGTGAGAAAGGTGCGGCCAAGCGAGTCAGTGTGGGCTACTGAAGGCGTTTCGGCGTGCATAACCGCTTTGAGCGCAGCCGCCTGTTCGTCGGGACCGAGTGCCCCACCCTGGCGCTGGGCATACCAGGTAGGTAAATAGTCCGCATCCGGCAGGCGACGGAAGAAATCACCCACGTCGGGATCGCTCTTGGGATCAGCCACCAATACAGTGTCGCTGACGTCCCATATTTCCTGACGCCAGGGATCGAACACCACCTTCTGCCAGGTGTGGTTCGGATGGAGTGTTGCAACCACGCGCCCGACCGGGTCGTAGAACAGCACCGGGCTTACCCCAACGGCCATACCGAACTTGAAAACGTGCGTGTCGTCAAAAAACGGCTCGTATTGCCGAACGGGTTTGCCCTTGTTGTTGAAGATCGTCCAGCCGCTGCCGACCCAGCGGGGATTCGCCTCCGGACCACCTTCGACCGTCGGACCCGGCTCGGCCTGGATCTTCTTCTGAATCTCCCGGCCAAAGCCGTCCGAGTAAGAGAAGCCGATCTGGATCTTGGTCTGCTGATCTGGCTGCAGATCACTGATATGGGTCTCGCGCGCGAGCGTGGCGGCAAATGGCGGTTGACCCAAACGCCTGAAGCGATCGAGATCGTAAATGATGCGGGTTGTGGCCTTGCCCAGCAGGTCGTGCCCAATCTGCGTCGCCGCACTCTCGTCGGCATTTGTCGATGCTTGGCGTGGTCTGGCCATGAATGCGTCCAGTTGGGACGTGGTCATGTCCGCCTCGAAAGAGGCACCCAGCAAGTCACCGAGGGTTTCCGTCGCCTTATCCGTGATAGCCGTGCCGGCGACCATCCCCAGCGAATCAAAGACAACCTCCGAACGGTTACCGTTCGGGTCGGTGATCAGCTTCGGCTGTAGCACCCGGTAGTCGTGCTGGGCCGTCATCGTATTGCCCAGCGCGTCTTGCGTCTCAACTATCAGCAGGTTGTATGCATCGTTGGTGATGAAGCTCTCCGTGCTGACGGTATCGGTGTGGAACGGATTGCGATAGCGCTGGGGCAGGAAGAAGTGCTGGCGGGCGTAAGACAATTCCTGGGTGGATGTGTCCGAGCTTCCTGGCGAAAATAGAACTCGTCCCGATGGGATCCACCAATGACCGTCGCGATCCAGATCGACATAGCCGCCGCGATCCGCACCGCCGCCTTGCAGCAGATCAGCGGGATTCGCCGGGAGTAACTTCTGTCCATTGCGGACGTATACCTGATCCAGTAGTCCAGGTGTGAACGCCAGCTTGTAACTTTCAAACGGGATCGCCAGTGGTTCCAACCTGCCCAGGGGAAGTGCTCCGGCCAGGTCATTTCGGCGATAGAGCGTGCGAACGTTCTCGATCAGGCGTCGATAAGGATGGTCTTCGACCACACCCAGCGCATCGAGATCGTCGTAAGGGAGATCATGCCGACCATCGCCGGCCTGATTCACCTTTCTTAACAGCTCATCGAATCGGAAAAGATTGGTGATGTTCGGTTCGCTGGTATCGGGCAGGACTTTGATCAGCTCGTAGCTGCGGATCTCGGCAAGAAGCGGCGCGTGATAGGCGTCGTCGGCGAGAATGGGGTTGGTGTAGGCGCTTTCGGCAAAGGTGACGTGCGTCTTTTTCTGGATGGCACGGTCGCCCGCCGTGAGCAACGGATCGGGATCATCGTGGCGACGGCCGTAGCCGATCGCCACGGACTGCAATTCGTTGCCGAAATCGTCGACATCGAGAACCATCGCGTGCGTTACGCGCGGATCGGCGTGCCTGCACCCATCAATCTCGTAGAGCTTGCGCTCGTAGCTGAAGGTCAGAGATTCGCGGGCATGGGTAAGGAAGACCGCATGTCGGTTGGTTTGCCTTGTCTGTAACGTCCGGATCGTGAAGTTGCTCTCGGTTACCGTATAGGGACGGTGTGATTCTTCCTTATCGTCGAGGGCATAGACCTCCTGCCGCAGCATTGCTCCTTTCAGCGCGCGGCAGGCCTCCCGCGCTTCCTCCGGCCTCAAATGGTCGGGAAGGATAGTATCGTCGAGCAGCAT
>PMCM01000178.1 GCA_003154155.1 Ignavibacteriota bacterium | reverse complement strand
CCCGCTGTCCGCAAGAAGCTGTTTGATGGGGGCGCATCTGCCATCGCGGCTTGCACGGATCCGGTAGTTGTCCTCGCACGCCAGCTTGCACCAATGTCGACGGAAGCGCGCGAGTGGGAGGAGAAGTACGTGTCAGGCATCCGCACCTCTGCGGCGGAAAAAATCGGCGAGGCGCGTTTCGCCGCCTACGGCAAGTCAACCTACCCTGACGCGACGTTCACTCTGCGTCTCTCGTACGGCACGGTGAAAGGGTACCCCATGAACGGCACGTTTGCGCCGTCGAAGACAACGTTTTACGGGTTGTTCGACAGGGCGTACAGTTTTGACAACAAGGGTGATTTCAGGCCGCCNNGGCAATATCGAGAGTCTGCCTGGACGGTTCCTATACTCCGAAACGGCAAACCGGGCGGTGGCGGTGCATAGTGGAGCGATCATCGAAGTGCTTCGGAAGCTGTACGATGCCGGTCCGCTCGCCGATGAGCTGGAGAAGAACGTGAACTAGGGGAGGGGAATTGGTGGGTTATCAATCGAGGGCGCCGGGACCAGGCGCCCTCGGTGTTTCCGGGGTGTGTGGAACGGCCCGCCGGGTGATGGTTTTGTTGATTGTGCAGCCGGATTGTCGTACATTGAGCGGAATACCACACACCAATGCAATCCACCGTTCTCTTTGTGCTTGACGGACAGCTTGTTCGGCTGGGTTTTTCCCCGGGCGGGTATCCACACGTCACAACAACCCTTCTGCAGTACCTTCGTTCGCTCCCTGGACACCGGGGGGTGAAAGAAGGGTGTGCAGAGGGAGATTGCGGCGCATGCACGGTCGTTTTGGCTGAACCGGACGGCGACGGCGGACTCCGCTACCGTGCGGTGGATTCCTGTCTGTTTTTTCTCCCCATGATTCATGGCAAGCAGGTTATCACGGTCGAGAATCTCCGCGATCCCTCCGGCAACCTGCACGGCGTGCAGCAGGCAATGGTTGATGAATTCGGAAGCCAATGCGGATTCTGCACGCCCGGCGTCGTCATGTCGCTTTTTGCCCTTCACAAGACATTGTCCGCCCCCAAGCGGGAACAAGTTGTGGATGCGATCGCCGGCAATCTCTGCCGTTGCACCGGATACCGGTCGATTATTGACGCGGGTCTCGGTGCAGTCGGTTCCGGCGCTGGGGATCAATTCCATGCTGATGCAGGGAGAATCCACGATCTGCTGCTTTCCATTCCCCGGGACGGACTCATGATTGAGACTGGCGGACGGAGGTACAGCAGACCCTCGACGATTGAGGAAGCATTGGATGCTCGCCGGCGCGAACCGGACGCCGTCGTTCTTTGCGGGGCGACCGATACCGCGCTTCGCGTAACGAAGAATCATGAAGAAATCCCGTCGATCATCGATCTTTCGGGCATTGCCGCGTTGCGCGCGCAGCGACGGACGGACGCTGCGTTTTTCTTCGGGGCGGCCGTGACGATACAGGAAGTGATGGACACTGCAGAGAAGGGGATTCCATCCCTGGCAGGAATGCTCGCAGTGTTCGGCTCGCGGCAGATAAGGAATATTGCCACCATTGGAGGGAATGTCGGGACGGCGTCTCCCATTGGAGACACGCTCCCCGTGCTGGTCGCGCTCGGCGCGGAAATCGAGCTGACCGGTTCCCACGGGGTTCGCCGTCTGCCGGTGGAAGAGATGCTCACGGGGTACCGCCGCACTGCCTGCAGATCCGATGAACTGATCACAGGCGTTTCGATACCCCGCATTCCATCCGACATCACGGTCAGGGCGTACAAGGTGTCCCGCCGCGCCGATCTGGATATTTCGACGGTAAGTGCGGCGTTCCGTGTGCGTGTCGATGGTGATGGCACGGTGGACGGTGCGATCCTCGCATTCGGGGGCATGGCAGAGAAAGTACGACGGGCCAGAAGCACGGAGGAATTCCTACAGGGGAGACCCTGGACCCGGGAGACTGTTGACAAGGCGATGGCCGGACTTTCGGACGAATTCAGGCCGTTGTGCGATGTCCGTGGGAGCGCATCGTTCCGGGCTGCAGTGGCGCGCAATCTCCTGTTGAAATTCTGGGCGGAAACGGCCGGCGCGAACGGCCAACGCGCAGTTGCCTCGGCGGAGGGCGTCCATGGTTGACCATACGCCGCACGACAGCGCATGGGCACACGTCACGGGCGAGGCGGTGTATGTCGACGACATTGCCGTCGCCGGGGTTCCGCTGGTCGGGTACGTCTTTTCGAGTCCCCATGCGCACGCGCGGATCCGGTCTTTCGATGTTCGCGATGCGCGGAGCATCCCGGGCGTGTACGCGGTGCTGGGCTCTCAGGACATTCCCGGCGAGAATCAACTCGGGCCCGTGGTCAAGGACGAGGTGTGCCTTGCCTCAGGTGAGGTGGAGTGTGTGGGGCAGGCGATTTTTCTGATTGCGGCGGAAACGGAAGATCTCTGCCGCGAGGCGGCCAAGCGGATCATCATTGACTTTGAACCGTTGCCTGCCGTCGTGGATTTGCCGGCGGCGATGGCGGGAGGGATGCTTCTGGGTGCTCCCCGGAAGATTGAGCGCGGGAATGCTGCTGCTGAGCTGCTCCGGGCGCCGCATACGCTGCAGGGAGAGCTGCACACCGGTGCACAGGAACACTGGTATCTCGAGACACAGGTTGCGCTCAGCGTCCCCGGTGAGGGGGAGGAACTCCTGGTCTACAGCTCCACACAACATCCGTCGGAGACGCAGGCGCTGGTAGCGGATGTGTTGGGGATCCACAGAAACGACGTGGTCGTGGAAGTGCGGCGGCTTGGGGGAGGTTTCGGCGGCAAGGAAACTCAAGCAAACCATCCTGCCTGCTGGTCTGCACTCCTGGCGCGTGCCACACGCCGGCCCGTCAAGATCCGGCTTTTCCGGGACGACGACATGTCCATGACCGGAAAGCGGCACCCGTATCTGATCCGCTACGAGGCAGGGTTCGACGCGGAGGGGCGGCTGCTTGCCGTGACACTTGAACTGCATGCCGACGGAGGCATGGCAACGGACCTTTCGTTCGCGATCCTCGAGCGCGCCATGCTCCATGTCGACAATGCGTATTTCATCCCGGATATTTCCGTTGTAGGGTGCGTGTGGAAGACGCACCTGCCCTCGAACACCGCATTCCGGGGTTTTGGCGGCCCGCAGGGCATGGCTGTCATGGAGACCATCATCGATCGTGTGGCACGTGCGCTCCGGCTGGATGCTGCGGAAGTGCGCAGAAGGAATTTCTATGCCAGCCCGGATCGTGTCACAACGCACTACGGGCAAGTTGTGGAAGGTGACCGACTTCAGACGATGTTTGCACGGCTTGTCGCCTCCTCAGGGTACGGTGAGCGGCGGAGCGCCGTCCGGGAGTTCAACACGACGCAGGAGTTCCGGAGACGCGGTCTTGCCCTGACCCCGGTGAAGTTCGGGATATCCTTCACGACGACCTTTTTGAACCAGGCCGGTGCGCTGGTGCTGATCTATGCCGACGGAACGGTGTTGGTGAATCACGGCGGTGTGGAGATGGGGCAGGGATTGCATACCAAGATCCGGAGCATCGCAGCCGCTGAACTCGGTCTCCCGTTGGCACGTGTCAGGGTGAACGCAACAAACACGTCGAAGATTCCGAATACCTCTGCGACAGCCGCGTCATCCGGGGCGGATCTGAATGGCATGGCGGTGAAACGTGCGATCGACACGCTCAAGGAGCGGATTGGGCCTGCGATGGCACAGCTGTTCAACGAGAGATACGAGGGAGAGCTGACACGGGCGGAAGATCTTCGCTGGGTCCGCGGTGCCATCATTGACAGTGAGCATCCGGAACGGATGATGCCGTTTGTGCAGGCAATGCAGGCCATGCATCTCCGGCAGATCCCGCTCAGCGCCGCAGGTTTCTTCAGCACGCCGGGCATCGGATGGGACAAAGTGTCGGGGAAAGGGCGTCCGTTCCTGTACTATGCGTTCGGCATGGCGGTGACGGAAGTCGAGGTTGACCTTCTGACCGGTGGCCACACGATCCTGAGGACGGATATTCTTCACGATGTCGGCGATTCCCTGCATGAGGGAATTGATCGCGGGCAGATCGAAGGCGGGTTCATTCAGGGCGCCGGGTGGTGTACGACGGAGGAGATCCTCCGGGATGAGAACGGCAGATTGCTGACGCATGCGCCCGACACCTATAAGATACCGACGGCGGGTGACATCCCGCCGGATTTCCGTGTGACGTTCCTGGATGGCGTGCCCAATCCGCTGGCGGTGAGAAACAGCAAGGCCGTTGGCGAACCGCCCTTCATGCTGGCATTGTCGGTCTGGCTTGCGATCAAGGATGCCATTTGCGCGGATGCCGGAGGTGAGCCGCATTTTCCGATTCCCGCCACCCGGGAAGTTATTCTGAACGCCATTGAAGAACTTCGACAACTGACCGCGGAGCACGCGCGCGCATGAACCTTTCAGACCAGATTCGGGAAGCAGGGGTTGTCGGTGCCGGCGGTGCGGGGTTTCCGGCGCACGTCAAAGCCGCGTCGCGTGTTGACACGGTCATTGCCAACGGAGCGGAATGCGAGCCGTTGCTGCACAAGGACTTCGAAATCATGATGCGCCATGCACCGGAGGTGGTGGAGGGCGTGCGCCTGATGATGGCATCCACGGGCGCTCAACGGGGGCTGGTCGGGATCAAACAGAAGAACGCGGATGCGATCACGATGGTCACGCGTGCGGCTGAGGGGAAGAATATCGGCATCCACACGCTGGGGGATTTCTACCCGTCGGGCGATGAATACATTCTGGTGTACGAAGCGACCGGCAGGCTGATCCCTCCTCAGGGGATTCCCCTTAATGTCGGTGTCGTGGTGAACAATGTCGAGACGCTGCTCAACGTGGCGCGTGCGGTGCGGGGAATCCCGGTGACCCGGAAGTGGATCACCGTCACGGGGGCTGTGCGGACGCCCGTGACGTTCGCCGCTCCCATCGGCATGAGCTTTCGCGATGCCATTGCCGTCGCCGGGGGGGCCACGGCGGAGAATTGCGGGGTATTCGTGGGCGGTGTGATGATGGGTGCTCTGGAGTTCAACATGGACCGTCCGGTGACGAAAACCACGGCGGGGCTTGTGGTGCTTCCCGCCGATCACACGCTGGTCGTTAGGAAATCGAAGCCCGAAAAGGCGATGCACCGTATCGGGAAGTCGGCGTGCGATCAATGCAGCTTTTGCACGGAGCTGTGTCCCCGTTACCTCCTCGGCTATGACGTGCAGCCGCACAAAGTGATGCGCAGCCTGGGATTTACGGAAACGGGGGAGGTTGTATGGAACCAGTATGCCTCGCTGTGTTGCGCGTGCGGATTGTGCACGCTGTATGCCTGTCCGGAGTCGCTGTTCCCGAAAGAGGCCTGCGACCGGAGCAAAGTCGAGATGAGGGCGCGCGGCGAGAAATGGTCAGGAAAGACGGAGGTGCGTCCGCACGCAATGTATGAAGGGCGGCGGACGCCCGTGCAGCAGCTGGTCAAGCGACTGGGTCTGAAGACATTTGACCGCCATGCAGAATTCGCGGGCGACGTTGCCGTCCCCGGGAAGGTGGTGATCCCGCTGAGCCAGCATGCCGGTGCGCCCGCAGTAGCGCGGGTCAAGGTGGGACAACGGGTGCGGGAGGGGGAGTGTATCGGCGACATCCGGGAGGGCGCGCTCGGTTCGCAGATTCATTCCAGCATCGGAGGGGTGGTGCGCGCAGTCAATGAGACGATAGAGATCGAAGGGGATGACGCATGAACATGAACGCCATTGGGCTGATTGAACTCTCCAGCATCGCTGCGGGCTACGTCGTTGCGGATGCCATGCTGAAAGCTGCCGACGTGCAGCTGATTCTCTCGCGGACCATCTGCTCGGGTAAATACATGGTGCTGGTTGGCGGTGATGTTGCAGGCGTGACGTCAAGCATTGAGGCGGGTGAGACGATCGGGCAGGGGGCGGTCATCGACACGTTCATCATTCCGAATGTCCATCCCTCGCTCTTTCCTGCGATCAGTGGCAACGCCAAGGTGGACGTGCTCGAGGCGATGGGCGTCATCGAATCGTTCTCGGTGGCATCCATGATCGAGGCAGCCGATGCCGCCGTGAAGGCCGCCAACGTGCAGCTGATCGAGTTGCGCCTCGCCATGGCCCTGGGCGGAAAGGCGTTCGTGACGCTGACCGGCGACGTCGCAGCGGCACAGGCTGCTGTGGACGCCGGAGCTGCGGTTGTTGCCTCCAAAGGAATGCTTGTCAACAAGGTGGTGATCCCCAATCCCCGCCCCGAACTCATGTCGGATATTATCTGAGGTGCGATTGTTCCTTTCCCCCCTCGGCTCCCGTGTGCACGTCCCCTGTGCCCTCGCGGTCATCATCGGCGGTTTTGCCGGCGGTTTGTCCGGAGGCTGCGGCACCTCCAGTGATCTCGATCGTGCCGCTGCAGCTATTACCCGGCAGGGGGTCCGCACGGAGATCGACTACATCGCGTCCGACGCATTGCAGGGGAGGAACACACCGAGCCCCGGACTGGACAGCGCCGCCCAGTATATCATCCGGACGTTTACCCGGGCAGGGTTGCGTCCGGTCGCCGGCAGCTACATGCAGAGCTTCACACTGCACACCGTGTCGCTGGGTGATTCGAATCAGCTCGAGGTGACAACGGGGGCTGGCACGGTCTCGTTGGCGCTCAATGATGATTATGTTCCGTTTGAGATCACCGCCGACCGTGCGATCGACGCAGAACTGGTCTTTGCGGGGTACGGCATTACCGCGCCGGAGTATCACTACGACGATTACGCCGGAATCGATGTGCGGGGCAAGATTGTGTTCGTTCTGCGGCACGAGCCGGGGGAGGATGACGCCGGATCGGTGTTTGAGGGAAAGAAGGCCACACAGTACTCCAGCGTGTTGTCGAAGATGCGCCAAGCCCGGGAGCACGGAGCGGTGGGCATGCTGGTTGCCACCGATCCATTGAATCACACCTCCCTGGTCCCCCGCGGTTTTCCCTGGCCATCGCTGTCGAAGTTTATCCCCCGTGATGCGCTCCCGACGAGTCTGGCGATGGATGAGTCTGAGAAACTCCCCGTGGTCCATGTGTGGGAAACGGCAATCCGGATGCTCTTCGGGGGGGTGGATTCGTTGCGGCGGCTGCAGTCGGCCATCGACCATGCGGTCGCACCCCGTTCGTTTGCCTTTCGCGGGATACGCGTCCATCTCCGCACGTCCACCCTGGTCCATGAATCGGCCACACAGAACGTCGTCGGCG
The DNA here is from genome assembly GCA_003154155.1 of Ignavibacteriota bacterium. Taxonomy (GTDB): domain Bacteria; phylum Bacteroidota; class Ignavibacteria; order UBA10030; family UBA6906; genus Fen-1255. The sequence goes on along the minus strand of PMCM01000178.1, from coordinate 11,855 downwards.
TGCTGGAAGGCATCGACCCCCTGCGGCACAATGAACTGGTCGTTGTCGGCGCACATTACGATCATCTCGGTGTGATCCGGAATGCCCCTGTCGGGACGGATTCCATCTACAACGGCGCAGATGACAATGGGTCCGGAACGGTGGCATTGCTGGAGGTCGCGAAAGCTCTCGGCGCGATGCCGCGAAAACCGCTGCGTTCCATCCTGCTCATGGCTTTTGCCGGGGAGGAGAAAGGTTTATACGGATCGATCACGTATACCCGTCATCCGCTGTTCCCGCTCGACAGCACCGTGGCCATGCTGAACATGGATATGGTGGGCCGGAATGAGGAAGATTCGCTGCAGCTCATTGGTGCTCAGGAAGGGTCCTTTCTCATGAGGGCCGCCAGGGCGGAAAACGCGGCCATCGGCTTCCGGCTGGTCAGGACTTCGCTGGAATCCGGGGGGAGCGACCACGAGAGTTTTGAGAAACAACATATCCCCGTGCTCTTCTTTCATTCCGGATTGCATCCCGAGTACCACAGGGTGGACGACGAGGCGCGGCTGATCAGCGACGCCAAAATCGCCCGTGTCGCGGACCTGGTATTCAGGACGGCATGGCACGTTGCGAACCAGGAGGACTCATCCATTCACCCATCTCTCAAAGGCAACCCATGAAGCCCCTTCCGATGCTGTCCGCCGTTGCAGTGTTCTTCGTGCTCTGCACGGCGGGAACGTCCGCTCAGGAAAAGCTCACGCTGACATATCGTTTCACGCCGGGGGCAACCTATCTGTACGCCGACACGGTGCGGTCCACTCAAAGTCAGGAGATGATGGGCCAGGAGATGAAGATTACCACTTTCGGGACATCCCAGGCGCGGATCGTCGTGGAGGCGCAGCGGGCGGACGGTGTGCTCTCGCTGGTGACTTCACTGGACTCGATGAGGGTGACGTCCAAGACGCCGATGCGCGATACGACCCTCGTCATGAAGGACCTCCTGGGCAAACGCACACGCATCCTGCTGCAGGCGAACGGGACGGTAACGAACCGGGAAATCATCGATTCAATGAAGCTTTCCGGCATCATGGCGCGCAGCATGTCGATGCGTGAGACCGCCCGCTTCCATCGGCTGCCGAAAGATCCGGTGGCCGTCGGCGGAACGTGGAAGAGCGACGTGATCGATTCGACCGACATGATGGGCGGGAATGTCATCAGCCATCATCAACTGGAGTATACTGTGGCCGGAACGGCGATGCGCGGCACGCATTCCTGCCTCCAGATTGTCTTCAAAGGGGATATCGGCGTTGAAGGCAAAGGCTCCATGATGGGCTCGGAGCTGTTCATCGAAGGCAAAGGGAAGACCACGGGTACCGTGGTGTTTGATCCTGCTCGCGGCATTGTCGTGAGCGAGGAAGCATCGACCGACATAGAAATGACCGCGGCGGTGACCGGGCAACAGAACATGACGATTCCGATATCGCAGAGTGCCCGGACCGTGCACGTCTTGATCTCCATTGCGGGAGGCGGCAATTGAGACGCGTGGGGCTGGTGCTTTGGACGATTGCCGGCTGCTTGATGTTCTGCAGTCGCTCGGTTGCGGGGGGGGATCCGGCTACGGAGTGGGCGGCCCGGCGCGCACTTGCGCTGGGAAGGATGGATACTTCGTCGGCAATGGTGCTGCGGTCGCCCGAAGTACGGATGAGGAATGCGGACGTTAACTATCGCTTCCGCCAGGAGAGCAACCTCTTGTACCTGACCGGTCTGAATCGCCCTTCTGTCACGCTGGTGCTTGCTCCCGCAGGCGTGATGCTGCATGACACCGTCGCGCATGTCCTGTTGTTCGCGCGTGCGGGGGAGGACGGGGAGGATCCGCTGCCGGCCATTGGCGACGGCGTTATCCTTGATCCCGGGCGTTTCCAGGAGATCATGAGCGGCCTTGCGGGCCGTCTGTCCATGCTCTACGTCAACCAGGCGGGCGTGGCATTCATGCAGGACTGGCTGAGCGGCAAGCCGATGTTTCTTGAACGGGACAGCAGGCGGGAGTTCGAACAGAGGCATCCCGGCCTGAAGGTGAAGAACGCAGGACCTGTGCTTGCCGTCCTGCGTCAAATGAAGAGCGGCGGGGAGGTGGGCGAGATCCGGAAGGCGATCGCTGCCACCGATACGGGCCTACGCCGTGCAATGCAGCGCTGCCGGCCCGGCACGAACGAATACGAGCTGCAGGCGGAGATTGAGTACGGGATGGCAACAGCGGGAGCACAGGCGCAGAGCTTCCCATCAATCATCGGCTCAGGTCCCAATGCCCTTATATTGCACTATGAGTTGAACAGGCGGGCAACACGCGCAGGCGAAGTTGTGGTGATGGATGTCGGTGCGGAAGTGAACGGCTACGCCGCAGACATCACCCGCACGATCCCTGTGTCGGGGAATTTTACCGCGGCGCAGCGCAAAGTCTATGAGACCGTCCTCCGGGCCCAGCAGGCGGTCATTGCCACAGCGCGTCCGGGAGCCCTCTGGAAGTCGCTCGATGCCGCGGCACGATCGGTGATCGCAGGAGCCGGATTCGGAGCGTTCTGGCAGCACTCCGTTTCGCATCATTTGGGACTGGACGTGCACGATGCGGGCGTCATGGATACGCTCCGTGCGGGGATGGTCATTACCGCGGAACCGGGGATCTATATTCCGGTCAATGACACCACCGTGACGGCCGAATATCGGGGCATCGGGGTGCGGATCGAGGACGACGTCCTGATCACCCCGGAGGGTTCGGAAGTGCTGAGTGCCCATGTGCCCAAGACCGTCGCGGAGATCGAACAGCTGATGAAAACGAAACGATAAAGAGCCATGGATCAGCTGGTGAATCAGGGGCGAGGGGAATTCAGTTGTATGTCATGTGAAACGAATGCACGCCACCGTACTACAGGAGAACCGTCATGAGCGATGAAGTGGTAAAGAAGCCCGACAAAAAGTTGAACGAGACCCTCACCACCGTGGCCAGCAGCGTTGTCGCCATCGGAACACTCGTCAGCTGGTTTTTTGGAAGTTCGCGTGGTTTCCCGTCATGGTTCACCTACGTTCTCACGGGCTTTGTCATTCTGTTGTTGTACAAGTATTCTGAGAACACCATCAGGACGCTCATCCAGAATCTTGCCGTGCGCTCGTTCATCCGTGACCAGCAACCCAAGCTCGTGGACTTCATCCAGCGGTTCAGCGAGCTGGTGACCACCCGCGGCGACGGGTCCATCGCAGTTGCGCTTCAAAAAATCAGCGAGCGGAAAGGGAAGGATCTAGTCGACCGGGATTTGTACAGCTGGCCCGACCAGTTTATCTCGAATATTCTCCTCCGTCTTTCCGACGCCGGAAGATCGATTTCGGTGGGAGAGTTCAAGGGTATCCTCAACGATCTGAGCAGTCTGATCAAGTTCACCTCCTTCTTTTATTTTCAGAAGCCAATGCATGTCGGGGACCTCGGGGAGTTGACGAAAGACGAACGCAAGACGCTCGAACTCGTGCGGGAGAATTATGCGGATTTCGTCAGAAGGTTTGGCGCTTTTCATGATGATGTGAACGGAAGGTTTGGGTTGAGCACGCGGGCGCATTATGATATTCCGAAACCGTTGAGCTGACCTGAAGCGGCACCTCCGATTCAGGTTCCTTCCTTCACCAGGTGCGTCTGCGTGGGGTAGGCGAACGCGATTCCTTCCTGCCGGAATCTGCCCAGAAGTCCCAGATTGATCGCCTGTTGGATATCCATAAAGAGCGCATAGTCGGGCGTCGTGACGAAGTACACCACCTCGAACAGAAGTGCATACTCGCCGAACGACTGGAAGTGTGCGCGGTCAAAACGGGTGGACGGCAGGGGGGTAATCACCTCACGAACGATGCCCGGGATGCGTGTCAGGAGCGCTTCCGGCGTTTGATAGGTCACGCCGAAGGTGAAAGCGACCCGCCGTTCCTGCATGCGCTTGAAGTTCCGCAATCTGCTTTTCAGAAGATCCGCATTGGAAAACACGATCTGCTCCCCCGAAAGGCTGCGGACGCGGGTTGTTTTCAGGCCTATGCGTTCCACCGTGCCCTGGAGTGTATCCACCACGATGTAGTCCCCCACAACGAACGGTTTGTCCAGCACGATGGAGAGGGAAGCAAACAGGTCGCCCAGGATATTCTGGAGCGCCAGGGCGACGGCGATACCTGTGACACCGAGTCCCGCCACAAGTGCGGTGACATCAAAGCCGAAGTTTTCAAGGGCGAGGAGGAGAACGATGGACCAGAGGACGGTCCGGCTGATGAACCCGAGGGCGGCAACGGTTGTTGTTCCGGCTGCGTCGCTGCCNNCATCCGCGTCTTCCCCACTCTGGCCAGCATATACGCGACCAGACCGTTACCCCAGACGGCGCACTGCAGCAGCAGTGTCAGGATGAGTACCGTGCGGCGCACTTCTCCGACCGTAGGATTCATTGACAGCGCATGGGAACCGGTATAGAGGCCGACCGCCGCCATAAAATACCAGCTGGTCCGGTCCAGGAGGTCCACCAGCAGATCGTCGATGTCGGTGGCGGTGCGTTGTGCGAGGATGCCCAGGCGATGAACAACGATGCGTTTCGTGATGTTCAGGACAATCGTCACGAGGATCGCCGTGGCGAGGGCTGCGGCCCAGGACCGCATGGTATTATCGAGAAGAACCGTGTCGAAGAAACTCATGACCTTTTATCGGAAAAGTGCCGTGGCAGTGTGGGGCATCAGAATTCCACAGGGACACCCGGTTCGAGAATCCTGACCCGTTGTTTCAGCGCCGGAGGAAGATGCCGCTGGAGTTCCTGGGGAGTTCCGGAGAGAATCGGGAATGTGCCGTAGTGCATCCCGATAATGTGTTTCGGCCGGAGCAAGGTGCATGCGAGGGCGGCTTCGACGGGTCCCATCGTGAAATATCCGCCGATCGGGATGATGGCGAGGTCCGGGTTGTACAGTTTTCCGATCAGTTGCATATCGCCGAACACGCCGGTATCGCCGGCGTGATAGAGGGCGAAGTCATTTTCAAAATGCACAATGAATCCCGCGGGGTCTCCCCCAATGCGCAGCTCGCCCCCCGGTTCCATGCCGCTGCTATGTTCGGCGTGGGTCATCGTGATATTCAGCCCGTCGACGAGGACGCTGCCGGATTTGTTGATCCCCTCGACCCGCTCGATTCCCTCTTTCTGCAGGTATAATCCGATTTCGTGAATCGCCACGACGCATGCATTGGTACGCCGGGCGATTTCCACAGTATTGCCCAGGTGGTCACTGTGTCCGTGCGTAACGAGGATGATATCGACCTTCCCGATATCCCGTGCGCCGGCGGGCGCTTTGGGGTTTTCAAGCCAGGGGTCGACCAGGACGGTGACGCCGTTCGGGGAAACAAAGGAAAACGCGGAGTGACCGAGCCAGGTCACGGTGACTTTTCCTTTTCGGGTTTTCGTCCTCTGCTGTGTCATCGCTGGATCTTTCCGGCTGGTCTGGAGTATGTTGTGTAAGGTAAAGAAGAGGGTCGTGCGATGCAAGGAAGTATGGGAAGTTTCGCTTGATCTTGCTATATTGAGCGTACTTCTGCGTTTTCCATCTCACATTACCAGGGCAGGTATGAACCACCGATCAGTGTTATCCCGCTGCGTTCTTGTGATGAGCGTGGCAATCGCCGTTGCCGGGAGCCTAGCAGCGCAACCGCGCACGCTCACGATTCTTCATACCAATGACATGCACGCGACGTTTGTACCGCGCGAAGCCCTTTGGGTCAAGACACAGCCCCGTCCGTTGGTGGGAGGATTTACACAGCTGGCGTTTGCCATTGACAGCATCCGCGATTCGCGGTCGGACGTGCTTTTGATGGATGCAGGCGACGTCATGACGGGCAACCCGATCACTGAGCGCGTGTACCAGGGGGCATCGGGGGGGGCCCTGTTCGCAATGATGAATCTCATGAAATACGATGTCTGGTGCCCGGGAAATCACGATCTTGACATCTCGCAGGACAACCTGATCGCCCTGGCGTCGATTGCCCGCTTTCCGACCGTCTGCGCGAACCTGGTCAGCAACGACCTGAAGTTCCCCGTTCATAATCAGCCGTACGTCGTCATCGAGCGGGGGGGACTCCGTATCGGGATCATCGGCATCATCTCGCAGGAGTTGTACGGGCTGGTGTTGCAGGCGAATCTTACGGGGCTGCGTGTGCTCTCGCCAGCGGAAACAGCCCAGCGGTATGTCGACGAACTGCGGCCGAAGACGGATCTGGTGATAGCCCTGACCCATCAGGGTGTGGAGGAGGATTCCGCGCTCGCCGTTGCCGTGCACGGACTGGATCTTATCGTGGGAGGGCATTCCCACACGCGGCTGAAAGTTCCGCGTCTGGTCAACGGAGTCTATATCGTGCAAACCGGGTCGAACGCGGAAAATCTCGGCGTCCTGACGCTCACCGTTGAGAACCATCACCTGAGCAACGTCGAGGGGCATCTGCTCCAGCTCTGGGCAGACACGAAAAGGCCGCCGAGTGCCGTGTCTGCGCTCGTCGACTCCATGCAAACCGAGATTGAAAAGGAATACAGCGAAGTCATCGGCGTGCTGCACGGCGACTGGGTGCGGGGCGGTAGTGAGTCGGCGATCGGGAGTTATATCACCAATGCACAGCGGGAAGCGGTACGCGCGGATGTCGGCTTCATGAACGTGCACGGCGTCCGGAAGGACCTGGCGGACGGGCCGATTCGCAAGCGCGATCTGTTTGAGGTCTTGCCGTTCCGCAACGTCCTGGCGACATTTCAGCTCACTGGCGCACAATTGCGGTCGGTGCTGCAGTATTCCATCCGCATGCGCTCGGGGTTGCATGTGTCCGGCATTACCGGTGTGTGGTCCATGGGTGCGGACAGCACCGTGGAGCTCCGGGATCTGCGGATCGGCGGGAACCCGGTGGATGATGCCCGCGGATACAGCTGTGTGGCAAGCGACTATCTCATCGGCGAAGCGGGGCACTACTTTGGCCTGGTGCCCGAGCACGTGATCTTCCTCAAACGCACGTTGTTCGATGCGATTGAGCAGCGCATCCGCAGCGATCATGATATCACCTCGCAGGTCCTCCCGGGCCTCCGGCGGGCGAAATAACAGCATCTGACAGGAGAACGATCATGGCTTCCCTTCCGCATTTTCCCGTGCTCATCATCACCGGTCGTCCTGCCGCCGGCAAGTCGGAGTTGATTGATTTCCTCAAGAAAGCCGATCCGGCCGAGCGCATCAGGCGGTTTCATGTGGCGGACTTCGAAGAACTTGACGATTTCGTCTACGTCTGGGAGACCTTTGAGATTGACGACATCCTCTCGCGCCATGGCAGGCAGCGGATCTGGACCGATCCGAAGTACTACTTCACCGACAACTTCATCTGGAATCTCTACGTCGAGCGCTTGAGTCTGGAGTACCGGAAGAAGATCGCGCGTGATCCGCACTATCACGACAAGCGGACAACGCTGATTGAATTTGCCCGGGGCGGGGAGAACGGCATTGCCGAGGCGATGAGCTACCTGCACGACGAGGTGTTGAAGCGCGCCTGTCTCATCTACATCCGAGTTTCGTACGAAGAGTCGGTCCGCAAGAACCGGCGGCGTGCGCGCAAGGGGGAGGAGGACTCAATCCTGTATCATTCCCTCCCTGACGAAAAGATGGACTTCTACTACAAGACCAACGATTGGGAGAAGCTTGCGGCGAAGGACCCTCAGTTCATTCATGTGAAGGGGTTCAACGTGCCGTACGCCGTTTTCGAGAATGAGCCTGAAAAGACCATGGATCCCCGGCTGATCGGCGCGGAGCTCGAGCGGACGGCGGGGAGACTCTGGTCGATTGCGTCGCACGCCGGTTGACGCGTCAGTGTCCTGATCGTCGTGCCGGGGTCACGTTCCACAGACCGAGCATGATCACGGCGCCTGCGATGGCGAAGGGGATGGGTGCCCAGTGCCAGGCCTCCCAGCCCCAGTTTGTCGTGACATAGCCCACACCCAGTCCGACGAATGCGCCCGCGAGGTACTGCATTCCGTCGAACATGCCGGCCGCGGTTGCCGCGGCCCTCTTGCCTCCGAAATCCATCGATGCCGCGCCGCCGATCATGCCATGGGCCCCGTTGACGCAGAACGACAGGAGCACCAGGCAGCATGCGGCGGCGACCGGACCGAGTTGCAGCCGGTCGGAGATGCCGAAGAGCACCAGCACGACGGCCATGCCGATGAAGCCCATGGCAATCACCGGTGCGCGGCGTCCGTCAAACGAGCGGTCGGACGCTATGCCGAACGCAAATCCTCCCAGAATTCCTGCGATGGCGATTCCCCACGTGGCAATCAGGTAGGGGGCGTAGGTAGCGAATGCCGATTTGTCGGCGCCATAAAAGTCGACGAAATACTTCGGCCACCATGCGTCCACGACGCTCCTGCGCACGAACCCGATCATCATGGATGCGAGGGCGATCATCCAGGTCACACGTGACGCGAAGACTTTTGTCAGGACGAACCTGACCGAGGCAGGCTTGTCGCTCTCGGGTTCAACTGCATCGCCTGTTTCGAACTCGCCGAGGCCGGCATCGCGGGGGGAGTTCTCCATCCACCGGTAGTTCATGACCAGGAGGAGGGTGACGCATGCGCCGGGTATCCAGAAGCCATACTGCCAGGGGAGCACGAGGAGAATCAGGGGTACCCCCTGGAAGGCGAGCAGGAGTCCGAAGCGGATCAGCACGCCGAACACGCCTGCGAAGGTGCCCCGTTCCCGCACGTGAAACCATTGGGCGTTCACCTTGACAATGGACAGCGCGCCGAAGGATTGGAAGTACCCGTTGATGCCCCAGACGATCGCCATAAGCGACAGCAACATGCCTCCGGAGAGGCCGTAGCCGAGCCGGGCCGCCGTCGTGACGTGGCGCGCCATTCCCGTTCCTTCCCACACGGCGGGGGTTATCACCGCCAGGCTAGAGAGCCCGAAGATCAGGTTCATCACGGCGACGCCCGCAGCGCCGAACAGAAACGCCTTCTTTCCCCCTATACGGTCGGCGAACGGTCCGTTGAGCACGACAGAGAGCCCGTACACGAGCGGCATCAGCGTTTCGAACACGCCCAGCTCGGTGTTCCGCCACCCCAGAACGTCGGCGAGCAAGGGTGCCAGAGCCGTGAAGTTATAGCGTGTCATGTAGAAAAATGCATAGAGCAACCCGAGCAGAATCCAGTTCAGCGCGCGGCGATGGCGAAACTCGGGTGTATGGATCGGCCGGAACGTCGGAGTGTCAGGCATAGGGACAGGGAAGCGGTCTGGATGAGGAATCGTGAGTAACGATGGAATATACGCAACGAATCGGACATTTGCCGCGGCGCAGCCCTCCGGCTCGCGGCACGCCGGCTTGAAGAAGTGACAAATTCTCATTACACTACCATGTTCTGTTCCCGCAGAACCATTTCTTTTCATCCATCACACAGGATGTTATCACACAATGGACACGGTTCTCGATCACACATCGATGTATCGCCTTCCCTGGACGCTTCCCGACAATGCCATCACCTGGCTCGAGCCGACCAGCTCGTGTAATCTGTACTGCGATGGCTGCTATAGAAAGAATGACCCGAATGGTCACAAGCCGCTGGAAGAAGTCCGGAAGGAACTGGAGGTCTTTCGCCGGTTACGGAAGACGGACGGCGTATCGATTGCAGGGGGCGATCCGCTCACGCATCCGGAGATAGAGAAGATCGTTGCCATGGTGGCGGAGATGGGACAGAAGCCCATCATCAACACCAACGGACTCGCGTTGACCATGGACAAGCTGAAGGCGCTGAAAAAGGCCGGCGTGGTCGGGTTCACGTTCCACATTGACAGCGGGCAAAACCGGCCGCACATGAAAGGAAAGACGGAGGCGGAACTCAACGAACTCCGTCTCAGTTATGCGCGCATGCTGGCCGACGTGGGGGACATTTCCTGCGCGTTCAATGCCACCGTGTACGAACACACACTGCAGAACGTCCCGGAAATCCTCGCGTGGGGGCAAGAGCACATCGACATCGTGCATATACTGGTATTCATTGCCTACCGCGCCGCGCCGGTCTACAAGGGGTACGACTACATGGTCGGCGGCCGGAAAGTGGACATGTCGCCGGTTGCCTATGCGATCCAGGAGGACAGGAAAACAAGCATCATGTCGACGGATATTGTCGCGGAGATCCGGAAGCGTTATCCGGACTTCATGCCGTCGGCGTACCTGAACGGCACCGAGCGCCCGGACCATTTCAAATGGCTGCTGACCATGCGTATCGGCACGAAGGAACGGATCTACGGCTATGCCGGGCCGAAATTCATGGAGATGGGACAATCCTTGCATCATTTGTTCCGCGGCTCCTATCTGGCGTACACCACGCCGAAGACGCTCAGCCGGGCAAAATCGATGCTCCTCCTGTCGCCGGTCGACCATGGTCTGGCAAAGACGGCCAGCGCGTATCTGCACGGTCTCCTGCGATCGCCGGGGCAGCTGTTCAAGCGGCTCCATATGCAATCCGTCATGATCATCCAGCCGGCAGACTTCATGGAGAACGGCGCACTCAGCATGTGTGACGGGTGTCCGGACATCACCGTGTACGACGGCAAGCTCGTCTGGTCATGCCGGATGGAGGAGTTAATTCACTTCGGTGATTGGGTTCGCCCGGTCATCGCGCAACCGGATCACTCCTAGCACCTGACGCGACGGGTGGGGGGCCCACCCGTCCGCCTGTTCACATCCCATAATCAAGTGGATCTCGATTGCCATGACTGTCCGGCCGGAAGATGTGCGCAGAATACTGGTCATCAAGCTGCGTGCCGTGGGGGATGTGGTTCTCTCCACGCTCGTTCTGCCGAATCTCCGCCGTGCGTACCCTTCCTCCAGCATTGATTTCCTGACCGAGGTCCCCTCCGTGGACGTGTTGCGGAACCATCCCGACGTTGACCGCACCGTGGTGTACGATCGTCGCACGATGTCGAGCACGGGTCTGATCCGGGCGATCCGCCGGGGGCGGTATGACTTGATTATCGATTTGTTCGGCAACCCCCGGACGGCGCTGGTGACCAGGCTGAGCGGAGCGCGGTTCCGTGTCGGCTACAATTTCCGCGGCCGCAGTTACGCCTACAATATTGTCGTGACTCCCCGCGGCGGGGAAGTGCACAACACGCAATTCAATCTCGACGCCCTGGAGCATATCGGTGTGCCCATTGCGGACCGGACATTACGTTTCTATTACAGCGCCGATGACGCTCGGTACGTGGAGAGGGCTCTGGCAGGTTCAGGACTCCAGCAGGGGTTGCTCGTTGGCGTGAATGCGGGTGGCGGGTGGTATACGAAGCGATGGCATTTGAGGGATTTTGCGGCGCTTGCCGACAGGATCCACGAGCGGTTCGGGTGGAGCATCGTGCTCCCCTGGGGTCCCGGCCAGGAGGGGGATGTGGAGACCATTGCGCGCCACACGCGTACCGCGCCCTGGATCCCCCCGGCGACCACCTTACCCCAGCTCGCGGCGCTGCTGGCCCGCTGCGCTTACGTGGTCAGCAATGACTCCGGCCCGATGCACATTGCCGCCGCCGTGGGGACGCCCGTACTCGGGATCTTCGGTCCGACGCGTCCTGAACTGCAGGGGCCGTATGGCGAGGCCAACCGGACCGTCCGCAACGAATCGTTGGGATGCCTTGGGTGCAATCTCACTTCCTGTCCGATAGGCAATCCCTGCATGAACGACCTGAGCGTCGACACCGTTTTTGCCGCATTTGAAGAACTTCAGCGATCGAATCCCGAACGGCCGAGCATTTATGACCATGTCACCGATTCCCATCCCCGCCTGTAAACACTTCACGGGTTACAAACCATGCTT
>PMCM01000159.1 GCA_003154155.1 Ignavibacteriota bacterium | reverse complement strand
TCTGTATGAACACGTCGGATAACCTCTCGGCGATCGCCCGGGGTGCGGCGAGATCGACAGTGCGCGAGCTCCTCAAGGTCTGCAAAAACTCTCCCGACCCCGCAGAGCCCGACGGCCGGATAGATCACCTCCTGTACGAACGCTACGTGGAGGATACCCACGGCTGGAAACGCCGCCTGTACTATCTGATGAAGCCCGTTATCCCGCGCCCGGTCCAGATCGCGCTGCGCCAGCGGTTTACCGCCGTGCAAGCCGCCGCCGCGTTTCCCGCATGGCCCATCGAACCGGTACTCACCACCACGATCGACGCCTACCTCGCGGCCCTCCTCCGGGACCAGCCGGAGGTCCGGCGCCTGTCGTATTGGCCCGACGGTCATCGCTTCGCATTCGCCATCACGCATGACGTCGAAATGGACGCGGGACTCCGCCGCGCTCCGCAACTCGCGGTGCTGGAAAAGAAGCTGGGGTTCGTCTCATCATGGAATCTGGTTCCTGAACGGTATCTCATCGACTGGTCGATCGTGAACAGGCTCAGAGACAACGGATTCGAGATCGGCATCCACGGACTGAAACACGACGGAAAGCTCTTCCAATCGCACCGGCTGTTCACCAAACGCCTGGCACGGATCCACGCCTATGCGCGCGAATGGCAGGCCTCGGGATTCCGTTCCCCGTCAACTCTCAGAAACCCCGACTGGATGACTGCCCTGGAGTTCGCGTACGATAGTTCCTTCCCGGATACCGACCCGTACGAACCGCAGGCAGGCGGATGCTGCAGCATCTGGCCCTTCTTCCTGGGCGACATGGTGGAACTGCCGCTGACCATGCCTCAGGACCATACCCTGTTTGAAATCCTCAACCATCGCGATATTCACGTATGGAAAGAAAAAGCGGCCTGGATCGCCGAACAGGGCGGACTGGTGCTGATCAATATTCACCCGGACTACATGATCGCCGATGACCGGCTCGCGTTGTTCGAGGAACTCCTGGTGTATATGAAATCGCTCAAGGGCATGTGGCACACCCATCCGCGCGACATCGCCCGCTGGTGGCAGGATCGGAACAGGTCCACGCTGGAGTGCACCGGCGGTTCCAGTGCAGTCACGGGACCGGCGGCAGGCCGTGCATCGATCGTGCGCCATGCGCTGCGTGACGGCCATGTGACTGCGATCACGTCTTCCGAAGAAAAATCGTGATAAAATGCACTCTATCTTGTCACATGTTTTTGTATATTACTTCGTGAGTTTCTTGATGCATTCTGCCAACGACCAACAGGACCATGTATGATGCGCGTGCCATTTCTCGATCTGAAAGCCCAGTATGCTTCCATCAAGGACGAAGTTCTTCCTGCAATTCTTGCCGTTCTCGACAATACGGCATATGTGCTCGGCAAGCCGGTGAGCGAATTCGAAGCCGCATTCGGCAAAGAGCACGGCGTGCAGTTCTGCTACGGCGTGAGCTCCGGCACGGATGGCAACCATATGGTGCTCTGGGCCCTCGGACTCGGTCCGGGAGACGAGGTCATCATTCCCGCCAACACCTTCATCGCCACCGCCTGGGGGGCGACGCTCTGCGGGGCGACACCCGTCTTTGTGGACTGCGATCCGGAGAGCTACAATATCGATCCGCGAAAGGTCGAGGCGAAAATCACTCCGAAGACCAAAGCCATCGTGGCAGTGCACCTGTACGGCCAACCGGCGGACATGGATCCGCTGAATGAGATTGCCCGGAAGCACAACATCGCCCTGGTGGAAGACTGCGCCCAGTCGCATCTCGCCGAATACAAAGGGAAACGTACCGGCGGGCTCTCGCGGGCATCATCCTTCAGTTTCTATCCCGGCAAGAATCTGGGAGCGTATGGAGAAGGTGGGGCGGTGGCGACCAACGACCCTGAGCTGGCCCGCAAGTTCAAAATGATCCGGGACCATGGCGCGGAAAAGAAGTACTACCACGAGATGTTCGGACACAACTATCGCATGGAAGGCATTCAGGGTGCAGTGCTCGGCGTGAAACTTCGTCACCTGGGCGCTTGGACGGAAGCCCGCCGGCGCAATGCCGCGCTGTATGCAAAGCACTTGCAGGGCATTCCCAACGTTACCCCCCCCAAGGAAATGCCCTATGCGAAACACGTGTACCACCTCTATGTGATACGCGTCACAAAGCGGGATGCGCTTCAGAAGCACCTGGAGGAGAAGGGGATTGCCACCGGCCTGCATTATCCCGTTCCCCTTCACGTGCAAAAGGCGTTTGCCCACCTCCGCTACAAGGAAGGGGACTTCCCGGTGACGGAAAGGGCAGCAAAAGAGATCCTCTCCCTCCCGATGTATCCTGAGCTGACCGAGGAGCAGATCACATACGTTTGCGACACAATTCGGGAGTTCGTCTCCTGAGCTGTTTTCTTCTGCTTCGTGATTCTCAAGACCGCCTCCGGGTTCATCCGGGGGCGGTGCTTTTTTTCTCGATATGGCACTTGTTTTGCGTGTTAGTTACATGGGTGACATGTGCCCCATCCGTGGATATCGAGTGACCATGATCACACATGACAAGCAAAAGAAACATGGCACATGCGAAAATCGCAGAAAAATCGCCCTTGTGACGCAGCGCACGGTTCCCGGCTCAGGTATTTTCTACATTATAACCACTCTTTTGACCGATTTGGCTGGTTCTGGTGAGGTTGCTTTTTGACGCCCCTTATGCTAACTTAATCTGGGATTTTGCCTCGTCATTCATCGTGGAGTGGAGATGATGATTGCACTGAAGAAGCGCCCCGCATACACGTACATACTGCTGGTCCTCGACTGGCTAACGATAGTAGCGGCCCTTGCTATTGGTATTACGCTTCGTGGAAGGGGATTCGGCGGCGAATTCAGCTTTGTTGGTGCCCCACTCGAGTGGGAGCCCATCTTTCTCTGCCTCTTCGGAGCCGCAGCGACCTTCCTGTTCCAATACCTTGGCCTCTACAGGGTCAATGTGTTCATCACGGTCGCTGACCAGACCGTACGTATTCTGAAAGCTCTCTTCTTCACGATTCTCAGCCTCGCCCTGCTGGCATTCTTCGTCCGGGCCGACTGGATCGTGGATAGCCGTCTGGCAATGGTGTATTTTTCCGCAGTATCCATAATCCTCCTCATCGGCGGCCGGGTGATCGTGTTCCGGAATATCTATCTCTGGCTCTCCCGCCGCAAGGTGTTCCATCGCAATGCGCTGATCGTCGGAGCAGGCGAAAATGGAAAAAATCTCGCGATCAACCTCTTTCTGAACGACCACCTCGGGCTCAATCTGGTGGGGTTCCTGGATGATGAACTCCCACTCGGCAAAGTGGTGTTCAACAGGGCCAAGGTCCTGGGTCGGGTCGCCGAACTCCGCGAGATCGTTAAAGTGTTTGCGGTTCAGGAAATCATCGTCTGCCTGGAAAACGTGGATCATACCCGGCTGATCGGCGTGCTGGACATCGCGACAGCCACCGATACCATCGTCAAGATTTCCTCGCCCCTGTATGACGTGGTGCCGTCCCGCCTGTTCATCGAGAAGTACGGGAATCTCCCTGTGGTCGGCATCTCTCACTTCAGCCCGAGCCCGATCCTGGAAGTGTACAAGCGGATCTTCGATTCCGTGCTCGCAGCAATCGGCGTGATGTTCCTCTCACCGATCCTGGCGACCATCGCCCTTGCCATCCGCCTGGATTCGCGCGGACCGATTTTCTTCTCGCAGGTCCGGATCGGCAAAAACGGCACGCCGTTCAAGTTCTACAAATTCCGTTCGATGCAGATGGGAAGCGACCAGGACAAGGAACGGGAAAAGACGGTTGTCCAGTTCATCCAAACCAAGGCAAAGACGAAGCCGTCAGAAAA
>PMCM01000266.1 GCA_003154155.1 Ignavibacteriota bacterium | reverse complement strand
ACATCGGGGATGAAGCCCATGTCGAGCATCCGGTCCGCCTCGTCGATCACCAGGATTTCCACCTGGCTCAGATCGATATAGCCTTTGCGCTTGAAGTCGAGGAGACGCCCCGGGGTGGCGGCAACGATATCGACGGCTCCCTGCCGCAGCATGTTTTCTTGCTTGGAATACTCCATGCCTCCGAAGACTGCCATGGAAACACAATCGGTGTATTTACCCAGCGCCTTTGCATCCTTTTCAATCTGGAGCACAAGCTCCCGCGTAGGAGCCATAATGAGAGCCCTGGGCGAGCCTTTCGTCCGGGGCTTCGGCAAAGGATTCCGGCTGAAGTGGGTGAGAATGGTGATCAGAAATGCTGCCGTCTTCCCGGTGCCGGTCTGCGCCCGGCCGGTGGCATCCCCGCCCTTGAGCGTCACATGGAGTATCCCGGCCTGAATGGGCGTGCAATAGAGGAAATCAAGGTCCTGGATGGCGCGCATCACCTCGGGCGAGAGATCGAGGTCGTGGAAGCGCACCTTGCCTTCTTCGACGGGCACACTGAACGATGCGAGGTCCCAATCGGTCTTCGGCCGCCGGACCTCGGGGCTTACCTCAACTCTGGGGCGGCGCTGTGAGGGTGGCCGCGTGCGGCGATTCTGTTGCGGCTGTGCCGCGGGCTGTTCCGTCGGCCGGGGGCCGGATTGATCGTGTTCGCGCCTCAGTGATGGCGGGCGCTGTGAAGGCGGACGTTGTGATGGCGAACGCTGTGAAGGCGGACGCTGTGATGGCGGCCGTGGGGAAGGCAGTCGCTGTGACGGCGGCCGCTGAGATGGTTGTCGCTGCCGGGTGCCGCTCCGCTGCTCCATGGATTGCACGGGAGTGTGTTGCGGAGGAACTACCGGTGTGCGTGTGGGGCCGGTCGGAACCCCGGTCGCCTTCTTGATGATGTCGCCGATTTTCTTGAACAGGGAAATTCCCAAAGACAGCTCGCTTTCTTCATACTGGTGGATACTAAACGTAGGTCTTTCCCGGGCGAGTATCAAGCTTTCTTTCTCGCTTGCCGCGAAGCACGTTTCTTTGTATCGTAATACACCACAATCCGGTCCCCAAACGCCAAAATGTCCAAATCGACCACCAGCGTCCTCATTACCGCCCATGATATCGCCGTAAAAGTGGGAGAACAGACGATTCTCAGCCATGCCTCGCTGAGCATCCATGAGCGGGACAAGGTCGGACTTATCGGCAACAACGGGGCCGGCAAGTCCACCTTGCNNGGGTATCTCTCCCAGGATTTTCAGCTTGATCCTGCCAAATCGGTCTATGAGAATATCGTGGATGGGGCGCACGATGTCATCGACCTTTTGCGGGAATATGACGCAACACCCTCCACGTCCGAACGCCGCCAGACTCTCGAGGGACAAATCCATCACCGCGATGGGTGGAACCTCGAGAACAGAATTGAAACCGCCATGCACTCGTTGAATGCCCCGGAGAAAACGCGCGATATCGGCTCCCTCTCCGGCGGCGAGAAACGCCGGGTGGCTCTCTGCAAGGCCATCATCGCACGGCCCGACCTGCTCCTCCTCGATGAACCGACGAACCATCTCGACACGGAATCCATCGAATGGATCGAGGATTTTATGAGGGATTTCCCTTCCGCGTGCCTGTTTGTTACGCACGACAGGTACTTTCTCGATTCGCTGGCCAACAGGATCATCGAGCTTTCCGACGGGACCTGTTACTCTCATTCCGGCAACTATAGCGATTTCCTCATCGACAAAGCTGAGCGGGAAACACAACGCGACACCGAAGAACACAAACGGCAGAGCTTCCTCCAGCGGGAGCTGGAATGGGTCCGGAAAGGACCCCGGGCACGGCGGACGAAATCCAAGAGCAGGATGCAGAAATATTTCGACATGGTTGAAGCGGGGGGCTACGAGTCCGAACAGCAGGTTGACCTCATCATTCCTCCCGCCCCTCCCCCCGGCACAAAGATACTGGATCTGAAAAACCTCGGCTCCAGCATGGGCGGACGGACGTTGTTCGACGGCCTGACATTTCAGTTCACCCGGGGGCGCAAGCTGGGCATCGTCGGACGGAACGGACTCGGCAAAACGACGCTGCTCAGGATCATCCTCGGCGAGATTCCTCCCGGCAAGGGCGACGTGGACGTCGGTGAACGAACGTTGTTCAACTACGTCGACCAGTCCCGCGTCTCGGTGAACAACGAGCAGACTGTCTTGGAGGAAATCGGCGAAGGACGCGAGTGGCTGCAGTTCGGCGAGGAGCGCATCACGGTGTGGCGGTATCTCCGCCGGTTCCTTTTTGATGAATCACGGATGTACACGAAGGTTGGCAGCTTGTCGGGCGGAGAGAAGAGCAGGCTCCTTCTCGCGAAGGTGCTGAAGAACGGCGGCAACTTCCTGATCCTGGATGAGCCGACAAACGACCTGGACCTGGCGACCTTGCGAATCCTCGAGGAAGCCCTCGCCGCATTCGACGGCTGTGTGATCGCCGTAAGCCACGACCGCTATTTCCTGAACCG
>PMCM01000165.1 GCA_003154155.1 Ignavibacteriota bacterium | reverse complement strand
GATTGCTTCGCCGGCGGTTTCATCGGGTGGCTGGCCCGCACCGAAGACGTCTCCGAGGAAAACCTGAAACGCGCCGTGATCTACGGCAGCGCCCTTGCATCCTTCTGCGTCGAGAAATTTGGGGTGGGGGGGATCACTGACCTGACGTACCTGGGCATCCAGGACCGGTTCCGGGAGTTCAGGGAACTCTCCAGGTTTGACGAGGACTGAGGGCGCATGAAGGCTGTCGATTGGGTCGATGGAAAGTTGCGTTTCATCGACCAGACTCTGCTGCCCGCTGAAGAGCGGTATGTGGAGACCGAACATGTTGGCGTCGTCGCCGAGGCGATCAGGGCCCTGCGTATTCGCGGGGCCCCTGCTATTGGAGTCGCCGCGGCGTTCGGCGTCGTGCTTGGCGTCCGTGGGATGGAAGTATCCACACCTCTCTCGGTGCGCTTCACCAAAACTGTTGCGCTGCTCGCTGCCACACGTCCCACGGCTGTCAACCTCTTTACTGTCCTCGAGCGCCTCCAAACACGGTTCGCGATGCTGACCGGCCGCAGCGATGCGGACGTGATGATTGCCCTGGAACGGGAAGCCCAAGCCATACAGCAGGAGGACATCCGGGCCTGCCGGCTGATCGGCGAACTGGGCGCAGCCCTGCTGCCGACCGGCGTTTCAGTGCTCACGCACTGCAATGCGGGCGCGCTGGCTACGGCAGGCGATGGCACCGCGCTCAGCGTCGTGACAACGGCCCACCGCCAGGGCAAGATCAAGTCGGTCTTCGCAGATGAAACCCGCCCCCTTCTGCAGGGCGCACGGTTGACCAGCTGGGAAATGGTGAAGGCGGGCATTGATGTCGTGCTGATCACCGACAGCACGGCAGCCAGCGTCATGCGGGAAGACCGCGTCCAGGCTGTCATCGTTGGGGCCGACCGCATCGCCCGAAATGGCGACAGCGCCAACAAGATTGGAACCTACCCGCTCGCAGTGCTGGCGCAACGCCATCATGTTCCCTTCTATGTGGCCGCACCTGTGACTACGCTCGACCCGCACACACCCACCGGCAGGGAGATCCCCATCGAAGAACGGGATCCATCGGAGGTGACACATTTCGCGGGTATCCGCATTGCGCCCGCAGGCGTTCGGGTGTACGCTCCGGCATTTGATGTCACTCCACATGACCTCATTACTGCAATCATCACTGACAGGGGTGTGCTGCGACCTCCCTTCGGCGATGCGATCACTGACGTTCTCGGACAGCGATGATCCTGACGACGGAGGCACTGGTCCTCCGGACATTGAAGTACAGCGAGTCCAGCCTGATCGCCACGTTGTTCACCCGTGATCACGGAAAAATCTCCGTGCTTGCCAAAGGCGCGCGCCGCAAATCCAGGCCGTTCAGTGCCGCCATCGAGGCCATGAACCACGTGCGTGCCGTGATCTATCATAAACCCCAGCGGGAACTTCAACTTCTGACGCAATGCGATCTCGTGGGAAGGTATCCGGCGGTTGCCGAAGACCTCACCAGGATGGCTGTCGGCATGGCCGCGGTTGAAATCCTCCATTTGGCCACAGAACACGACGAACCGCATCCCGAAGTCTTCGATCTGGCCATCGATCTTTTCAAAACCCTGCAGAATGCAACTCAACGCTACCCAAATGCGTTATATGCTTATGAGGTCCGATTGCTGGGCTTGCTGGGCTTTAAACCTTCACTCCAGCAATGTGTCTCATGTCATGGAGGCTTGGACACTTCAGGTCCCGCCGGGCGCACGTTGCGATTGACGGCAAACGGTGTCCTGTGCGGGAATTGCGGAGAATCGTCGGAAACGGGCCTGCTCCTGTCACGCGCTTCGTGTGCGGCACTGGCCAGCTTCCAGAACGTCGGCGGAATTGCATCCGCACTTCGTATTGTCCTGTCACCCGAGATGTCACGTGAACTGCATAATGCCCTGCAACATCTCGTGCAGGTCCACCTGACGGGCATGCGGCAGCTTAAGTCGGAACAGATTTTTTCACGTATTCAGTCATAGCAGAACACTCCTGGAGGAATACAAGCAATGCTGCGAAAATATCTTCTCGCCTCGGTCGTACTCGTTGCCATCGGTGTAATTCTGGGTGCGGTGCTGGTGTCGTCGTTGAGCAACGGGGTGACGTTTGGCCTCGCTTCGACCGGCGAAGATGTGAAACTGGGCGGGCAGGTGCCCGTCACCGCGCAAAACACCAGCGCAAAGACCCTCAGCAATGATTTCGCCGCTGTGGCAAAAGCTGTGACACCGTCAGTTGTGGCGATCAATGTGACGACCACCGGCAAGGAAAAACAGCAGAAGATGCCCCAGGATTTCTTCCATTTCTTCGGGCCCGACTTCAAAGCGCCGGAACCCGAACCCTCTGCGGGATCCGGATCGGGCGTTATCCTGACGGCTGACGGCTATATCGCCACCAACAATCACGTGGTGGAAGATGCCGAAGACGGAGGCGTCGAAGTAGTTCTCCATGACAAGGTCCGCTTCAAGGCGAAGGTCATCGGCACCGACCCGTCGACCGACCTCGCAGTCATAAAGATTGACGCCAAAGATCTCACTGCAGCCGCGCTCGGTAATTCAGAAAACGTCCAGGTGGGAGAATGGGTGCTCGCAATCGGAAACCCCCTGGGACTGTCTTCAACAGTGACCGCCGGTATTGTGTCAGCGATCGGGCGCAACATCAACATCATCCAGGATAACTACGGTATCGAGAATTTCATCCAGACCGATGCTGCCATTAATCCCGGAAACAGCGGCGGTGCGCTTGTGAATATGAGCGGCGAAGTCGTCGGCATTAATGCCGCCATCGCAACCACGAACGCCCGGTACCAGGGATACGGCTTTGCCGTCCCCGTCAATCTCCTGAAAACCGTTGCATCCGACCTGATCAAGTTCGGCGAGGTCAAGCGCGGATACATCGGTGTGCAGATCGGTGCTGTTGACCAGACGCTGGCCAATGCCCTGGGCATGACTGAAGCGAAAGGGGTGATCGTGCAGGGTCTCGTCGATGGCGGGGCGGCATCTTCTGCGGGGATCAAGGAGGGGGACGTGATTCTCTCCGTGGACGGTAAAGAGGTGAACAAGCAAAATGAACTCCAGTCGTATATCGCTACGCGGCACCAGGGCGATCAGGTCACGTTGAAGATATTCCGCGACGGCAAGACCATGGAGAAGAAGGTGACGCTGCGCCCGCGCGCGGGCGATCAGCTCGCATCCAAGAATGCCGAGGAGAAGAAAGAAGATTCGGAACAGAAGGTGGAATCGCCTAAAACGCTCTCTTTTGCCGATCTGGGGTTCACCGTTCGTGCCCTTTCGCCCCAGGAAAAGAAGACTCTGAAATTGGACAATGGCGTAGTGGTGTCGGACGTCAAACCGTTCAGCGAAGCTGACAAGCGGGCTATCGGCAAGGGTGACGTCATTCTTGAAGCCGACCGCAAAGAGGTAGCCACGCCGGGCGACCTGAAAAAGTCTATTGACTCGAGAAAAGCAGGGGATTCCGTCCTTCTCCGCGTCCGCCGTCAGGCTGACGGTGCCTCAGCCTTTATCGCAGTGCAGGTGCCGCGCTAGCACCGACCTCTTGGCGGGCCGGTGGAACTGGAAGACGGCAATGAACTAAGAAGAAGCCCCGGGGGCCATCCCGGGGCTTTTTCACACGATGCCGGCCGAAAAGCCGTTATTTCCGGAATATCTCCAGGCAACTTGACAATGAAGGGGGCTACAGGTATATTTTTTGATACACGTACGTATCGATTCGGATAGGAGGGAAGTCTTCAGCGCGCTACTTGATGCAAGAGCGGCAACAGGGCGCCTCAACGCCAAGGTACTGATTCTGAATCAGAACTATGAACCGATGAGCGTGGTCAATGTCAAAAAGGCCATCGCTCTCCTTTTCCTTGGCAAAGCGGAGATGATCGAAGCGCACAGCGGACAGATGATCCGTTCGGTCAACCTTGCGATTCCATATCCGAGCATCGTGCGGTTGTCCGTATTCGTGCGGGTGCCGTACAAACGGATCATCCTCTCCCGCAAGAATATTCTGCGGCGAGACGGACATCGCTGTCAGTTTTGCGGCCGTTCGGACCTTCCACTCACGGTGGATCATGTGATACCGATTTCCCGGGGTGGCGAAGATACGTGGGAAAACCTGGTCTGCGCCTGTGTCGTGTGCAACAACAGGAAGGGCGACCGGACCCCTGAAGAGGCGGTCATGCCGCTCCGCCGCAAACCCATGCGTCCGAACCATGTCACATTCATCCGGCATGTCGTCGGATCATTGGACGAGCGCTGGAAACCCTACCTCTTCTTGAACTGACGCTTGCACCCGCCCGGACCGGTACGCGGATGCGGGCACATTGACCATCCACAACCATCCAAATGACATTGCGGAAAACCATCCTGAGTGGCATGCGGCCCACAGGCAAGCTCCACCTCGGCAACTATGTCGGTGCCCTCGAAAACTGGGTCGCACTGCAACAGGACTACAACAACTACCACTTGATTGCGGACTACCATGTCCTGACGACAGATCTCGACACTTCCCATATCACCCAGGACACCGTCGACATGGTCATCGACTGGCTCGCCGCAGGCATCGACCCGCTGAAGAGCCCCATGTTCCGCCAGTCCCAGGTGAAGCAACACACGGAGTTGCACCTCATCTTCTCCATGCTCATTACTACCGCGCGGCTCGAGCGGAATCCTGCGGTGAAGGATCAGGTGCGGGATCTGCACATCGAAAACATGAGCTATGGTCACCTTGGGTACCCCGTTCTCCAGGCCGCCGACATCCTGCTGTATAAGGGCGAACTCGTGCCGGTGGGGGAAGATCAGGTACCCCATGTGGAGATCTCCCGCGAGATCGCGCGACACTTCAATAATCAGTTCGGTCCGGTGTTTCCGGAACCGGAACCCAAACTAACGCCATTCGCACGTCTGCCCGGACTTGACGGCATTGATCGGAAAATGAGCAAATCGGGCGGAAATACGATTTTTCTTTCCGATTCCCCTGAAGATATTCAAAAGAAACTCCGGACCGCGGTAACCGATCCGCAAAAAGTGCGAAAAAACGATCCGGGCCGTCCGGAAATCTGCCTTGTGCACACATATCATCAGAAATTCAACGCTCCTGAAGCCGAGGACATTGAAACGGGCTGCCGTTCGGGTGCCCTCGGATGCGTTGAGTGCAAGAAACGGATAGCAGAGCGGATATCCGCCTGCCTTACGCCTTTCCGTGAGAAACGAGCCTATTTCGACGCCCACCCGCAGGAGGTCTTTGATATTCTGACCGATGGCGAACAACGCGCCCGCAGCCGGGCGGAACACACCATGGCAGATGTGCATGCCGCCATGCATCTCGGATAAGAACGTGTATCGCGTAAAGCTGAATGACTTCGAAGGACCGCTGGATCTCCTCCTGTTCTTTATCAAACGGGATGAACTGGATATCTACAATATCCCGATCTCGAAAATCGCCAAGGAGTTCTTCGATTATCTGCATCTGATGACGACNNGTGCGCATGCTGCTGCCCCGCGATGAAAACGCCGCCGAGGAGGAAGACCCCCGCGCCGAATTGGTCCGCCGCCTGGTTGAGTACAAGCGCTTCAAAGAAATGGCCGGCGAACTGGGCGGCATGGAGGAAGAACAGCGGCATGTGTACTACAGGAAGTTCTTCCAGGCAGATACACGTGTGATTGCCGAGGGGGATGACGACGAATTCCTCCAGGATATCTCACTGTTCAACCTGATTGCGGCTTACAAGGCGGCCCTCGATCAGATGCCCAAGAAAACGGTGCATGAAGTGCAGCTGCTCAACGTCTCCGTCGACGAGCAAATGAGCTTTGTGCTCGATTTCCTNNGAATTGACGAAGAACAAAGTGGTGGCCATCGCCCCGGTCGAGGGGAAGGATGATATCGCCATCCGCCCCATCACGCCTCTTGTCCCCCTGACGCTGGCCTCGGCATGAGTGCAACGATCGCACTCCCGATGCCTCGCCCGATCCTGGAAGTCATCGAGGCGCTTCTCTTCGCTACCGACGAGCCGTTGAGCCTGCGGCAGCTGGCCGATTTGCTCGGTTATCTCGAAGGGCCGGAACGCCCGGAGCGCATCGACCTCGACACGGTATTGCGTGCGATTGAATTCCTGAACACGGAGCTCGAGAACGGACAGCGCGCCTTCCGGATCGTAAAAATCGCAGGCGGTTACCAGTTCGCGACGCTTCCGAAACATGGTGTGTGGCTCGGGAGAATGATCCGGGAACGCTCCAAGCGGAAACTCTCGGTGTCGGCCCTCGAAAGCCTCGCCGTCATTGCCTATAAGCAACCTGTCACAAAACCCGAGCTCGAAGCGATCCGCGGGGTCAACGCCGACTACGTGCTCCGGACCCTCCTCGAGCGAAACCTGGTCGCGATCATCGGCCGCGCCGCCACCCCGGGGCGGCCGCTGTTGTATGGGACAACCAAAGACTTCCTCAGACATTTCGGCTTGAATGATCTCGCTGAACTTCCCAAGCCGCGCGAGATCGACGAATTGCTGGCAGAAGCACAATTCGAAGTGGAGAAGCGTATGCTGCAGGAACTCGAAGAGAAACGGGACAAGGAAGAAACGCCCGAAGACGAGGGTCTCAGGCTGATCGGGGGCGGCGAATGAGTGCCCCCGGCAAACCGCGCAGAGGATCCTTTGGTCCGGGTGATCGCCGACCACGCAACGAAAGACCAGGCACCGGAGGTTCGAACTTCAGGAAGGATCACCCGGCTCCGGGGCGGAAGAAGTTCAGCAACGATCAGTTTCCCCCCGGTGGTGGCAGATATCACAAAAATCCCCCTTCGCCTGGCTCAGCGAACTATCGGAAAGACCGTCCGTCACCGGGGACGGGGAACTACAGGAATGACCGTTCTTTCCCGGGACAGGGAAACTTCAGGCGTGAAGGTCCCTCTTCCGGTTCAGGCGGGCTCCGTGGCGCCCGTCCATCACAGGGACCCGGGAATTTTCGGAAAGACCGCTCATCACCCGGGCACGGCAAGACACGGGATGATCGCCCATTCAACGAACGAGGAGGGTTCCGGCGAGACAGCGCATCACCCGGGCACGGCAAGACACGGGATGATCGCCCGTTCAACGAACGGGGTGGGTTCCGGAGAGACAGCGCATCACCCGGGCACGGCAAGACACGGGATGATCGCCCGTTCAACGAACGGGGTGGGTTCCGGAGAGACAGCGCATCACCCGGGCAAGGCAAGACACGGGGTGATCGCCCGTTCAACGAACGTGGCGGGTTCCGCAAAGACCACCCTGCGCCGGGATCCGGAAAATTCCGTCAGGATCGCCTCTCAGGCGGGAGTGGCAATTACCGGAAGCCACATCCACTCTCACCGGCTGGGAACGTGCGGAAGCACAAGCCTGCGCCCGGGACTGCAGATGTTCCCAAGAGCCGCACACCAGCGGACCAGGGGAAATCCCATGTGACACCACATGCCGTTCCGATTGATGCGTCCCGTTCGGGGAAACCCGGCGAGACACAGGAGGAAGTGCGCATCAATCGCTACCTCTCCATGTGCGGCATCACTTCCCGGCGAAAAGCGGAAGATCTGGTTACCGAAGGGCGCGTTGCCATCAATGGAGTGCGTATCTCCTCGCTTGCGACCACCCTGGTGCCCGGACGCGACCGTGTCTTTGTGGACGGTCAGGAGGTTGCACTCGTTGATGCGCTGATTTATCTGGCGCTCAACAAGCCGAAGGATACGATAACCACGATGAGCGATGAGCGCGGACGTACGACGGTGATGGATCACGTGCACTCCCGAAAACGCGTGTTCCCCATCGGACGTCTTGACAGGAATACCACCGGCGTGTTACTCCTGACGAATGATGGCGAATTCGCCCACCGGTTGATGCATCCGCGCTACGGCATCCCGAAGGCCTATCGTGTCACGTGCAGCGAAGTGGTGACCCGCGAACATCTCCAGGCGCTGGCGGAGGGAATCCAGCTGGATGAAGGCCGCACAGCGCCGGCGGAACTGCTCAGCATCCCCGGCGGCAAGGGACGCGAGGTGGGGATTACGATTCATGAGGGTTGGAACAGGCAGGTCCGGCGTATGTTTGAAGCACTTGGTTATACCGTCGACAAGCTCGATCGTGTCGCGTACGGCCCTGTAACAACCGAAGGGCTGCCCCGCGGGACAACACGAGCTTTGACCCCCCAGGAAATACGCACACTGAGAGCTCTTGCAGGGCTCGAGGAATAACGTCATGCTCTACCACGTGGCATTACGGACCGCAGGCGTGGCCGTTGCGCTGTTTCTGGCCGGATGCACGTCGAACGTCTACCGCGATGTGTACCCGACCCTCTCGGACGGTCTCTATGACTCCGAGTTCCCCTACCGGGGTTGTTCGAAGCAGCTGGAGGAGATCAGTGAAACGGTGAACATGCTCAGTTGCATCGCCTACTACCGGACCTACACGTTTCTTCCTGAAGAACGCGTCACCCGGTCCGCGGTTACTCCGGAACTGCTCAAAAGCAAGGAACCGTCCTCTGTGTACGTGAACAGCACGGCATCGGGAACGCTGACGACGCTGCAATACGAGGATCGCCACCTCCTGATGATCACGTGCGCCCACGTGGTGGATTTTGAAGACACCGTCGTGGAGTATCACATCAGCATGGACCGCCGCCAGACAATCTACGTCAAGAGTATTGCGGTGAAGGAAAAACAATCGAATTATGCCGCCATAATGCCCGAGGGAGGGGAACTGGACCTGCTTGCCGTTGACAGAGCCGCGGATATCGCCATCCTTGGCAAGAAATTTGACATCGAACCGGCAGCCCGGTTTCCGGTATTCAAATACCCGTTCGGCAAGGCCCGCGAGCTGGAATGGGGGACCTTCGTGTATCTGTTCGGCTACCCCTCGGGGTACAAAATGGCGACGAAAGGAATCGTGAGCAGCCCGAACAAAGATAAGCGCGGCACCTTCATGGTGGATGCGATGTTCAGCCGCGGATTCAGCGGCGGGATCGTGTTGGCCATCCGCGACGGCATTCCCAATTTCGAACTGGTGGGCATGATCAAGCTCGTGTCTGCCCATTCTTCGTATGTTCTTATCCCGGAAAAGGACAGCGGGGATACGGTCTTTGACCCGGCGGTGCCCTATACGGGAGAAATTTATGTGGAGAGACGGACCGAGGTGGAATCCGGCATCACGCAGGCAGTTCCGGTAGAATCCATCAGGGATTTCTTCCGGGCTCAGGAGTCGATGCTGCTGTCGAAAGGGTACACTCTCTCCCCGATGCTGAAGGGAGAATAGGTGAGCCCCACAGAAGCGACGGCTTTCGCGTTCCTGGCTGACTACGGACTTGCGCGGCGCATCGAGTCCGCGGATACCGCTGTAGCCGTGGAATCCGCGGAGATCCATGCGCGCATTGATCCCGCCTCCGGGGCAGTCGCCGAACGTCTGGCAGGGGGTGTTGCTGTGTTTGTCGGCGTCAGTTCCCCGCTGACACAGGCGCTCGGCGTTGGCATGGAAGGTCCGGTGCGAAGTCAGGACCTCGACGCCCTGGAGCATTTCTTCGCCAGCAGGGGAGCGACGGTTCATATCGAACTCTGTCCGCTCGCGGATCCTTCCGTCCTGCGGGAGCTGGCGCAGCGAAATTACAGGCTGGTGGATTTTTCGAACATGATGGTGCGGAAAATCCGCGTCGTGGAAATGGCTGTTCCCCCAGGCTCCAACATCAGCGTCCAGTTCAGCGGCCCGGAGGATTCCGATGTGTGGGCACGCACAGTAGCGATGGGTTTCGGCGAACATGAAGTGCAGACCGCCGAGAATCTGGAAGTGCTGCGGAACATCGTGGCGCGGCCGGCGACAAAGTGCGTCATCGCCTGGGTCGACGGCCGGCCTGCCGGCGGCGGAGCGTTGTCCATCCATGACGGCGTAGCCGCGGTCTACGGTGCCAGCACCGTCCCGGCATTCCGCCGCCTGGGGGTGCAATCCGCAGTGATCCGCGCCCTGATGAACCATGCTGTGGAATCGGAATGTGACCTCGCCTATACGTTGACCCGGCCAGGAAGCGTTTCACAGCGGAATCTCGAACGGCAGGGGTTCCGCGTTGCATACACCCGGAGCACACTTCTGCAGGACTCTCCGGGAGCGGCCGGACGCATATGAGCACCTGAGCGGCGCAGAAGGAGATCAATGAGCCCATCTGATCTGACAACACGACGTGCACTCCTCCGCACCATCGGCGGTGTTTCGCTGGCCGCCCTCTTTTCCCCCCGCGGACGAGCGGCGGGATCGGCACTTACGCGCAAGCCCCCGCGCCTGTTTCCGGGCGCAACGGTCGGCCTCATCAATCCCGCCGGTGCCACCTTCGTCCGCGAAGACCTGACCGAGGTGACGGAAGTGCTTGGTGCGCTGGGACTGCGCTGGAAATTCGGTGAACATGTCTTTGACCGGCACGGGTATCTTGCCGGCACAGATGAGCATCGTGCCGCGGACATCAACGCCATGTTCCGCGATACGGGAGTCGATGCCGTGATGGCTGTGCGGGGCGGCTGGGGGTGCAACCGCATCCTGCCGCTGATCGACTATGATGCAGTGCGCGCCCACCCTAAGATTCTGGTCGGATACAGTGACATTACCTCGATCCTGATCGCCCTGTACGCAAAAGCAGGAGTGGTGACTTTTCACGGTCCCGTCGGCACATCCACATGGAACCAGTT
>PMCM01000088.1 GCA_003154155.1 Ignavibacteriota bacterium | reverse complement strand
CGCGGCTTCGAGAAGTTCTGCGAAGGCCGCGTCCTGTGGGAAATGGGCGGCATTACGTCCCGCATCTGCGGGATCTGCCCGACAAGCCACCTCGTGACATCGGCAAAGGCGGGCGACGCGATCCTCGCCGTGACCATCCCCCCCACGGCCGAGAAACTGCGCCGCCTCATTACCCTTGCGCAATGGCTGCAGTCGCATGCCCTCAGCTTCTTCCACCTGTCCTCCCCCGACTTCCTCCTGGGCTTCGATTCCGACCCGGCCAAACGGAACATCTTCGGCCTGATCGCCCACGATAAGGAGTTCGCCAAACGGGGGATCCGACTCCGCAAGTTCGGCCAGGAGATCATCGAAGTGCTCGGCAGCCGGAAAATCCACACCCCCTGGGCCGTCGCCGGCGGGGTGCGCGAACCCTTCGATGCCGCCAAGCGCGATTACCTGCTCAACTGGATCCCCGAGGTCCGGGCCACAGCCCTGATGGCGCTCGAGACCATGAAGAAGATCCATGTCACGTTCGCCAAAGATATCCCGAACTACGGCAACTTCCGCTCGCTCTGGGTGGGTCTCGTCGCCGACGACGGCGCCCTTGAGTACTACGGCGGCACACTCCGGGTGATGGACGGCGCCGGCAACGTCATCGCCGATAAGATCGATCCGACCCATTACGCCGAGTATTTCGGCGAAGCGACCGAAGAGTGGTCGTATCTGAAGTTCCCATACTACAAGCCGCTCGGCTACCAGAAGGGGATGTACCGCGTGGGCCCGCTCGCCCGCGTGAACCTCTGCGACTACATCGACACCCCTCTTGCGGAAGCGGAACGAAAACTGTTCCGGGCCATCGCCGGCGAAGCCGATACCGTGAACAACTCGTTCTACTACCACTATGCCCGGCTCATCGAAATCCTCTTCTCCGTGGAAAAGATCGAAATGCTGCTGAACGATCCGGAGATCCTGGGCACGAACATCCGCGCCAAAGCCATGATCAACAACACCCACGGCATCGGGGCCAGCGAAGCCCCCCGCGGCACGCTGTTCCATGAGTACTGGGTGAACGAGGATGCGCTGGTGCAGAAGGTGAACCTGGTGATCGCCACGGCCCAGAACAATCTGGCCATGAACCGCACCGTGCGGCAACTGGCCATGCAATACCTGGATGGGACCAAGGTGACCGAGGGTATCCTGAACCGTATCGAGGCCGGCATCCGCTGCTTCGATCCCTGCCTCTCCTGCTCCACACACGCGATCGGGGCAATGCCTATGCATGTGCAGGTGGTCGACGCGGAACACCGGCTCCTGTGTGACGTCCGCCGATGAAGAAGGCGTTGCTGATCGGCGTCGGCAACACGGTACGTGGTGATGATGGTGCGGGAATTCACGCCGCCGAAAAAGCGCGCGCACGGTTCCCGCACCTGGATGTGCTGGCCGTGCACGGGCTCTCCCCGGAACTCGCCGAAACCGTCTCCGGGTACGACCTCGTGATCATCGTGGATGCCAGCCTGGTGACGGATACCCTCCGGGCCAGCGAGATCGTTCCGTCTACCGCCGGCGAACGGATCCAATCGCATGAAATGTCCCCAGCAGGAATTCTCGGCTTGGCGGCAACGTTGTATAACCACACACCATCCCGCGCCGTACTCCTGGAAATCCCCGCGGTCTCCTGTGCGTTCTCGGAAGAGCTCTCCGCACTGACAGCCGGACAGGTGGAAGCGTGCCTCGATATGGTGACGGGTTATATCGCAGGGTCCTGATCATTGAAGCAACGCGTGCATGGCGTCATACGCGGAGCCGTCCAGGGTGTCGGGTTCCGCCCCTTTGTATACCGCCTCGCCCTGGAACTCGGGCTGGACGGGTGGGTGAACAACTCCAGCCAGGGGGTGTTTTTCGAGGCCGAGGGGGAACCGGAAGCGCTCACGACATTCCTCCACCGCCTCCAAAGCGATCACCCTCCCCGCGCTTTCATCCAGAGCTTCGAACATGCAGTGCTCGACCCGTCAGGCGCCTCGGGCTTCACGATCCGTCCCAGCGACCCTTCCGGAGAAAAGACGGCGCTCGTCATGCCGGATATCGCGCTGTGCGACGAGTGCCGCAGTGAGCTGTTCGATCCCGGCAACCGCCGCTACCGCTATCCCTTCGTCAATTGCACCAACTGCGGCCCACGCTACAGCATCATCACCGCGCTTCCCTACGATCGTCCCAACACGACCATGCACGGATTCACCATGTGTCCCGCCTGCCGGCGGGAATATGATGATCCGGCGGACCGCAGATTTCATGCGCAGCCGAATGCCTGTCCTGCGTGCGGCCCGCACATCGAGCTCTGGGATGCGCAGGGCGCGGCACACGGCATGCACGACGAGGCGCTGACCGCCGCAGTGTCCGCACTCGCAGGCGGGAGTATCCTGGCAGTCAAGGGGATCGGCGGCTTTCATCTCATGGCCGATGCGGGCAGCGAACCAGCGGTGCGGCGCCTGCGCGAGAGAAAACACCGCGAAGAAAAGCCCTTCGCGCTGATGGCCCCCTCCCTGGGCCTCATCAACGACCTGTGCGAGGTGGATGAGGAGGAAGAACGGCTGCTCTCGGCGCCCGAAGCACCCATTGTGCTGCTGCGCCGCAGAAAGGCGCAATCCCTCTACGTCGCATCCAATGTGGCACCGCATAATCCGTACTTCGGCATCATGGTTCCCTATGCGCCACTGCACCATCTCCTGCTCGCCGGCTTCGGCCGGCCCGTCGTGGCAACAAGCGGGAATCTCTCCGACGAACCGCTCTGCACCGATGAACATGAGGCCCTCCGGCGCCTCGCAGGCGTCGCGGACTACTTCCTCGTGCACAACCGCCCCATCACCAGGCATGTTGACGACTCGATTGTGCGCGTGTCACAGGGACGGGCCATGATGCTGCGCCGCGCCCGTGGATATGCGCCGCTTCCCCTCCGCCTCCCCGCGCCCGTTCCCGATACCCTCGCGGTCGGCGCACATCTGAAGAATACCATCGCCCTCTCCCGGGGCCGGGACCTGTTCGTGAGCCAGCACCTGGGCGACCTGGAAACGCCCGAGGCCTTCGCGGCATTCCGTGCCGAAACCGCGCAACTCCAGGGGCTTTTCGATGTCCACCCGTCGGCAGTTGTTTCTGACTCCCATCCCGACTATCTTTCTTCAACCTATGCAGCATCCCGCCCCGGAGCGCACCACAGGATCCAGCACCATGTCGCACATGTGGCGGCGTGCATGGTGGAAAACGATATCGCCCCGCCGTTTCTCGGCGTGGCGTGGGACGGCACCGGACTCGGTAACGACGGGTCCATCTGGGGCGGCGAATTCTTTGTTGTGCGGGACGGGCGTTTCGAGCGCCGTGCGCATCTCCGGACATTTCTCTTGCCCGGCGGCGATACTGCAGCTCGCGAACCCCGGCGCTCGGCCCTGGGTTTGCTCCATGCCATTGCGGGTGACGCCGCGTTCACATGGGAAGATCTTCACCCGGTCGCGGCATTCACGCCGGCCGAACGGTCAACGCTGCGGCAGATGCTCGACCGGAGATTCCACGTACCGGTCACTTCCAGCGCCGGACGTCTCTTCGATGGCGTCAGTGCGCTGTTGGGCGTCCGCCAGCGGAATACGTTCGAGGGACAGGCGGCCATGGAACTCGAATGGAGCGCTCGACCAGCGTTGTGCGAGCCCTATCCGCTGAATATCACACCACCGGAACCGGGGTCCAACGCACTGGCCGAGACCCTCATCATCGACTGGGAACCGCTTGTGCGCGGTATCATCGCCGATGTGCGCGAGGGCATCGACACGGGCGTGATCGCCGGGCGGTTCCACCGGACCATGGCGGCAGCCATCTGCCAGGTTGCGCGGCGGCTCGAACTCGAACGCGTGGCACTCTCCGGCGGATGCTTTCAGAACGCACTCCTTTCCCGGTGGACCGCAGGGATGCTGAGCGATGCCGGGTTCCGCGTCTATATGCACCAGCGCATTCCGCCCAACGACGGGGGCATCGCTGTCGGCCAGATCGCCGCAGCAGCATACCAGGGCATGCTGAAGTTTTGACATACCTCCAGGCAGTATCTCCGGGCTGACTCGTGCCACGCCAACGACAGTGTTCAAAGATTCAGTTGGAACGGCACCATGTAAGGGCTGTACTACCATCACCAATCGGAGTCCGTATGTGCCTCGCAGTTCCCGGAAAAGTCATGGGCATCGACCGGAGCGTCGTCCCGGTCATGGGAACGGTCAACTTCGCCGGCGTCGAAAAACAGGTGTGCCTCGACTGGCTGCCGGAAATCACGGTCGGCGACTATGTGATCGTCCACGTCGGCTTCGCACTGAGCAAAGTCGATGAGGAAGAAGCCCTGGAGACCCTGCAGATGCTCCGGGAAATGGGAGATCTGGAGGACGATGCCGGAGCGGAGGAGAAGCCGTCGTGAAATACGTGGACGAGTACAGAAACCGCGATATCGTCCAGAATCTCGTGCAGGACATCCGGACCCGGACCACACAGCCGTGGACGATCATGGAAATCTGCGGCGGACAGACACACGCCATCGTCAAGCATGGTCTCGACGCCCTGCTCCCTCCCGAACTGACGCTGGTCCATGGCCCCGGCTGTCCGGTCTGTGTCACCCCGCTCGGCCTCATCGACAAGGCCGTTGCCATTGCCGCCCTGCCGGAAGTGATCTTCACGTCGTTCGGCGACATGCTGCGCGTGCCGGGATCGGAGCGGGATCTCCTCTCGGTGAAGGCTGCAGGCGGCGACGTGCGCATTGTCTACTCCCCGCTCGATGCCGTCGGACTCGCACGCACTCATCCCGGCCGGCAGGTGGTCTTCTTCGCGGTGGGCTTCGAAACCACCGCACCCGCAAATGCCATGGCGGTGCTGCAGGCGGAACGGGAAGGATGCGGCAACTTTTCCATCCTCTCCGCCCATGTGCTGGTCCCCCCGGCCATCGAAGCCATCCTCTCCTCGCCCACAAACCGCGTGCAGGGATTCCTTGCCGCCGGACATGTCTGCTCGATCATGGGCACGGATGAGTACCACCCGTTGGCCGCACGATTCCACGTGCCCATCGTCGTGACCGGATTCGAGCCGGTGGATATCCTGCAGGGGATCTCGCTGGCCGTCCGCCAGCTTGAAGAACATCGTGCCGAAGTGGAAAATCAATACGCCCGCGTGGTGCGGCCGGAAGGCAACCCCGCAGCACGGCAAGCCATCGAACGGGTGTTTGAAGTGATCGACCGCCAGTGGCGCGGCATCGGCAACATCCCGATGAGCGGCCTCGGCCTCCGCCCCGCCTACCGCCGGTTCGACGCAAACGAACGGTTCGCCGTGCAGCATATCGAAACTCATGAGCCGGAGATCTGCATCGCCGGCAGCGTGCTGCAGGGAATCCGCAAGCCGCACGAGTGCGCGGCTTTCGGTACCCAGTGTACCCCCGAACATCCGCTCGGCGCCCCGATGGTATCATCGGAAGGCGCCTGCGCCGCCTACTACCGGTACTCGAGGATCCCGCATGGCTGATGATCGCCCGAATTTCGAAGGCTATTCCTGCCCCCTGCCCATCGCACGGTACCCCAGGGTGATGCTCGCCCACGGGGGCGGCGGCAAACTCACGCAGGAACTGATCGAACAGCTCTTCGTGCCCGAATTCCGGAACCCCGACCTGGAACAGTTGCACGACGGCGCAATGCTGACCATCGGCAAGGAACGGCTCGCCTTTTCCACCGACTCCTACGTCGTACACCCGCTGTTTTTCCCCGGCGGGAGCATCGGGGATCTGGCCGTGAACGGCACGGTGAACGACCTGGCAATGTGCGGCGCACGCCCTCTCTACCTCGCCTCCGCGATGATCATCGAAGAAGGACTCTCCATGGACGATCTCTGGCGGATCGTGCACGCCATGCAGATCGCCGCGCACAACGCCGGGGTCACGCTCGTGACGGGTGATACGAAGGTCGTCGACCGCGGGAAGGGAGACGGCATCTTCATCACGACTTCCGGCATCGGGGTGATCCCCCCGGGGATCGACATTCATCCCCGCCACGCGCGTCCGGGTGACGTCATCCTGGTGAACGGACCGATCGCCCAGCACGGCATCGCCATCATGTCGGTGCGCGAAGGATTGCAGTTCGACACGACCATCACCAGCGACACGGCCGCGCTGTCCGGACTGGTGGAGGCCATGCTCGCCGCAGCCCCGGGAATCCACGTGCTGCGCGATCCGACACGCGGCGGCCTCGCAAGCACGCTGAACGAGATTGCCGGACAGGCCGGTGTGGGCATGACATTGCAGGAGGACGCCATCCCGATCGACGAACAGGTGCGGGGTGCGTGCGAGCTTCTGGGCTTCGATCCGCTCTACGTCGCAAACGAGGGGAAACTGATCGCCATCGTCGACCCTGCCGATGCGGATCGTGTACTCTCCGCAATGCGCACCCATCCGCTGGGAAAACGTGCGGCAGCGATCGGTGAAGTTGCGGCCGGGCCCGCCGGCATCGTCACGCTCAAAAGCAGCATCGGGAGTTCACGCATCGTCGATATGCTCTCGGGCGAACAACTCCCCCGCATCTGTTGAACCCGGCCCCGATGCCGCCTTCCCCGGAAACACCTGAGCCCCGGCGGCATCGCGTGCCGGCGGGGCTCAGGGAAACACTGAACTGCACAGAACCTAGATTTCGGCGGTGTGTTTTTCTTCCGTCGCATCCATGGTGCCGAACACATAGTCCCACAACGGCGAGCTCACGCCGTAGCCGCTCTGGGGATCGTGATAGTGATGCAACACGTGGTGATGCTTGATCTTCTGCCAGAAGCTGTTCTTCAACGGGGCGTGATGCGTCGCATAATGGATCTCGTCGTACAGCATGTACCCGACCAGGAATCCGGCAAAAAACGGATACACGTATGTCGGCCCGAAAATCACGTAGTAGAGCAGGAAAAAGAGCGTCGAGAGCGGGATACTCACCGACGGCGGCAGCACGAGGCGTTTTGAGTCGTTCGGGTATTCATGGTGCACGCCGTGCATCATGAAATGCAAATACTGCCCGATCTTGCTCTTCGGCTCGTAGTGAAAGACGAACCGGTGCAATAGGTATTCGGCAATGGTCCAGATGAAGAGGCCCGACAGGAACAGGATCACCCCTGCCATGGTGGACAACCCCGGGGTCACGGCTGCGCGATAGAGAAGATAACTCGTCACCGGAACGAAAATGATCAGGGGCACGCTCCAGTGCACATGCGTGAACAATTCCAGAAAATCGCTCTTGAACAAACGCGCAGATTCGTCTTTGTTTGACGTATACAGTTTAGGCATGGCATCCTCACAGGTGGAATCGGTACTACAATATAACAAACGCTTTCGACTTTAGTCAAACATCTTTCCGTGCCATCATGCACCCAGGCAAAATGATCCCGGTACATCCCCTGCCGGAGGGCGTGCGGGTCCGGCCCGCAACCCCCGACGACGCTCCCTCAATCCGGTCCCTGGTACGCGGGCTCGCGGAGTACGAGAGACTTCCGCCGCCCGACGAAGCAGCGGAAAACAGGCTTATCCATGATATGTTTTCCACTCCCCCGCGTATCCAGCCGTTTCTGGGAGAGTGCGACGGCCTCGCTGCGGGATACGCGTTCGTCTTCGAAACATATTCGAGCTTCCTTGCCCTCCCCACACTCTATCTCGAAGATCTCTTCGTGCTTCCCCAGTTCCGCGGCCGCAAATTGGGCTATGCCATGTTCACCGCTATGGTCGCGGAAGCACATCGCAGAGGCTGCGGCCGGATGGAATGGTCGGTGCTCGACTGGAATCGTCTGGCGATTGATTTCTACGAAGGACTGGGAGCCAAGGAACTGAACGAGTGGCGCGTCTACCGGCTTGTACGCTATGACATGGAACAGATACTTGGCATCCGCGAGTAACCTATGCATCACCGACTCCGCATTGCTCTCGCTGTATTCTCCCTCTTCCAGGCTTCGCATGTCGTGCGTGCTCAATCGGCCCCCGATACCACTGCTCTCCCATCGTTCCGGGCGTTTCCCTCACAGAGGATGTTCCCCCGGATGTCTGCGAGCGGCACCGCACATCAACTCGGGATGAGCAAAGACTTCACCACACCGCTCATCCGCGGCAGCATCGGGTACCAGGGTCCCCTCTTCGAAACGGATTTCGGTAACACTCAACTACAACTTGGCGCCGGAGCCACCGTTCTCGCAAGCATCATCAAGAAACCCCGGCTACTGCAAGTTGTAACTGTGGACTTCCTCGTGGAGTTCCCCGTCGATATCCGGCTGTCCGACCGCCTGACTCTTCGCACGGGATATGGCCATTTTAGTGCGCATTTCGCGGATGATGGAATCGAAATCCTCCAAAAGTCGTCGGTAAACTACGCAAAAGACTACATCCTGCTGCTGGGCTGCTGGCGTTTGCCATTTGCAGATGCCGTGATGTACGGAGGCGGACAGTACGCCTACCACTCCATACCGGTGGAAGACAAACACTGGGTGCTGCAATGGGGGTGTGAGGGGGGGAACTTCCGCATTCTTCCGGAATCGTACCTCTACTTCGCCGTGGACGTCAAGTGGAAATCGGAAGCCGCCTGGGCGTCGACACAGAGCTATCAATGCGGACTCAAGCTCTTCCCCCGCAATGAACGGGACCTCAGGATTGCCTACACCTTCCGCACAGGCATCGACGACCGCGGACAATACTTCCTCGAACGCACAGACGTCAGCCAGCTGGGCGTGTACGTGGATTTCTAAATTACAGGTGCGTTGCCAGCACCACCGTGCACTTCGCCGCAAACATCACCCCGCCGGCATTATCCATCGCCTCCAGCATCACAACGTAAATGCCGACCCGCGCACGACGCCCCCCGTCATCACGGCCGTCCCATACGAAAGAACCCTGCGTCCCGACTGGCACGTTGTTCGCCAGGTCCTTTATCAGTCTCCCGCGTACGTCATAGATCCGCATGCGGACCATGGATGTCCGGACGGGCAATGCGTAATTCACAATCGTCACGTCATCCATGCCATCACCATCGGGGGAAAACGGGTTAGGTGACGCAGCGAGAACGGCCGGCCCCTGTGCGACAGGAACACTTATGCTGTTCCGCATTCCGGGCGTGCCCCCCGCCGGATCCACGCACGTCCCCCAGTTGCCGGGCACCCTCCCGTCCAGCGATGGGTTGACCAGCTCAAGAGACCGGCCCCGCACGTCGGGAATATCGGACGTATGAAATGCCGGCGAGTATTCCAGGCTGTCCAGCATCACCCCGCCGGCATCGCGCAAGAACAGCTTGTCTCCATCGTTGTTCAACCCAAGGCTTGACGCATGCATCGTCGCCACCAGCGATTGATCCGCCGATCTGAGCTTCGGAAACCAGAACGGGCCCGACGTGTCGGATATGATGACACAGAAGCCCGAAGGCGGAACGCGGAAGGCCCGGCCGGAGAACTTCCACTGATTGACGCTGCCGGAAGCGGTCGGCCTGTCGGAAAGCGTGCAGTTTTCCATGTCCGCCGGCCGGGTGGCGGTATTCGCAAATTCGACATACTCGGGCATCCCCGAAAGCGGTTCGTACATCACTTCATTGATCCTCACAGCGCCTGGCAGAAACGGTACATTGATCCTCCCCGTCACGCAGTTGTTTGACTGCCGCTCATCACCCCCCAATTCAGCGACGGCAAACATCAGATGAGATCCCGCCACCGGAGCCTCCCATGCATACGCCGCGATCAGTGAATCCCCGGGGGGTATCGGATCGCCGCCGGCAATCACGCCGATCAGCTCGGCCTCTTCCGGAGTATTCTGACGGTTCACATCGTCATACAGCGAGACTCGCCACCCCGCCGCGGGCTGGCGACCGGCATTGCGCACCACAACCTGAAGATCACACACTTCCGCCGTGCATCGCCCGCCACTCCCAAGTCTGACCGCGGCAAGGTCGCATTCAGCCCGGGCAATGCTGTTTGCCCGCCCGGCTGTTGCACCACTGCTGTCCGCACACGATGCCCAATCGGCCGGATCCATGGATGCGCCCCATCCATCGATCCGTTCCAGGGAAACTCCGGTCTTTCCGCCCCACGCAGGACGATACTCGACACTGTCTCTGCAGACGGACGCCCTGTCAAAGAGGTGGATAAAATCGCCGGTATTGTTCAACGAGGGAAAAGTCGCGAGCTGAACGCGCGGGGAAGAGATTCGCGGCCGAATCCGCAACAGTGCGGTTGTGTCGGCGGTCAGCACAACAAAACTTCTCGGAGGCAGCAAAGGCGCATTGGCAGGAAGCGGGTGGCGGGAGCTCGTTCCCGCGTCGGTCAGACTCCATCCCCTGACATCTGCAGTGTCACTGCCGGTATTGAAGAGTTCGACCCATTCCGGCTCCCCTGCAGCAGGCATATACATGATTTCATTGACAACGATCGAGTCACGGGGGCTTAGAGACGCTTCCACCGTTGGTACCGGCCCTCCGGGCACATTCTCCGATCCGATTGGACGGGAATTCGCCGTGACAAGTAGCAGGACCCCCTTCTGCCGTCCTCCACTTGCGATTGTATCGTGCAAATCACAGACTTCCCGGCAAGGGCAATCCAAGAGCCGGTCTGGGATTCCCGCTCCCCCGGCAAGAAACGCTGTAGAGACCACCAGCACGCACAGTCCGAAACGAAATGACATGCACTCAGCCCGCCAAATTCACAGGAATCCATCCTTCTTCGCACATTATTACCCCTCAGGTTGATTTTTTTCGGTAGATTGTCTATATAACCTGCAGGAAAATACACTATGGCTCTAGCACGCATTCTTGTCGCAGACGACGAAGAAGCCCTCCGGGAACTTCTGACAGAACAGCTCACGGGCGAAGGATACCAGGTCGATACGGCATTCGACGGCGAAGATGCCATCGAAAAAATTCAGGCCGCCACCTACAACCTGGTCATCCTCGACATCAACATGCCGCGCAAGACCGGCCTGGAAGTTCTGCACTTCATCCGTGACCAAAAGCTCCCCATCCGCGTGGTGATGTTGACCGGACGCCTGGGATATTCCGTCGGCTCGGAAAGCATGAAGCTCGGCGCCGATGAGTTCATCACCAAGCCGTTCGATCTGAATTATCTCAACCTTGCCATCAAGCGCGTTCTGCAAAGCTGAGTGTCGCCTGAAGGTATCTTCACGAGGGAGTCCCTGCCGGGACTCCCTCGTTCATTTACACAACGTCCATGACATCCTACAAAGATCTTCTTGACGCGGCCCTGCGCGGACTTCCCCGGCTTTCGGCGCCGCCCGACGGGTGCTGCAGGGCTCCGTCCGGCCGGACCTGCACGCTGTGCAATGCATCGCTGTACGATGAGGACACCGAGCGGAGAGCGAAGCAAACGGCTGTTCATGAATTCTGGCGGGAGCGCATCGGCACAACGGCACTTCAGCCGCTCGGTGCCGCGTCCCCCGGCCGTGCCTACCGGTCGATTTCAAAACGGAAACTCTTTGTCCGCGGACGCGAGATCCTGCTCGGTCTGATCGATCCTGCGGAAGAGCGGACCGGCGGCATCCTCCCGGTCAACGGATGTGCCATCGAACCGGCATCACATCAGGAAGTGTACCGGCGCGTGCGGGAAGCAACATCCTCGCGCGCCCTGATCCCGCTCTTCGATGCGCTGCGCTACGTGATCGTCCGGGGAGATGAACGGCAAACGCTGGTCATCCTGAGCGTGACCGATGCACAGCCGTCGCTCGTCAAATCCGCCAACGCACTGTCAAAGTTACTGACCGGGGCGCCGTCAACGGTTCGCGGTGTGTATCTCCATGAAGATGAAAGCGACGGCCGGTATTACCTGGGATCCGGCGATCC
The DNA here is from genome assembly GCA_003154155.1 of Ignavibacteriota bacterium. Classification (GTDB taxonomy): domain Bacteria; phylum Bacteroidota; class Ignavibacteria; order UBA10030; family UBA6906; genus Fen-1255. The sequence goes on along the minus strand of PMCM01000088.1, from coordinate 39,398 downwards.
TGCGGGACGGGTGAGCCTGAGGAAACTGTACGGCTTGCAGGGGCTGACACACGACGTGGCGGGAAAACGGTTTTTCTATCCGCCGCCGTCATTCTCCCAGGTGAATCACGGGGCCCTGGAACTGCTGACCGGAACCGTCGCCACATTGCTCAAGCCGGAGAAATCAGCGACGCTGCTGGATCTCTACTGCGGGTACGGACTCTTCGGCCTCGCGCTCGCAGGCACATGCAAGCAGGTGATCGGCGCCGACATCTCTCCCGAATCCATCAGTGCGGCGCAGGATAACGCGCAACGGCAAAAGGCGGGAAATGCCCGGTTCATCCGGAGCACTCTTGACGAAGCCGCCGTGGAGTCACTCCTCCGGCGCACCACACCGCCGCTGTATGCAATTCTCGACCCACCGCGCGGCGGCACCGCCGCAGGGGTCATCCCCCTCATCGCCGGCTTCGGCCCCGTGCGGGTCGTGCACCTGTTCTGCAATGTCGAACGGATGCCCGATGAGCTCAAAGCCTGGGAACAGGGTGGTTACAGCGTGGAAACGGCGGTTCCGCTCGACATGTTTCCGGGAACCGCCGCTGTGGAGATTGTGGCTTCCCTCACCCGCCGCCCGTAACGGTCAACGGGTCTGCGCGGGAAGCTGCTCGAAAGGAACATCCAGAATCGGGTACTCGGCCCACGCACGGTAGTCGTAGTGCCACCATTCGGACGGTTCAATCGTGAACCCTTCCGTCACCATCGCCGACCGCAACAGCCACCGTGTGCGCCGCTCTTCCGGCGTTCCCCCCGCATAATTGCTCGCCGCCCGGTCGCTGAATTCATCGTACGAACTGGGCATGGCTATCTCACGCCCCGTCCGGAGGTCGTATAACGAAAGATCCACTGCGCATCCGCGGTTATGCTTTGAACCCTTTGCGGGCGAGGCAACGAATTTATGCTTTTCCACAGGCGTCTCGTCCCAGAACTTCTTTGTGACAGACCAGGGCCGGTACCCGTCGAACACGAGCAGCCCGTAGCCGAGCTTCTTGAGCGCGCGATGCGCACGGAGCAAGGCCTCCGCGGCAGGGCCCTGCAGAAAAGCCCGTGCCTCGGTGTACATCGGCCGCCCCATGAAATTGTTGGCGGTCGCATACCTGATGTCCAGATGAATGGACGAGTCAAGCCGTGCCACTTCCACGAGATGACGCGCCTCGCGGACATCGCGCACCGCCTGTGCAAACACGCCGTGCGTGAAGCTCAGTGCACATAGCGCGATGCATGCAATGACCGTACGAACGATGATGTGCTGTCTCATATCTGCTGTTTACCCCATTTCATCAAGGCCACCTCGCACTGCACGTAGAATTCCTTGGTGTCCGATGGATGCAATCCAAGGACCTTGCTGTGCATGACCGTGTTATACCATGGAAGGAACAGGCGCAGGATCGTTGCCCCGGAGATCAGGCGGACGTGAATCTCCGCCTTGCCGCTTCCCACGCCGAAGCTGTACGGGGGAAGAACGTTGAGAAGCACCCCCCGGAGCCAGGTGCGGAATGTCAACGGGTCAGTGGCATCAAGCCGGCCGAGAGGGTCGAACAGACGGTACTTCAACGGACGCAAGGCATTCGTCTTCGCATCCCAGAGACGGATGACTTCAATCTCCGAAAAATGCACCGAGATCGACGTGTTGTCCCTGAACAGGATGCGAATCCGGTCCTCCATCAGGTCGTACAGGGTCGGCCGACCCCGGAGGAACGGCACCACGCCGAGATACCAGAGCGTCAACGTGTACCAGACCAGCATCAGACTCGCCACGACGCCGACAATGATCTGCACCACGATATCCTCGCTTTGCGCCTTTGCCACGATGCGTGCCAGCGCGAAGATCGGCAGAATCGGCACGAGCATCGCCAGCAGCGGGGGGAGGATGGCCTTGATCTTCGCTCCCGTACTGACATGCGCGCCGGCCGACTGGTACAGCTTCTTGACGGCAATCTCCTTCCGCTCGAAGAACGTCTCCGCCTCCTCCCGGGAGTACATCTGACGCACCTTGTGGCCCGAACGGCTCAGGTACTCCGCCGCCTTGTCCCACAACTCGGCCTTTTCGTAATGGAATGCCAGCAGCTCGTAGTATTCCATCAACCGGTCCGGATACAGCTGCTCGATCGCCCGCGCGATGTGGGCATGCAGCTCCTTCCGTTTGTTCCCCAGCATCGTGTTGTACGCCACCTCCTGAATGAGGAAGTGTTTGAAGAGATACTCGAATTCGCGTGCTTCGTCCTTTTCAAGGATCAGTTCGAGCGACCGGAGTTCGGTCAGCGATGGTGAGATGTCTCCCTTCCCGCCGATGACCCGTTCCAGCAGCGGCCGGGAGAATTCGCGGCCGATGGCCGAGGCGCCAAACAGAATCTCCTTGATGCTGTCCTGCAGACGGTCGATCCGCGCCATGATGATCCCCTGGATCGTGCTGGGAACACTGGCCTCGATGTTTTCCGCGAGCAGGGTGACTTTGCGGCTCTTCACCGCGATGATCCTTTTGTCCAGCAGGGTCTTGATGATCTCCTGGATGAAAAACGGGTTCCCGTCCGAACGCCGGAGGATGAAATCCTCGACTTCCAGCGGAATCGTCTCGGCGTTCAACCTGAAGAGGATCAGCCGGCGGGCGTCATCGCCGCTGAGACGATTGAGATCCAGCACATGGGCGTCCTCGAGGAGGGGACCGGACTGCTGATACTCGTTGCGGAAGGTCAGCACGAACAGGGAAAGGACAGCATCGCTGCTGCGGGCGAAGACGTATTCGAGCAGTTCCTGTGAAAAGCGGTCGATCCAGTGCAGATCTTCAAGAATGAAGACCATCGGCCGGCGTACGGAAAGACCGCTGAGGAGCGCGCGCACCGAGGAAAAGATCTTCTGCTTGCGCACCTTCTCATCAAGCATCATGATCTCTTCAAACCTGACCGACAGCAGTGTGGCAAGAAACGGCTCGTGCTCCTGCAATCCGAGGGGCGTCAGGGTCGACTCGAGGCGTTCGCGGATCTGCACCTCTGTTGCGTCGGGCCTGATCTTCAGCAAATTCTTCAGCAGCACACTCCAGACATAATAGGGCGTGGTCGTCTCAAAGCTCGAGCATGCGCCTTCGACCGTGAAAATGCCCTTCTGGTATGCCATCTTGACCAGTTCCGCCTTGAGGCGTGATTTCCCGACGCCCGGTTCCCCCCGGATGCCGATGCGCACCTGGTCCTTGTGCAGCACAACGTCGAGGGCTTGCTCGATCACGTCCAGTTCGTCCAGCCGGCCGACAAAGTTGTCCTGCCCCATGACGGTCACGCGCCGGTCGGCTTCGTTTTTGATCGACAGCAGGCGGTAGACCTGCACCGGCGTGGGCTTCCCCCGGAGGGTGGAGCTGACCGGGCCGTCCACCGTGACAATGTCGGCCACCAGTTTCTGCGTGTCGGCCGAGAGATACACCTGGCCCCGCGGTGCAATTTCCACCAGACGCGACGCCAGGTTCACGGTGTCGCCGATGACCGAATAGTCCATCCGGAGATCGCTGCCGACGTTGCCGGCGATCACCATGCCGCTGTGCAGTCCGACGTGGAGCCCGAGTGGGCCGGGGAGGGAGTTTTCCCGCGTGGCGTTGAACCGTTCGATGTCGGCCACCATGTCCACGGCGCAGCGCACCGCCCGCTCCGGATCGTTTTCATGGGCCAGCGGCGCGCCGAAGATCGCCATGATCCCGTCNNTCGCCGATGAACTTGTCGATGGTCCCTTCATACTTGAGCACAATGGCAATGAGCCCGGCGAAACAATCGTTCAGGATGGCGGAAACATCTTCGGGATCCATCCGTTCGGACAGCGCGGTGAAGCCGGTGACATCGGCGAACACGATCGTCACCAGGCGCCGTTCGCTCTCGATCTGTTTGCCGGCGGCGAGAATCCGTTCTGCCAATTCACGGGGGATGTAGTTGCGCAGGAGGGTGAATCCATCCAACGACGGGCGGCGGGGGGCCGGAGACCCCTCAAGAGTGGTGCCGCAAAAGAGACAGAACCGCGATTCCTCGGGGATCGTCCGGGCGCAGACTGGACACTGCATGGGCACGCCTACTTGAAGCTCGCGACGGCCTCCTTCTGGGTGTCGTAGACCTCAAACACGAGCGTCAGCTTGGTAATCACAAAAATGTTCTGGATGTTCTTGTTCAGACCGCAGAGTTTGATCTGCCAGTTGCGGCGGGCATACGTCGTCTGCGCTGACACCAGCACGCCGATCGCGGTGCTGTTCAGGTAGGTGACGCCACTCAGGTCGATCAGCAGTTTTTCATACCCGCGGTCCACAAAGCCCGCAACTGCCTGGCGCATCTCAACAGTCTCATCCCCCCCCATCAACGAACCTTTCACTTCGATGACGCCGATGCCGCCATCCGACAACGTAGAGGTTTTGACTGACATGTTGCCTCCGCAGTGTAGAGAACGTTGCATGATACAAGCAATAAGGGACATTGTCAAGGTGATGGGCTGCCTTGTATCTGAGGCCCAAAGATGGGATATTTGTGTCTGGACAGGCTTTCACAACATCGCGCACCGGAGACATCGTGGCACAGGCATCGGATCTCGAACCCAAACCCATCTCCCCCGCCGCCGGCGGAACCGGGAATGCGGACGGGACCGGAAGCCCCCAGCGCCGTTCTCCAACCGCCCGGCCCCGCAAGAAACGGCGTCCGGACAGCTCCGCAGACGCCCATGGCACATCCCCCGGTTCGCTCGATCCAGCCCTGTATATTAACCGCGAACTGAGCTGGCTGGAATTTAATGAACGGGTCCTGGAAGAGGCGCGGGACCGCCGCCATCCGCTCCTGGAACGGATTAAATTTCTCTCCATCGTCAGCTCAAATCTGGATGAATTCTTCATGATCCGCGTGGCCGCGATCAGAGACCAGATCCAGGCCGATGTCAGCGACCTCTCCCCCGACGGCCGTACCCCCGCCCAGCAGCTTGCCGCCGTCCACGAACGGGTCTCGCGCATGCTCAAGGATATGAGCGACTGTTTCTGGCTCGATCTGCAACCGGACCTGGCAAAAGCCGGCATCCACCTGCTCGGCATGAAGGACCTGACCGGCGCAGAACACGACCTCCTGCGCGAAATGTTCGCCAGGGAAATATTCCCCGTGCTGACCCCCCTGGCCTTCGATCCCGGCCACCCGTTTCCCTATATCTCCAACCTGAGCCTCAGCCTCGCCGTGGTGGTTGCAAACCCCAAGGGAGAGGAACGGTTCGCAAGGGTGAAGGTCCCCGACGTCCTCCCGCGCCTCATGCCCATCCCCGGCAACGATGCGCCCGGTGCGCCGGCCCGGTTCGTGTGGCTGGAAGACCTGATCGCCGGCAATCTGGAAATGCTCTTCCCCGGGATGGCCGTCCGGGAATCGTATGCCTTCCGCGTCACACGCAACGCCGATATCGAAATCCAGGAAGACGAGGCCGACGACCTCCTCAGCTCGATCGAACAATCGATCCGCTTGCGCCGCTTCGGTTCCGTCGTGCGTGTGGGCGTGCAGAAAACCATGCCCGCCCGCATCAAGGACATCCTGATCGAATATCTGGACGTGTCCACAACGGAAGTGTATGAACTTCCCCCGCCCCTGGGCATCAGTCACCTGATGGGCCTGCTGAAACTCCAGCGCCCGGACCTCAAGGACGTTCCCTTCCACCCGGCAACCCTCGCTCCCGAAGAGGAAACCGAGGATATGTTCAGCGTCATCCGGAAGGGGGACCTGGTTCTCCATCATCCGTACGACGCGTTCGGGGCCGTGGTCCAGTTCATCCAGAATGCCGCCGAAGATCCGAACGTCCTTGCCATCAAGCAAACGCTGTACCGGATCGGCAAGGAATCACCGCTGATTCCGCTCTTCATCAAAGCCGCGGAAAGCGGCAAACAGGTGGCCGTCCTCGTGGAACTGAAAGCCCGGTTCGACGAGGAGAACAATATCATCTGGGCGAAGCAACTCGAGGAAGCGGGAATTCATGTTGTGTACGGATTGGTGGGCCTGAAAACCCACGCAAAGATGGCCCTCGTGGTCCGGAAAGAAGCGAACGGTCTGCGCCGCTATGTGCACTTGGGCACGGGCAACTACAACCCGGTAACCGCCCGGATCTACACCGACGTGAGCTACTTCACCTGCCGCGAAGATATTACCGCGGACGCCACCGAGGTGTTCAACTACCTCACCGGCTACTCCACCCGCGAGACGTACCGCAAACTCGCTCTCGCGCCGGTCAACCTGCGCCAGCACCTGGTGTCGCTGATCGAACGCGAGATCGCACACGCCCGCGCCGGATACCCCGCCCGCATCATCCTGAAAATGAATTCGCTCACCGATGTCAAGATGATTGAACTCTGCTATGCCGCATCCCAGGCAGGCGTGACCATGGATCTGATCATCCGCGGCATCTGCTGCCTCCGCCCCGGCGTTTCCCAGATCAGCGAACGGATCCGCGTCACCAGCATCGTGGGCCGCTTCCTCGAGCACAGCCGCGTCTTCTATTTCGGCAACAACGGTGCTCCCGAGATATTCCTGAGCAGCGCGGACCTGATGGGCCGCAACCTGGATCGCCGCGTCGAGCTGATGTTCCCGGTGGAAGATCCTGCGCTCGCCCGCCATCTGAAGGAGGAAGTGCTGGATGCCGCACTTGCCGATACCGTGCGCGCACGCCAACTCCATGCCGACGGCTCCTATGCGCGCGTGACGGCGAACGGCGACGCCGCCGCCATGGATTGCCAGTCTCTGATCATGCGTTCACATACACGCCCGCCCCGGCCGTTGCAGATCGTCCCCAGAGAAGCTCCCTGAGTATCGCTGTCGCGTTCTTTGATTCTGATGACCATCACCTGGAGGTAAGATGAACAGATCCACTGTCCTCTGCATTGCATTGCTCTGTTGTGTCTGCCCGGTGTCCGCGCTGGCGGAAGCCCGGTTCATGCACTACCCCGACATCCACAACGGGAACATTATATTCAACTATGAAGGCGACCTGTGGCTCGTGGCCGCCACCGGCGGCACGGCATCGCGCATCACCAACCACCCCGGAAATGAAACGTTCGCCCACTTTTCCCCCGACGGATCCCGCATTGCGTTCACCGCACAATACGAAGGGGGCAACGCCGCGTACGTCATGAGCAGCGCCGGCGGCCCGCCCCAACGCTTGACATATCTCCCGGCAAATGCCTATGTGCTCGGCTGGACGCCGGACGGCAAGAACGTGGTCTTCCGCTCGATCTACGAAAACATCGTCTACCGCAGTCCTAAACTCTATACCGTCGGACTCGACGGCTCACTCCCCGTCCGCCTCCCGCCCGACCGGGGCATGCTGTGCAGCTTCTCCCCCGACGGCCGCTCGTTCCTCTACTGCCGCAAAGGCAACGAAGAATACAACTGGAAAGGATACAAAGGAGGCGAGTATGTCGATATCTGGCGGTTCGACTTCGCCACAAACACCTTTACCGCCGTCTCCGACTACGTCGGCAAAAATGCCTACCCGATGTGGGTCGGCACCGCCATGTACTTCGTCTCCGACCGCGGAAACGGCATCTGCAACCTGTACGCACAGGACCTTTCCACGAAGGCTGTCACCCAGATCACGACGTATGCGGATTTCGACGTCATGACCCCCTCTACCGACGGCACCAGCATCGTCTACGCGCAGAATGGATACCTCCACGTCTTGAATATTGCCNNGTCAGGACACGCACGATCGATGCCGCAGCCTACATTCACACCGTCGATCCGTCCGGCGACGGCAAGACCGCGCTGATCGAAGCCCGCGGCGATCTCTTCAGCCTGAACGTCGAAAAGAAACTCTCGGTGAACCTCTCCCTGACTCCGGGCACGCGCGAAATGTACCCGGCACTCTCTCCCGATGCGCAGACGGTGGCCTTCTTCTCGGACAAGTCGGGCGAATACCAGATCTATACGCAGCCGGTCACCGGGGGGCCGTGGACACAACTGACCACCACTCTCGACCGTACGTCCTACAAACTGGTCTGGTCGCCCGATGGCAAGAAATTGCTGTTCGGCAACAAGGACTTCAGTCTCTTCGTGCTGGATGTGGCGTCCAGGAAACTCACGAAAATCGATGAGTCACACCAGGCCAAGAACGACGAGTTCTTCTGGGAGATGAACGACTATACCTGGTCCCCCGACAGCAAGTGGGTCGCCTACACCTTCGCACAGTACAATCGCAACAGCCAGGTATTCCTCTATTCGCTTGAACAGAACACAAAGACGGCTGTCAGCGACGATTTCTTCGACAACCTCTATCCCGCCTTCGATGCGGCAGGAAAGTACCTCTACTATGTCTCCAGCCGGAATTTCGACGTGCAGATGGACTTCTACGAAGACAACCACGTCGAAACGAATCCGCAGCAGGTGATGGCCGTGCAGCTGATCGCGGGCGAGAAGCCCCCGTTTGCCGACCCCGTCGCCCTCACCGCGGCCAAAGCGCCGGCCGATCCGTTCCGGATCGACCTCAGGGATATCCAGAAACGGATCTTCCCGCTTCCGGTCCCCGCGGGCAACTACTTCTTCCTGAAGGCCGGGAAAGGCAAGGTGTTGTGGGCCTCCGTGCCGAAATTCAACGAGGCGGAATACGAGGAAATCTTCAAACCGGGCGGCGCTACCAAGTGGGACCTGCACCTGTTCGACGTCGACCAGAAGAAAGAAACGATCCTCTCCGACAAGATCGCGGATTTCCGGCTCTCGACGAACGGTGAACAGCTCCTGATCACGAAAGACGGCGACTACTGCATCACCACCGTCGACAAGGCATTTCAGTCGAAAGCCGCGGGCGAGAAGATCTCCTTCGGCGTCCTTGCGTACACGGTCGACACACAGGCCGAATGGACGCAGATCTTCGACGATGCCTGGCGCTGGTACCGCGATTTCTTTTACGATCCGGGCATGCACGGCCGCGACTGGAAACGCACCGGCGAAACCTACCGCGCGTATATTCCGGGACTCTCGTCCCGTGAAGAACTGAACTGGGTCCTCGGACAGATGGTGGGAGAGCTCTCAGTGTCGCATACGTATATCAGCGGCGGCGACATGGGCCTCGTGAAGCCACCCGCCTGCCCCGCGTTCACCGGCTGGCTCGGCGCCGATATCGTCGCCGATGCCAAAACCGGCCTCTACCGGTTCGACAAGATCTACGGACCGTCGGAATACAACCGCGACCTCACCGCCCCGCTGTCCCGTCCGGATATCGACCTGCAGGAAGGAGGATACCTTCTCGCGATCAACGGCGTCGACATCAAGCCCCCCGCAGACTTCAACCGCCTGCTCCAGGTCACGGCCGGACAAAAGGTGACCATCACGGTCAATTCCCGCCCGTCGGCAGAAGGCGCCAGGACCTATGCCGTCGCCCCCATCCGGTACACGGAATCCCTCCGGTACAACCGCTGGCTGACCGACAACATCAACTATGTCCTGAAGGCCACCGGCGGCAAGGTGGGGTATATGCATATCAACGCCATGGGCGCGGGCGGCATCGGGGAATTCGACAAATTCTGGCGGGCGTTCCGGTACAAGGAAGGCATCATCATCGACGTCCGCCGGAACTCGGGCGGCTGGACGGAATACTTCCTGATCGACAAACTCGAACGGAAGATGACCTCCTTCAACAATCTGAACAGCATGGTTCCCTTCCGCTATCCCGGATCCACGTCGACCGCCCATTACGTCGCCATATCCAATGAATACAACGGTTCCGACGGCGAAGCGTTCATCGAAGACTTCAAGGCGCGGAAACTGGGCACGGTCGTGGGGGTCCCCTCGTGGGGCGGACTCGTCGGCATTCTGAACCGCCAGACGACCATCGATAACGGAGCGGTGGAACAATCGAACAACGCCTTCTATGGGGATACCGGAACCTGGCTGGTGGAGAACCACGGAGCGGACCCGGATGTGGTCGTGGATAACGACCCGGCATCGGTGGCCGCCGGCAAGGATGCACAGCTCGACAAAGCCATCGAAATTGCCCTGAAGCAAATCAAAGAACACCCGTTCACATTCCCCGCGCAACCTCCCTATCCCAGGAAGTAGCAAACATTCTTGTTTTTCAGACGTGAACTTGTTACTATCATGAGCTCATGCGGGGCCGCCGGATTCGATCTTCCGGCGACCCCGTGAACAGCATGGCTATCGGAACGAACCTACTCCTGACCGTGAACTTCGCATTAGACACAACATACACCTCACCAATCCAGGAGGCTCTCCATGCTCGCTTCCGGCGACACCGGGAAATCCACTCTCACGATCACCGATAACCGGACCGGGAAGTCCTATGAAGTCCCGATAACGCATGAAACGATCCACGCCACCGATCTGCGCCAGATCAAGGTCAACGTTGATGACTTCGGGCTGATGACCTATGACCCGGCGTTCATGAACACCGCATCGTGCAAGAGCACGGTGACCTACATCGACGGCGATAAAGGCATTCTGCGCTACCGCGGCTATCCGATTGAACAGCTGGCCGAGCGTTGCACCTATCTCGAAGTCGCGTACCTGCTGATCTACGGTGAACTCCCGAACAAGACCCAGCTCACCGAGTGGGCGGCGCACATCACGACCCATACGTTCGTCCATGAGAACATCAAGAAGCTGATGGACGGGTTTCATCACGACGCACATCCGATGGGCATGTTCGTCAGCACGGTCGCGGCCCTCTCCACGTTTTATCCCTCGGCCAAGCACATCGCCGACCATAAGGAACGCGAGCTGACATTCTATCGCCTGATCGGCAAGGCACCTACGCTGGCCGCTTTCGCCTACCGGCACAGTACCGGCATGCCTTTCGTGCATCCCGACAACGATCTTTCCTATGTCGGGAACTTCCTGAACATGATGTTCCGCATCGCAGAACCGAAGTACCAGCCGCATCCGATTCTCGAGAAGGCGCTCGACGTGCTCTTCATTCTGCACGCAGACCACGAGCAGAACTGCAGCACCAGCGCCATGCGTAGCGTCGGCAGCTCGCACGTCGATCCCTACAGCGCCGCCGCAGCTGCCTCTGCGGCCCTCTACGGCCCGTTGCATGGCGGAGCGAATGAAGCGGTGCTGCATATGCTGGATGAGATCGGCTCGCTCGACAAGGTGCCCGGGTTCATCCGCGACGTGAAAGAAGGCAAAGGCCGGCTGATGGGATTCGGCCACCGCGTCTACAAGAACTTCGACCCGCGTGCCTCCATCATCAAACGGCTCGCCGATCAGGTGTTCGAAGTCACCGGCCGCAATCCCAAACTCGACCTGGCCCTGGAACTGGAACGGATTGCCCTGCAAGACGACTATTTCATCAAGCGGAAACTCTATCCCAACGTCGACTTCTACTCCGGCCTGATCTATCAGGCGATGAAGTTCCCGGATCAGATGTTTCCCGTACTGTTCGCGATCGGCCGCATGTCGGGCTGGCTGGCCCAGTGGTCGGAAATGGTCTCGGACACCGAACAGAAAATCGCACGCCCGCGCCAGATCTACCTCGGCTACGGCAAACGCGATGTGCCGATGCTCAGCCAGCGCCAGTAAGCGCCCGTGCAATGATTGCGGCACTCCCCGGCCATGCGCGACACACGGGGAGTGCCGGTCTGTTTCATCTCCCGTGCCTGGCCCGTCATGACCCGACCGCTAGCGATTTTGCAGACCTGCTTCTCTCCCTCCTGGGGCGGCCTGGAAATGCAGGCGCTCGAACTGAGCGAGGGGCTGCGCGACCGCGGACACCGGATCGTTCTCGCCACACAACCCGGCAGCAGGCTTGCCCGCGAAGCCGTCCTCCGCGGGCTCTCGGTCGTCCTCTTTGATGTGACCGGCTACGCTCATCCTGTCCTGGCCTGGCGCCTGCATACCACGCTCCTCGCGTACGATATCGATATCGTCCACTGCCAGCATTCCCGCGATCTGGCCACCGTTGTCCCCGCATTACACATGACGCGCAAGCCCATCCCCCTGGTCCTGAGCAAACGGGTCGGCTCCTATATCCGGAAGAAAGACCCCTTCCACCGCTTCACCCATCGCCGTATCGGCGTCGTGCTGGCCATCTCGGAGGTGATCCACAGAAACGTGATCGAGACCACCCCGGTGCCGCCAGAACGTGTCCTGACATTGCACGATGCGGTCGATACGGAACGGTTCTCACCCGCAACAACCGATCACTTTGCGGTCCGCCGGGAAGCAGGTATCCCGGATGACGCCGTGGTGGTCGGGTTTGTCGGACGCTTCTCCCCGGGAAAAGGCGTTGAGGAACTGCTGCACGCGGCACAACGCGTGACGCAACGGCATCCGCACGTCCGCTTCCTGGTTGCCGGAGAAACGAGTCATGGCGAGGAATCGTACGGACAGTCCATCCACGACCTGGCCGGTCAGCTCGGACTGCAGGACAGTGTGGTGTTCATGGGATACCGGAATGACGTTCCCGCAGTGATGGCGGGGTTCGATATCCTCGCGTTCCCGTCACATGCCGAGTCGTTCGGCGTGGTGTTGATCGAAGCTATGGCGATGGGGAAACCGGTGGTGTCAACGAATTGCGACGGCGTGCTGGATATTGTTGTGGATGGGGTGACAGGCATCTACGTTCCGCCGAAAGACGCCGGCGCACTGGCCGAAGGTCTTGAGCGGCTGGCCGCCGATCCGACCCTCCGCCGTCAGATGGGTAATGCCGGCCGCGCACGCGTTCTTCAACTCTTCGATCGCAAGGTACAGCTGGATAAATTGGAACAGGTGTACTACAAGCTCGTCGAGCAACGTTGATACAGCCGAGCAACCGAGGGTCTGGGGTCTGGGTTCTAGGGGCTGGGGGTTGGGGTGTGGATTGTCCCTTCCCAATTGCTCTCTCCTCAAGACCCTAACCCCTAGCCCCCAGACCCGGTTTTCCAAGCCCCAGAACTTAGCTACCGCATTCCTGACCCCAACCCCCAGAACCCAGCTCCCGCTTTCCAGACCCCAGACCCCAGACCCTANNGGGGAACGCTGATAGATCCAGTTCAACCGCGCTGACGGGTTCCGGGCAAACGTGGAATCGCTTCGCACCCGCTCTTCATATGCCTTGCGCAATTCCGGATGCGTTGCGAGCAGCTCCACCCCTTCCTTCTCCATGACGTAGTCTTCTGCATACTCCTTCTGTTCGAAAATCGCATTCATGAATCCCCAGCTGACGAATGCATCAGGACTCCGGGGCTCCAAGAGGTACGCCGCTACTTTGGCCGTCCGCTGCCGGGTGGAAATCAGGAAGCTGCCGGCGGGAAACCACCGGCGCTCGTGCACCGGAGCGATCGCNNCCAGGTCCATTCGGGCGGCACGACATACGCTCCGGGCAGGACGACGGAATCTTCCACCGTGATCTCGTCGTAAAACGGGACGCGCTCATTGTCGGGCTCCCCGGTATAGACCAGGCGCATTCCCCCGCTCAACGCACTCCGTTCGCTGTGATGTGCGATGCCCAGGAAATCGACGAGACGGGACTGCTTCCCCACGCCGAAACGGAGCGGGACGGCCGGCGCGGGCACGTCTGTCGCCGTCCACCGCGCGTCGGCGGTCCGTTCCGCGGCAAGCAGCACGCCCGGTGCCGCGCGTACCGCCTGGAGTGCGGCGACGAGAAAGTGGTAGGTCGCGTCCACACGGGTCCGGTACGGCTTCAGCATATGCGTTTCAATCAGGAGCGCCGGCCGGTTCTGCAGTGCCGCATAGCCTGTGGAGAAGCGGGGCGTGGATGCGCCTCCCTGCAACCCTTTCGAGAGATCGGCCTCCTCCCGTGGCATGACGTACCAGAACACCTTATGACCCGCATGCTCGACCGCGGGGAGCACCGACGGGAGAAACCGGTCGCGCACCCACGCGGCGACTCCCGGATCGATGTTGGGTCCGAGTTCCATGGTGTAGGTCACGTCGTACTGAAAATCCATCCCGTCGGTCACATGACAATCGATGGTGAGATCGGGGAGCCAGGCGTTGTAGAGCCGGAGCATCGCGCGCATTTCGGGCGTGTCGGCTTTCATGTAGTCGCGGTTCAGATTGAGGTTCTGCGCGTTGGTGCGCCAGCCCATCTCCACGGGCCCGTTTTGATTGATACGGTTGAACGGCCCCGACCGCTCGTGGCCGTCCACGTTGAAGATCGGCACAAAGAGAATCACCAGGCTGTCAAGCATGCGGGGATATGTCCGGCGAACGATGAGGTCACGGAGCAGCATAAGTCCCGCATCCTTGCCGTCGATTTCTCCCGCGTGGATCCCCGCCTGGATCAAGACCACGGCTTTGCCCGAGGCACGCGCGGACGACGGCGTGAACGAGCGGTCGCCGGCGACAATCACGAGGGGCAGCGCTCTGCCGCGGGCGCTCTGTCCGAAGGAGGTGGCGTGCACCAGCGGCGAAAACTCCGCAAGACGCCGGCAATAGGCCACCGTGCTGTCGTACCCCGGCGTGCGCGTACCGCTGCTCGCCTCAAAGAAGGTGATCCAGGGATCCGTGGCCGCTGTGACCGTCGATGCGGCCAGAACGAGGATGAATACCATGCAGTGTTTCATGCGAGTCTTCCAATACATCCGTGGAGGCCGGACCTCTGTGTGTGCGGCAACAATCGAGAACATCATCGTGGGGTCCAGGGCACATCGTGTCATTGAGGTTTCGCGTTTCTTGTCGGCAGAGGCGAGTTGTCCGGAAACGGTGCCCTCAGCGGATCAACCCTAGTGCACCCAGACGATAAGGATGCCCGCGTTGCCGTGGAGAAGGTCCGGATCGTCATAATTCCCCAACGCCGCGCGCATTTCCTGTGTGGCTGCGTCGAACGGGGTGTACTCTTCGCCGTTGATGATTGCGCGGAACCGCGCGCGGTGCCGGAATGCCCAGTTGCGCGCCACGGTGGCCGTCGTTCCCCCCTTGCCGCTGCTGCCATAGCCGTGAATGACCTTGAGAATCCTGACGTGCCTGGACGCACGGACGCGGCGGACCGCGTCGTTCAATTCTTCCTCCACACGGTCGGGGTGCCGCGGCGGATGCGCAACATCGATGGTGTATACGGGCCCTTCCATCCGGAGCTCAATTCGTCGGGGTGTACCTCTGTTCATCCGATGCCGGTCGTGATCCGTAATATAGAGATGGAGCGATGGACATGCAATCGGCTCCCCTTTGAACTTCGCCGCCGCCTTCAGTATCTTGAAGCCATGCACTGGACCCCTTCAGAAGTACAGGAATTGCTCGACCGCGCACACCGGCGGTCGCCGCGCAAGGTGATCCACCGCGAAGGACTCATCCCTGCTGCGGTACTCATCCCCCTGGTCACCCCGGCGCAGGAAACGGAACTGCTGCTCACCCTGCGTACCGATTCGGTGGAAACGCACAAGGGACATGTCTCCTTCCCCGGCGGAGCGGTCGATGCGGATGATGCCGACCGCGTCGCCACCGCCCTGCGCGAGACGGAGGAAGAGCTCGGCATCCCTCCCGCCGGGATCATCACCATCGGCGCGCTGGACGATCTCGCCACACCCACAGGCTTCATCATTACTCCGGTGATCGGATTTCTCAGGGGAATGCCCGCACTTTCGCCCAATCCCGGCGAGGTCGCGGAAGTGTTCATGGTGCCGCTCTCGTATCTGTTCACGGAGGGGAACTTGCGGAAGGAATCGAGGAAGACGGAGTTCGGACTTCGCGACACGTGGCGGTGCGATTATGAGGGAAAGGTCATCTGGGGGGCAACAGCAGCAATGATCAACGACCTGCAGACGCTGTTGCTGCCCCCGTCCATCGTGGTGTAACTCAGCCGACCATGGCAAGTTTCGAGGGGACGAACCGGTCGCCCACCTTGTACCCGCGGGCCTTCGCGTAGTGCTTGAGCCTGCCGAACAGGATGGAGCGCGCCCTGTGCAGGCGTGAACGTACGGTCCCGATCGGTATGTTCAGGACCTGGGCGATCTCTTCATACGGCATGTCTTCGATGTCCCTCAGCACAATCACGCTCTTGAACTTCTCCGGAAGCGACGCAATCGCGCCGGCCATCTCGTCGTCGAACATCTGGCTCTCCATCATGTCGCGCAAATCGTTCATTCCTTCGCTGCGCGTCGACATCTGGTAGGGCGAAATCTGTTCGTCGAACTCCACGATCTCCGGCTGACGGTGCACCCGGCGGTATTCGTTGATGAACGTGTTCTTCATGATCCGGTATAACCAGGCCTTGGCGTTCGTGCCCTGTTCGAACTTGTCGTAGAACCTGTAGGCCTTCAGATAGGTATCCTGAAGCAGATCGCCTGCCTGTTCACGGTTGCCCGAAAGATAGTAGGCGTAACTGTGCAGCATATCCGTGTACGGCATCATGTCCTTCTTGAACTGCTCCTGTCGCTTCACATCAATCAGCTTCATCTCAACGCTCCTTCCGCTCTCGGCTTTCGGGGATGCCCTTCTGAAATACAATGTGCGGTTTGTTCGATTTAACATACTTAACGCAAGCACGGCAAAAAGGGTTCCCCCACAGGAAGACGCCAAGAGGCCGCCCCGCTTCCGGGACGGCCTCTTTTCGGTCAATGCGCGCCGTACGGCGTATTATTTTGCCGCTACGCAGCCGATCCTCTCCATGGTCTTTTTCGCATCCTCGTTCTTCGGCTCAATCTTCAACACCTTGCGTAGCTCCGTGCACGCCTCTTCCTGGAGTTTCTTGTTCCGCTCGTCTTCCCCTTCCTTGCGCGAGCGAATGAGCCCCTGCGCCAGCCAGAAATGCCCCTGTGCATTGTTGGGGTCGATCTCGTTCGACTTCCGGAACAACCGGATGCACTCATCGATCTTCTTGTCGTTGTCGGCGACATCGCCGGTCGGATCGAGGGTTTGCATCACCGCCTGACCCCACGTCAACCGCATCCCCGCATCCTCATACCCGTAACCGGATGCGCGGCGGAACGACTCGACAGCCTGGGCGAATTGCTGCTTCCGGAAAAAGTACATCCCCAGCAGATAGTGCGCTTCGGCGGCTTCCTTCTTGTACTTGTCGACATTCGGGCCGATTTCCTTGAGGACCGAATCGTACTCGGCCTTGGCATTCTCAAGCGAGTCCACCTGCGTGTAGTAGCGGGCGAGCCAGAGCCGGCCGGGGAGATAGTCCGGCCGCTTGTCGATGATCGTAACGAGCAGCTCGCGGACCCGGGGGTACTCTTTGGTCTGCATGTGCGACGCAGCCGCGTTCAGATACGCCGCAAGAGAGATGTTCTTGGGATCGCAACCGATGCGTTTGTCGAAATACTCCGCGGCTTTCTCGTATTCCCGCTTCTTCATATAAATGGAACCGAGACTGAAGTACGCGTCGCAGTTCGTGGAATCCGTATGGACCGCCTCCAGCAGGGAGTTCAACGCATCCTCATCGCGGCCGGTCCGGAACAGCGCAATCCCGTACTTCCCCTGGTCTTCGGTCTTGAAGGCCTTGCGGCGTTTGATTGCTTCATAGGAGCCGAGGGCATCGGCGAACTCCTTGGTCTCGACCTGGGATTCCGCCAGCGAACGCCAGACATCCACGTTGGCGGAGTCAAGNNGCCGATCCTTCCTTTGATTTCGGGACATGACGCGTATAGTTCCGGAGCACGGGCACGGCCTGTTTGTACAGTTTGGCGCGCACGTAGATGTTCCCCATCTGGAAGAGCGCGTCGGTGTTCGACGAATCCCGCTTGACGATGTCGTCGAACTGTTTCACCGCTTCGGTATACTGGCGGTTCTTTTCGTACACGCGGGCCAGCTTGATGCGGCGGTCGATTTTCGCCGGTTCAAGGTCGATGGCCTTCTGGTAGTTCATGATGACCATCGGCACCACATTCTGCTTCGCGAACGCATCGCCCAGCGCTTCGTAGATCGAGGCATCCTCCGGTGCGGCCTCTTTCGCCCGCGTGAGCTGCACGATGGCGGCATCCACGGAGTCGGCGGCCAGCAACGCCTTGCCGTACGACGCGGCGACAAGCCCGTTCTTGGGCGCAAGCTTCATCACCCGGCGGAAGTGGTTCATCGCCTCCTGCGTATTGCCCAGGCGCAGTTCGGTCTCGCCCAGGACGCGGAACGCATCGACGTGTTCGTCGTCGATCCGCACGGCCTCATCCAGGTATTTTTTCGCGTCGGGGTACTGGCCGCGGGCGTACTTGATTGCGCCGAGATAGTAATTCACCTCCGCCGGTTTCTGCCCGGCCTTCAACGCCTGCTCAAAGTTCGTCACCGCCGTTGCCGTGTCTTTCACACCCAGCGCCACTTTCGCCTTGGAAAGGAAATCCTGGCTGTAGCCGTAACTCACGACACACACGACAATCAACGCCAAGATGGCTCGTTTCATGACTGGTTCACCTATTCTGATGTAAGATGGATGAGTCGTANNCCGCTGCACGTAAACGAGATGAAACCCAGGGAGACGTCGCGGTCCAGTTCACGCGTGTAAATATTCACCGGTGTGCTGATCGCATAGTACCCTTTGTACACATAGCCCTGTGCGGGGGTATAGGCCTTCCCGGCAGGCTGTGTGGAGTCGGCAGCAACGCCCGGACGCGAAAGGCCGATAATCCGGAGTTCCTGATCAGTTCCTTTGAGCCATCCCACGTTCACAACGCCCATGGCGTTGCGCGTGGTGCGAACATGTTCAATCAGATCGCCGCTCCCTGCGAGAATGCTCGCGGAGAGGGTAAAGGTCTTGCCCCCGAGCACAAGGGCCCGGAGGACTTCATTGGTGCTGGAGTTGACGCCGCCCACTGCCAGGTCGATATTGCCGCCGGCGCGCCAGCCGGGCCAGGCGGTGATGGTCCCCGTCAGGATGCTGTCGAGCTCGCCCAGACGCAGCTCTTTCACGGGATTGTCTTTCTGGGCGATCACCGCGATTGCCGACTGCGCCACGTGGTACTCCTCGAACCACGTCTTTGCCGAGGTCAGAACGTTCCGTTCCTCGGCGTTCAGCGACCGAGCCACGGCGATGACATGCACGCTGTCGTTCACAAAATTCGCCGTCGCCGCACGGGCTTCGACGGACCGGATGTCGATCTTCGCGTCCGGATACTGGGAATGGAATTCTTCCACGACGAGGCGCATCGCCGGATAGATCGCTTCATCACAGTCGATCCGCAATGCCCCCTTCGTCAGGGTGGTGGATCCCGGCTCCCGCGTGCATCCCGCAAGCAGGAGCGCCGTGATCGCACAGCAGATACACAGCAGTCGTTTCATGGTCGTGTCGGTCGATAATAAGTGACGACAAACCGGTACAGCCCGTAGAGAAACACCACCAGACCAACCACGATGCGGTATTCCCCGGGCATGGCGAAATGAGACGGGACCAGCAGGCCGAACATGATCAGGAGGCCGAACCCCATCGCAGCGGACGAGAGGGCCAGGATCACCCACCGCACGATTCGCATCGGATCCATCGTTCACCTCCCAAAAGCCCAAGGAGGGAGGCGGGGACACCAGCCTCCCCCCTCGGGGACACACGCAACCGGACGGCCGTTACTTGCGGTCGGCCAGTTTGAAACGGAACGGGATGGAGACCCACACCGCCACCGGTCCGTTGTTCATGTACGCGGGCGTAAAGATCCACTGCTTCGCCGCTTCGACGGCAGGTTCGTTGAAGATTTCCGCGTCGCTCTTCAGGATGACCACCTGTTTCGGGCGTCCTTCCTTGTCGACCCAGATCTTCACCCATACCTTGCCCTCGAGGCCCGCGCGCATGGCGAGCTCGGGATATTTCGGTTCGATCTTCTTGATCGGCACCGGTTCTTTTTCCACAGGCACAAAGTCCGCCGGCGGCGCGTCTTCGTCGATCTTGATGTCCTGCTGGATCTCGACGGGCGCGTTATCGCCTGAGCCTTCCACCAACGGTGCAACCGTCTGGCTCATTTCGGTCTGCGTTGCCATGGTCTGTTCCGCGCTGACTTCCGCGTCGGGCACCGGAACGGGCGCACCGACGGTCGGTTTTGCAGCGGGTGCCGACACCGCGATGGGCGGCGGCGTGTTGGCGCTCGTGATCGACGGAGGGGGGCCCAGATCGCTGTACTTCATGATCCTGACCGTCACCATCGGAGGTTCTTCCTCACTCAGCAGGCCGACCAGATAGTAGGATCCGACGATCGTGAAGTGGATCGCCACCGCGATGCCGAAACCGATCAGCCAGTACTTCTGATACACCTGCTTGAGCTCGACCGCGCCGTACTGGGCACCTTTATATGTTGCTGCCGCAGCTACTGCTGGCATGGTACGTACCTCCTTCCCTTATTTCACTTTCGCCATCAACGCCCTGTCGGCGTCGAGCAGCGGAGCAATACTGAAACGCTGGATCTGTGCGAGATTCAGCTCGTCAATCGTGTTCACCATCATCTCGAATTTCCCCTGCCGGTCGACCTTGACCAGCACCGTCAACTTGGGATTCGCCAGCGCTTTTTCCTTCAGAAACTTGCGCAGATCCGCCTGCTCGAGCTTTTTCGGGGACTCGATGCCGGTATTCCAGAACATCGTTCCCTTGTCGTTGATGCGGAGCGTGAGCAAATTCGACTCGGCGATTTCCACCTTCACGGATGCATCGGGGGGAAGGTTGATTTCCATCGTCTGCGGACGCGACATGCTCGTTGTGAACATGAAGAACGTCAGCAACAGAAAAGCCACATCCACCAGCGGCGTCATATCGATGCGGATGCCGAGGCGGCGGCCTTTCTTCTTTTTCTTGCCACCCTTTTTGTCTCTTGGGGCAGCGACATCTCCACCTGCCATGGTCCGCCTCCTATTCGTGCACTGGTGCGGCGAGATCCGTCACCAGGCTGAATCGTGTGATTTGTGTTTTCTGCAGGATGTCCATGACATCCTCGGCAATCCCGAACTCCGCTTCGCGATCACCTTTGATCACGGTGCGCAGTTTCGGATTCGCCGTACGGGCCTGCACAAGATAGTTCGCCAGCTGACCCTTCGGCACGGGATAACTCAGTTCCAGGTAGTACGTGTCCTTGAACCTCACCGGTTCGGTCTTTCCTTCGACCATCACATCGATGTTCTTGTATCCCGTGAAGAGTCGCTGCCGCAGGATCTGTGAGTCGAGGCCCATCCAGATATGGGTCGTGTCATTGCCGACGGTCGTGGCTTCCTTTGCAATGATGATCGTGATCACGTCCGACTCCGGCAGCTTGAAGTCCGAGTGCGACGAGGGGAGCACAATCGTCACCTCTTCGCCCGGCTTGAACTGCGTCGTCATCATGAAAAAGGTCAGCAGCAGGAATGCCACGTCCACCAGCGGCGTCATGTCGATACGGACGCCTGCTCTGTGCGGTTTGAATTTCGGCATAGCGGTGCGTCTCCGCGCTTAGTCGTTCGTGCGGGTGTTCAGAATCTGCACGACGTTGTAGCTGGCTTCGTCAATCATGTACGTGAAGTTGTCGACCTTCGTGACGAAGAAGTTGTACGCCACGATCCCGATGATGGCCGCAAGGAGCCCGAGTGCGGTGTTGATCAGAGCTTCGGAGATACCGATCGACAGCTGGATGGCATCCGGCGCGCCGCCGGCTTTCGCCAACGCGGTGAATGCACGGATCATCCCGATAACCGTCCCGAGCAGACCGAACATGGTCGCGATCGAGGCGATCGTCGACAGGGCGATCAGGTTGCGTTCGAGCAACGGGGTCTCAAGGCTCGTGGCCTCTTCGATCGCGCGCTGCGTCTCGGACATCTTCTTGTTGGAGTCGAGACCCTTCTCCGACTGTACCACCTTGTACCGCTCCAGGCCGGTGCGAATGATGTTCGCCGCCGACCCGCGTTGCGCGTCGCACTCCTTGATGGCCTCGTCAATCCGGCCGTTCATCAAATGGCCCTGGATGCCCTTCAAAAATGCCGTGATCGAGCGCTTGCCGTTGGCCTTGCGCAGGGAGAACGTGCGTTCAAAGACGAGAGTCAGGTTCATCAGCGTGAGACCGATCAGGATCGGCACAATGATGCCGCCTGTGTATACTGTGCCAAGAAGATTGTCGGGGACCGTGCGGACTTCACCGTTCCTGAAGTTCGCCGGATTACCAAGGACGAACATGTAGATCACGATGGCCACAACCGCCGTGACAACGATGACGGTGGAGAGAAAAATAGACTGCTTCATTGCTGCACTCCTTGTGTGGTAGTGGTTCCTGCGTGGGTTGTTCTTCTGCTCTTACTCTGCGCTAAACGCCTTCACGGCGTCGTCGCGGGTCTCCGCCACGTCAAAGACCAGAGTGAGTTTCGTGATGACAAAGATGTTGCTGATGTTCTTGTTGATCTCACACAACTTCACGTGCCCCTTGTTCTTCGAAAAGGTGGTGTGCGCCGAGACCAGCACGCCGATCGCCGTGCTGTTCAGGTACGTCACCTTCCCAAGATCGATGATGAGCTTCTTGGTACCTTGCTCGACGAAATCGGCGACTGCACTGCGGAGTTCATCCGTCTCCTCCCCGCCCACAAGCGAACCCTTGACCTCGATAACACCGATTTTGCCGCTCTGGAGTGTTGTGGTCTTGACCGACATGGCTCCTCCCAAAGACTTGAGAAATGGGAATTGGAATAGTTCTGCATGGGGCGGCTGCAAAGAAGATGCCACGATAAAGTGCACGGCACAACGAATGCTAACCTCTGAACCTCAAAGGATTTGCGGCAATGATCTCACCGTCCACACAAACGTTACCGTCATTCCGTTTCATGCATAATGCACGACCAGCACCCCCCTCAAGGCGACTTGTTCACTAACCCGTTGTCCTGCATGGACCTTTCCGCGATTGCATTTTGCAATCCGGCGCGGTCGGTTGGCACCTCCCCCCCCCGCCATCCGGCAGCCTAGAGCCCGTATTTCTTCCGCTTCCGCCACAACGTCGCCGGATCGATGCCGAGGATCGAAGCCGCCTCATCCAGATCCTTCGCCACCCGCAGCACCTTGATAATGTGCTGCTGCTCCATGTCCTCCAGCGACATGACGCGCCCGGGGGGCGTCATGAGGTCCTGGAATTCTTCGGGCAAATGAAAGAGCTGCAGCGTCTCCCCCCGCGCCAGGATCACGGCACGCTCCATCACGTTTTCCAACTCCCGCACATTCCCCTTCCACGGATATGCCTGGAGCGCAGCCAGCACGTTGGGGGCGATTTCCGAGGTGCTGCCGAATTTTGTCAGAAAGTGCTGCGCCAGCAACGGAATGTCCTCCTGCCGCTCGCGCAACGGCGGCAACTTGAGCTTCACCGCGTTCAAACGGTAGTAGAGATCCTCCCTGAACGCACCCGCACTCACCGCCGCCTGCAAATCACGGTTCGTGGCCGCAATCACCCGGACATCCACCTTCGTCGTCATCGTTTCGCCCACCCGCTCGAATTCCCGGTTCTGCAGAAACCGCAACAGCTTGACCTGCGTCGGCGTGGGAATCTCCCCGATCTCGTCCAGGAACACCGTGCCGCCGTCGGCCGCCGCAAAACGCCCCTGCCGGTCCTTGACCGCCCCGGTGAACGACCCCTTGACATGGCCGAACAGCTCGCTCTCCAGCAGGGTCTGCGCCAGCGCGGTGCAGTTGACGGTGACGAAAGGGTTCGTTGCGCGCGCGCTGTGCTCGTGGATCAGATGGGCCAGGAGCTCTTTGCCGGTGCCGCTCTCCCCCTCGATGAGCACGGAGATGCCCGACCCCGCCACCTGCATCGCCAGGTCGATGATGCTCCGCATCTTGTCGCTCCGCGTCACCAGCATCCCCGTGTCGCGCGTCCGGCGCAGCTCTTCCTTCAGACGCCGCACTTCGGTCTTCAGGCGGTGATGGTCGTACACTTTTTCCACAAACCGCTGCAGTTCCGTGAGCTCAAACGGTTTCTGCAGATAGTCGAACGCTCCCAGTTTCATCGCCTCGACAGCCGAATCGATGCTGCCGTGTGCCGTCATCAGCACGATGGTCATTTCGGGCGCGAGCTGGCGCGCCTCGCGCAACAACGCAATCCCGTCGATGGGCTGCATCTTCAGATCGAACAGGCCGATGTCGAACCGCTCCTCTTTGATCGCCTCGAGTGCCTGGAGCGGATTGAGAAACGCCGTGACGCTGAACCCGTCGGCTTCCAGGGCGATGCGCACGGTTTTCTGGATATTCGGCTCGTCGTCGACGAGCAGCACGGAGGCTTTCACGCGGCCCCTCCCGAGGGAACGTTCATGGCCGCAGCGGTACGGACAGGCAGCACAAAGGCGAACGTGCTCCCCTTGTCGACCTCGCTCTCCACCCAGATATGCCCGCCATACATCTCCACGATTTCCTTGGCGATCGCGAGCCCGAGTCCAACGCTGCCGGGCGTCGTGTCGGACGTCTGCTTCACCTGCACGAACTTGTCGAAGACTTTTCCCAGAAACTCCCGCGGGATCCCCACGCCCGTGTCGCGCACTTCCAGACAGAGCCCGTCGTCGTGCCGCAGGCCGCTGACGGTGACGGTCCCGCCGCTCGGCGTGTACTTGAGCGCGTTGGTCACCAGGTTGGTGATCACCCAGGAGATCTGCTGTTCATCGGCCCGCAACGGGGGGAGATCCTGCGGCACATCCACAACCAGTCGAACGTTCTTCTCCTGGAATTGCAGGAGCAGCGAACGGACCGACGACGCGACGACTTCACCGAGGTGCAGTTCTTCCTCGTGCAGCTGGATCCTGCCCGATTCGATCTTGGCGAGCTGGAGGAGCTCGCGCGCGAGCTTCGTGAGCCGGTAACAGTCCTCTTTGGCGGATGTGACCAGCTCCTTCTGCCGCTCGGTGAGGGGGCCCAGGATCTCCTGGTTGAGAATATCCACGCTCATATTGATCGAGGTCACCGGCGTGCGGAATTCGTGCGATACCGTCGCGATGAACTCCGACTTCATCCGGTCCAGCTCTTTGAACTGGGTGATATCCTGCAGCAGGGTCAGCACGCCGTTCAGATGACCGTCCCGGTCACGGAGCGTGGTGAGCTTGGGGCGGAAATACAGCGTTCCGCCGTGGCGCTCGAACTGCAGAAACGACACCGCCTGTTCCTGCTGCGGGCGGCGGGCCGTGGCAGCAGCGGTGATCAGCCCCAGCAGCCGCGCGTCCGGCACCACCTCGCTCAACGGTTTGCCGATCGACTCCACTTCGTCCAGGCCGAAGAGGTCGGCGACCACCTTGTTCACATGGATCACCAGCAGCGAAGCGTCGGTCATGATCAGACCGTCGGCAATGCTGTCGACAATCACTTCGGATTTGTTCTTCTCCGAAAGAATCTTATCGATGTTCATTTCGTCGTACTGGCGGAGCCGCTCGGTCATTTTGTTGAATTCGCGGCTGAGCTGCCCGATCTCGTCGTCGGACAGCACATCGATCTTGAGGTCCACCTTCCCCGCGCCGATCTGTTTGACGCGGTCGGTCAGCTGCTCGGCGGGGGTGATGAACGACCGGATCAGCCAGGCGGTGGCGATAATGCTGAGGATCAGGCTCACGATGGACGCGATCAGCGACCCGAAGGCGGTCTGATTGGCCAGCGAATGTGTCTGGGGGATGGCGTTGTACAGCCCCACCTGGTTGATCTCGTTCAGGCGGAAGCAGAGGTTGCGCAGCTCGTTGGACACCGGGCGTACGCGCTGGTAATAGTAGTCTTTCGCCCCTTCGAACGCCCCCTGCTTGATCCGCGCACCCATGGAATCGCCGAGCGACATGTACTGGCGGTACGACGCCTGAATCGAATCGCGCAACGGCTCCTGGTTGGGCAGGGAGACGGACCGCACGGCCTGATCATACCAGTAATAAAAGAGGTCACGGTTCTCGGTCCACTTCCGGAACAGGTCCTGATTCTCCGTCAGGCTTTCATCGGTCGCAGGCATCTCGCCTTCGCTTGCCACGAGCAGCGCGTTGTCCTGCCGCTCCAGCGACTTCATCATGTTCTCCGCGGCAAGGACGCTCTGGTAGTTCTCCCGGATGATGGTGCTGACGGCGGTGGCGATCCCGTAGAAATTGTAGATCGCCCAGTAGCTGCTCGTCAGGTTGAGCACCACCAGCACGGCGAAGGTCCAGACGATTTTCGCGCGGATGGTCTTGATCACAGCATGACCCCGATATAGGGACCGTGCGTCGTGACCTGGTAGTTCCAGCGGCCGTCACCGAAGCTCCAGATCTGGTGGCGGAACCGGTAGCCGAACACGATGCCGTCGACGATATGGACGGTGCGCAACAACACGGAGGCGTCGCCGACAATCGCGGCGGAGGAACCGTTGCCGGTGCTGAAGCCCTCAAAACTGTAGTGATAGATGCCGGCCATGGAAGCGGAAATTTCTGTGCCCGGTGTGAAGGAGCGGAACTTCAGTCCGAGGCCCAGGCCGAGGCTGGCAATATTGAAGTGATCCCGGTCGGTGCCCTGGGATTCCGCCTTGGTGTAGTCTACCGCCAGCAGAAGCGGCAGGGCCAGCGATACGGGTCTCCCCCGCACCAGCGGCAGGTCATTGGTAAGCGAGGTGCTGAAGAAGAGCGCGGCGCGGGTCGCACCCTTCAGGGTGTACCGGGTGTACCCGAAGAGCACATCCACGGATCCCTGGTGGTAGCCGATCACCGGCATCCATGCATTGAAATTGATGCCCAGCGAGTCGCCTCCGGTATACCCGGCGCGGGGCGCAAAGTCGCGCACCATCGCCCCGGCGGAAAAGTAGCGCGCCTCCTGCGCGGAATACTCCTGCGGCGCCTCATATTGCCCGCAGGCGACGGAGGCAACCAGCACGCCCGCCGCACCCAGGGCCCACGCCCTTCGTCCTATCCTCATACGCGCTCCTCTTCGACGGTGGGTTCGCCACTGATCTTTCGCAATCGCACACTCTTGACCTTGATGCCGTCAACGGCCTCGACGATCGCCTGCCAGCCGCCCAGTCGGAGCGCCGCCCGCCGCTCCGGCACCCTCCCCAGCAGCTGAATGATGTACCCGCTCACCGTGACCACGTCGCTGGATTCCGGGACAATCGAAAACTGGCGCGTGAAATCGATCAGCGGCATGGTCCCGTCCACAGTATACTCGGTGTCGCTGATCTTCTGCACGTGCACATGCTCCACGTCGAACTCGTCCCGGATCTCCCCCACCAGCTCTTCCAGCACGTTTTCGAGCGTGACCAGCCCGGCGGTGCCGCCGTATTCGTCCACCGCGATGGCCATCAACACCCGCTTCGCCAAAAACGTGTTGAGGATCCGTTCCAGCGACATCGTTTCGGGAACAAACAGCATCTCCCGTTTGATCTCCAAGAGGCGCGTGCCCGGGCCGGCCTCCCCCTTGAGCCGGTAGAGATCCTTGAGATGCACCATGCCCACGACATTGTCCAGATTGCGGTCGCACAGGGGATACCGGGTGAACTGATTGTCCAGGGCCGTCGCCAGGTTCTTTTCGAGCGATTTGGTGGTGTCGAGCACGACGACGTTCGTGCGGGGAACCATGACCTGCCTCACGGTCTTGTTGCGCAGCTCAAGGGCACGCAGCGATATGCTCTTGCCCGTGCTCGTGATGGCCTTCCCCTTGCTCAGCATGAGCCGGAGCTCCTCCTCCGATTGCGCCATTTCCTGGTCGGCAACCGGGTGGACGCCGATAAGCCGCAAAAACGCATTTGCGCTGGCGTTCAACAGCCAGATGAACGGGCGGAAGAGACGGAAGAACAGATCCAGCGGACGCGCGATGGCGAGCGTTGTGGACCGCGCGTACTGGATGGCAAGCCACTTTGGCGATTGCTCGCCGAGGACGATGTGCAGATAGGTGATGATCGTGAAAGCGAGGACGAAGGCGATCGTATGAATGACCGCGGATTCCCGGATTCCCATCAGGCCGGCCAGGGGAACCAGGATGTCCGCAACAAACGGCTCGCCGATCCAGCCGAGACCCAGGCTTGTCATCGTCACGCCCAGCTGGCAGGCCGAGAGATACGAATCGAGATGGGTAATGACATGCTGGGCAAGCCGGGCGTGCCGGGCGCCGGTTTTCGCCAGCGACTCGATCTGGGTCGACCGCACCTTGACGATCGCAAATTCCGCTGCGACAAAGAACCCGTTCAGCCCGACCAGCGCAAGCACACCGATGATACTAAGCAGAATCTGGAGAACGTCCATGATCCTCAGAGTGTCTGTGGAACCGGAAAGAAACGCCGGAGCATGAAATTTACACCAATTGAGGGGGGAAAGCAAGGTAGGGATGAGGCGGGCAATATCATGAGAAGATTGACACGGAACCTCTTCCGTCGTATATTGCCATATGCTTCGTGCCCGTTACTCCCCGATCGTCATGGTGTTTGCGGCGCTCGCCCTGTTCTCTACGGTCTCCGCCGCCCAGCGGCACCACAGGCCGGCTGGTGAGATCCCGCAAAACGCCATCGACGTATACACATTTGCCCTGGCGCACCACGCCCCACCCGCAGGCTATGTGGGCGGACGAACCTGGCAGAACCGGGAAAAAAACCTTCCGCGGGAAGGGAACTACCACGAATTTGATGTGAATCCGAAAGTCCGCGGACATAACCGCGGTCCGGAACGCGTCGTCATCGACTACGACACCGGCAAAGGATGGTATACCGGTGACCATTACCGCACTTTCGTCCTCATCCCCCGGGGGCCGTAACGTGGCAGACAGGATAGCGTGGAACGAATTCGTCAATGAGGCCGGCAACGGCATGCGCGTGGTGACATGCAAGGAAAGCGACGTGGACGATGTTGTTCCGACCGCACCGGCCGGAACGGTGGCGCGGATCGTGCGCGGAAGCCGCTGCGATACCAAAGCCCATACGCTCCGCGAATGGGCCGCGGCACTTCAGTTCCCGGGACACTTCGGCGACAACTGGGATGCGTTCGAGGACTGCATCAATGATCTCGGCTGGCTCCATGCCGAACGCGCGGTCGCGGTCATCACACATGCAGATGAAATGCTCCCCCGCTCCGCGAAAGAGTTCGCCCTCCTCATGAGCATCCTCACGGCCGCACAGGATGGCGGAGCGCTCCGGGTCGTGCTGCACTGCGAGCCCGGCCGTAACGCATCCCTGCGCAAACGGATGGCAGGTCCGGGCAAAACCGCCCCGCGGTAAAGATCCCCCATTCTGAACTCTGAATTCCGAATTCAGAATTCATCTTTCAAACACGCGAAATCCTCTTCCCTCCAACGTCAGCACAACCTCCCGCCCCGCTGCGGGAATGGTCCAGGCAAGACCCGTGAACAGCTCATGGTAGTTCAGCGTGGCCCCTGCAGACGCTCCCTCCGCCGGCGGCATCTGCAATGTGAGGTGGAGGGGCGCATCGGAGAAATTCAGCACGACGACCACCCGCTGCTCTCCCGCGATACGCATGAAGGCATACACGCTCTTTTCCTGATCGGTCTGCACACGCACGAAATTCCCCCGGCTGAGCGCCGCGTTGGTCCGCCGCAACGCGAAGAGCTTCTTGTACATCTCCCCGATCTCCCGCGGGCGCATCCAGTTCACACTCACCTTTTCAAATAGACTCAGCCTGGTGTCATTGGCCACCTCTTCGCCGTTGTACAGCAACGGCACGCCGGGCAGCGTGTTCACCAGCACCGTCGCCAGCTTCAATCCGGCAGGTCCGAATTTCTGTACCGCCGGCGCGTCATAAGCGTTTTTGTCGTGGTTCGTCGTAAACCGCAGCCGCAGGGAGTTCTTGGGGAATTGCAGCGCTTCGGTGCCCAGGATCTGATCCAGCAGCGCAACCGGGCGCTGACCGGAGAGCATGGGCGCAAACGCATCGTACACATTCCAGGAATAGGTGAGATCAAACGCCTTCACGTGCTCCTCGGGCAACGCTCCTTCGGCCAGCATCATCACCGACTTCACCGAGTCAAGCGCGGCGCGGGCTTCATTCCAGAAATCGGTCGGCACCATTTCCGCCACGTCGCAGCGGAACCCGTCAATCCCGATGTCCCGCACCCAGTACCGCATCATATCGATCATGTAGCGCCGGAGTCCGGCGTTGCTGTAGTCCAGATCCGCAACGTCCGTCCAGTCGGCATTCGGCGACACAATGGTGCCGGCGGCGTCTTTCGTGAACCATGCGGGGTGTTCCTGGATCAACCTGCTGTCCCATGACGTGTGGTTTGCGACGAGATCGATGATGAGTTTCATCCCGCCGGCATGGACCGCCGAGAGCAGATGCCGGAAATCGTCCAGCGTGCCGAACTCCGGATTGATGCCGTAATAGTCCCGCACGGCATACGGACTGCCCAGACTCCCCTTGCGATTTTTGAGCCCGACCGGATGGATCGGCATCAGCCAGATCGTTGTGACGCCCAGATGCTGAAGCTCCGGGATCCGTTTCTCCAGTCCGCCGAACGTCCCTTCGGGGGAGAAGGAACGCAGGTACACCGAGTAGATCGCTCCGTCGCGCACCCAGTCGGCGCTCGGACGCGCGTTGAGATCTGCGTACGGACTTCTGAGCAGCAGCGGAAGACTCTTGCTGTCGATCAGCGTGACGGGCCGGTAGATGCCCCCTCCGCCGCCGTTGTCTTTAACGAGCACGACGACGGTGTTGCTCCCTTTCCTGATCGCCTGTGTGATGTCGATTGCAAAGGGGTCGCTGTATCCCGTATGCTCGCCGAGGTTCACGCCGTTCACCCACACGACCGCTTCATCGTCCACGCCGGCGAAATAGAGGCTCAGGGGAATATCGGTGCGGTCAAGGATGATATCTCTGGCAAACCATCCCCACCCGTCGTACAACGCCATGCCGGGGTACTCCTCCCAGAACTTCGGGATCACCACCTTCTCCCAGGCGGAGCGATCACACCCGGACGCATACCACTGCTGCCGTATGCCGGTCTTCAGCGAGTCGACCATGAACGACCATTCCCCGTCCAGCGAACGACGGAGTGCCGCCGTCTGTCCGTATGCCGCCGTCATCATGAGAACTCCTCCGAGCAAAACACCGACCGCTTTCTTCATGTGCAATCCTCGAGTGAATTGTTGCCTGGATTCCCTTCCGGACACGCAAAGCGCCGAACATGTGCGGCTTGTCTTCGGGGCCGGAAGGCACCTTGCCGGAGACAAGCACCTGGTGTCTGAGCCCCTAGCCTTTCGGCCCGTAGAAGAAGACCAGCACGAACATCGCCAGCGTCACCAGCTGTCCCGTCCGCCGCCAGGTTTCCCCCCGCTGTTTGATCCGGTCCCAGCCCGAAGCCAGAACAAACATAAGGAGAAGCAGAATAACGCTCCAGAGGAGCGCTTCCGGATACCCGAAGGAGTGGTTCACCCGTGTTCTGAAGTTAAACCCCAGGAATTTTCCGTAGATCAACAGCAGGTGGGCGGAATAGACCACCAACGATTCCTTCCCCATCAGCGTGATGGGTGACGAGGCCGACACACCCTTCCGCTGTTCATACAGGTAACAGAGAGCGCAGAGGAGGAACACGATCCCCATCCGCACCAGCACGAAGCTCGGACTGAACCGCCAGTAGTTGTACGTCGGATAGACCCAGGCGAGCGCCATGAGCGGAATGGAGATGATGATCAACATGATCCCGGTCAGTGCGAATCGCCGGACGGAGAGCGCGGCAAACTCCGCCGCACCTGCTTCTCCCGCCGCGGCGCGCCCCTCCGCGAAGAGATGGCCGGCGATCGCCCCGGCGAAGATGAAGACCGACCACGGGAAGAGCGGGAACAACGAGTAGTGCAAGCCGTTCATGAACGCCGCGATCGGCGCCGGAAACACGTTGAGGAAATCGTATCCCCACACAACCGGGGTGGCGAACAGCACGCAGGCCGCGATCACCGCGGCGGCGCGGTAGAGCCGGCGTTCGGTGCGCAACACCAACAGCAGGATCTGCAGCAGCAGGAGCGTGATCGCGATGCAGTGCAGCACGTCTGCCTGGAAGAACACGAGCCATTCGCCGGGTTCCACTTCGTACAGGAGCTTGTGTATCTGGAAGCGCGGCAGGTGAAGCCCGTACCCGATCAGAAGCACGAGCAGGAGGCGCCCGAGCTGTTGAAAGAGCGGGAACCCGAACGACAGGTACGCCCCGGCTTTCCGGCGCGTCGTGACTGCATAGGCCAGACCCGAGGCGAACAGAAAGGCGGGGGCGACAAGGCCGTTGATGAAATTCAACAGTTCGAACGGGCCGCTTTCCCGGATCTCCGGAAGTAAGGTGGCGTTGACCACATGCGTCTCGATCATCACGATCACAGCCCATCCGCGCAGCAGATCGATGAAGGCAAGACGTTTGGCAGGGGGCATACACGGCACCGGAATTGTGTCGGAAATCGCGGGGGAAGGTGTGCCGGACGACGGAACTTCACGCAGAGGTGTAACTACTCGCCGATCTTGTCCTTGATGATCCGTTCCAGTTCATCAATGTCCACCGGCTTGGTGACGTACGCCGCTCCGCCGATCTCTTTGCCGAACTTCTTGGCGTAGTAGTCGTCAACCGAAGTCAGAAACACGAAGGGCAGTTTCTTAAACTCTTGTTCTTTCTTTACTTCTTCGAACAGTTCAAACCCGTTGGTGCCGGGCATGATGAGATCGGACACGACAATACTGGGTTTGAGGCTCTGAATCGCCTTTATGGCATCTTCTGCACCCCCTACGGTCTTCACGGTAAACCCCCGGTCGGCAAGTCCGGCCTTGGTCGTGAGCAGGATCGACGGCTCGTCGTCGACGAGCAGAACAAGCTTGTCTTTCAGAAGAGTCATGTGGTCTCGTATCCTTATCCGTCAGTGGAATATGGCCAATTACATTTTCAATTGCAATGAACGGAGGGCAAGGGCTGCAGCCGCCTGACCGCTCAGGATCGCCCCCTCGATCGTTGCCGGAAGACCTGTATTCGTCCAGTCCCCTGCCAGAAAGAGATTATCGACGCCTGTCCGGGGTCCGGGCCGGGATTGAGAGCTGTCCCGGGGAAGAAAAGTAGCCTTTTTCTCCCGTATCACGACGGAGTGTGACGGGGCGGGTACACGGGCGCCGAACACCTGCCGGAGATCTTCGAGGGCGATAGTGACCAGCTCATCGTTGCCCAGGTTGACATAATCATACGCTGCACTGATGACCACAGACAGGTGACGGTCTCTGCGGAACACCCAGTGGATGCGCTTCCCGATCAGACCCAGAACCTCCTGCTTCATGAATTCGGGATTCATCCAGAGATGCATGCTGACGATGGGGGAAGGGGTGGACCCGTCCGGTATCTCAGCTATCCCCCGGAGGAGGGCAGCCGCCCGGTCGGGGGGCACCGCAAGCACGAGCACAGGGGTGCGCAAGGTTTCGCCGCTTTTCAGCACCACTTCCATCGCACCGTCACCGGCGATCAGGATGCGCACGACGTCAGCATTGCAGCGGATCTCCCCCCCCTGTTTCGCAACAAAGGCGCAGGCGGGATCTGCAAACAGACGGCTCAAGCCCGCACGGGGGAAAACCAGCGCTGCATCGCTGCTGTGCCGGAGAAATGCCTGCCGCAAAGCGTCCAGAAAGAGCCGCGCCGGAGCCCGGTCGATCCGCTCATTCATGATCGCCACGGCAAGCGGCTCCCAGAAGCAACGGCGCACTTCCTCAGGCTGGCCATGCTCATCAAGCCAGCCCGCGATGGTCATGCCGTCTGCGCTCTCCGCACGTTCCAGCCGTAGCGCAGCGCCTCCCCGAAGGAGCGCAAGACGGTCCGGCACGGAGAGCAACGGCGTGCGCAGGACACCCCAGAGCATGTGCACAGGTGAAGGCAGTGCGGGCAGGCGGAGGTCGACAAACCCGCGGACGGGATGATGAAACGGCAGCACCGGACGGGGCTGGATGTGCACGAGGTGGCGCGTACCGATACGGTCGAGAAAGGCAAGGGTGTGTGTGTAGCCGGCAATCAGCAGGTGCTGACCGTTGTCCACCTCATCGCCGGTGGCGGCATCCACAAAGGAGCGGGCCCTCCCGCCGGGTGCGGGTTTCTGTTCGAGCAGCAGAACGGGTGCGCCGGCAGCGGCAAGGTCAACGGCCGCAGAAAGCCCGCTGAGTCCGCCGCCAACGACTATGGCCGGGGGGCAACCTGATGATCCCACAGCGTACCGCGTTTCAGCCAGGAGTACTTGAGTTCGTGGCTCAGCCAGTAACGGAAGGCGATGAGGAGCTTGAGCAACTTGGGAATCGAGATGCGCCGCTCGAACACGTTATAGTCGGATGCGCTGATCCGGTTCAACGTGTGGGCGTAGATGGACCACATGATGCGGGCGGCGAAGAAGAAGCGCTTGTCTTCGTCCTTCAGCGCATTCCGCGCAACGTCGAAGTAGTAGCTCGCCCGCTCGCACTCGAAGCGCATCAGGGCAACGAATTGCGGGGTGTACCGCAGCTGAAGGAGATCCTCCTCCGTTACGCCGAAGCGGTCCAGGTCTTCCAGCGGGATGTAGATCCGGCCCCGCCGGGCATCATCGGCGACGTCGCGCAGGATGTTCGTCAGCTGGAGCGCAATGCCGAGGTTGATGGCATAGTCGCGTGTGGATTCGTTGCGATACCCGAAAATCTTGCGGCACATCAAACCGACGGAGGAAGCGACCAGGTAACAGTACTCGCGAAGCTCGTCAAATGTCCGGTACCGGTTCTTGACGAGATCGATCTCCATGCCGTGGATAAGCTCATAAAAATGTTCCACAGGGATATTGAACCGGTGGGCGGTGGCGCTCAGCTGGTTCAACAGGGGGTAGGTCGACTCGCCGCGCATGGCGCGACCCAGTTCCATCCGCCATTTCCGGAGCAGCACTCCCTTGCGCCGATCGGGCCGCTCTTCATCCACGATATCATCCGTGTAGCGGCAGAAGGCGTAAACGGTATGGATCGCCTCCCGCTTCTGCTTCGGCAGCAGCGAGAACGAGTAGTAGAAGCTCGTGTTGCTGCTTCGTGTGATGGCTGTGGCTGTTGCGCTCATGGAGCCCGATGCATTAGTGCTTCCAGGACAATCCGCCCCTTGTCCCGAGTACGCAATGACGGCCGGTGATGCAGCACGTCGTAACCAATGGCTCCAATGCGCCGGAGAATTCCCAGACCGCCACGGATAGTCAGCGCCAGCTCACACTGCAGACGGAAACCGACATTGCCGGGCAGCGGCATGCCGCCGATCAACAGCTCTTTGGCCCGCTGTACCTCGAACGTCATCAGGGACCTGAACTGGTCGTTGTACATTTTCTTCGCTGCCTGTTCCTCAGTATACCCAAAATGGGCGAGATCCTCAAGCGGAAGGTAGAGTCTGCCCTTCATCCAATCAACACGCACATCCTGCCAGAAATTCGCCAGCTGCAATCCGGTGCAAATACGGTCAGAATACTCCAGATTTTGCGGTTTTGCCTCATCAAAGAGGTGAAGGACGATGCGCCCGACCGGATTGGCGGAATACCGGCAATACTGCAGCAGATCGGCATAGGTCGCGTACCGCCGGACGGTGACATCCATCCGGAACGCCTGCAAAAGATCTTCCAGGAGAGAAGCCGGCAGCCCCGTGCGTGCCATGGTTTCGGCAAGCGCGATGAACACATGATCGTCGGCCTGTCCGGCGGCGGCCCCGGCAAGTTTCCGGCCCCATCCATCCAGACGCTCAAGACGCTCTTCCGGCGCGGCATCCCCTTCGTCGGCAAAATCATCCGCTGTGCGCGCAAAAGCATAAATGGCCGCGACATACAACCGTTTGCTTCGGGGGAGCAGCAGCGACGCGACCGGAAAATTCTCGTAGTGCTCCCGGGCCATGGTGTCGCAATAGGCGAATGCCGCCTGAATGAGGGG
Organism: Ignavibacteriota bacterium; assembly: GCA_003154155.1. Classification (GTDB taxonomy): domain Bacteria; phylum Bacteroidota; class Ignavibacteria; order UBA10030; family UBA6906; genus Fen-1255. The sequence continues at coordinate 3,738 of PMCM01000088.1, read as the reverse complement.
TGTGGAGGAAGAAGCCATGCTGGAAGGTATCCAATGAGCCGGTCAGATACAACGTCGGTCGCCGTTGATGGCTCGCATCGCGAACGCGGCACACGAAGAATCTGGCACCAGCCGTTTCCATGCTATCGGATGAGCGCGAGCGTGCGGGTCAGGACATAGTCTCCTGCCTTCAGACGAGAGAAATAGACTCCGCTCGCGAGGCCGGCGCCATTGAAAACGACTTCGTATGAACCCGGCTCCTTCCTTTCATTCACGAGCACCGCGACCTCCCGGCCGAGCACATCGTAAACGCTGAGGCGTACCCAGGCAGAGCCTGGAATTCTGATATCTGAATTCTGATATCTGAATTCTGAATTCGTCTCCCCCNNATGCTGTACCGTATCCTCGTAGCCGGATTGAACGGATTCGGATAGTTCTGCTCCAGCAACGTCCCCTGTGGGAGCTGCAGCCCGGCTTTCTGTCCCTTCACGCCGGTGGAGGGTGTCCCCAGCTCTGTCACCTCACCATCCCGCTTCACATGAAGCACTGCGTTGGTCATCCCTCCGTTTTGCCGCGGATTCGATTTTCCTGGATCCCGGAACGTCGGAAGACTCCCCCATTCTGCCGCGCGAGCGTCGACAATCAACGTTGGTGTCGTACCAAAGGAGTTTATCTGCGTACCGATCACCGTGATCTGTGCATAGGTGTCCAGAAGAACACCGACTGGGAGGTGCGATCGTGACATGGACCAGAAAAGGGCGCTGGCCCGATTGTCAACATAGTCGGAGTTTTCGAACAGGCGCGGGATGCACTGGAACCCCTGCAACACGCCAAGCCCCTTCACGGCCACAAGATAACCGTAATATGCACCGTAGATGTTCCGGTATAACTGGCTGACACCCTGCTCCCCGGCGAGGATCACATCATCCGATAGAAAGACCACCGGCACCCGTGATGTCACGCCGGCAAGGAACGCCGCACCGGCAAGTGTGGCCGGATCAAGAAACCCCGCCAGACTATCCGGAGAATTGCCGGCAAATACATATCCCCGGCATCCCCCCAGCGACGCCGCGAAGAGAGGATCGTTCTTCGTCGATGCGCTGAGCCACAGGTTGCGCGACGGAACACCCCACGATGTGAGTGTTCCGCCGACGGCATTTGCCGAGGTCGCGTTCGTACCGGAAGCAATGATGGCGACGGTGTCTCCCGGCAACGTCAGTGCGTTCTGCAATTTCTTGAGGCTTCCGTTCGGTGAGGACCAGTCTGTGGGACTGTTGCTGCCGTCAAGAACCACCAGTGAAGTTTTCGATCCGAAGGCTGTCGGTGCATAGGGGAAGGCATCCACAGGCTTCTGAATCACCCCGGTGGCCAGTGAGACCTTGCTGCCTGTCGTGAGCTGGTCGAATGTGAGAGGTGACATTGAGAGGGGCTGACCCGTCGCCAGAACCGTTTGCGTGCCCGGAGCGTAGCGGAGGATCGTGACTGTTCCCGACCCCATGACCTCGCCGACGCCGTCGGGCCCGATCCCGAAGGCGGTATTGGCGTCGACGCCAACGCCGGCAATTTCGCGCCCTTTCAGCTGCTTATAGACCGCCATGAACGCCGGGAGACGGCCCAGCCTCCCCCGTTCGTAGAAGTGGCTGTCCGCAATGAAGTTGGATCCCAGGCGTAGAAAATCGTCGGATAGGGTGATGCCAGAGCCCAGCGGATTACGTAGAGCCGCGCGCGGATCCACCGAACTTAAACGTGCATCGAAGACGATTTCGCTCAGAATCGCTTCACCCGCACTTGAGCCTCCGACGGCCCCACCGCGGTTGTACACTTCCCTGATCGCCGCTTCTGCGAGCGTGCCGCGCCACATGCTCACGTATTGCCACTGGTCTCCCCCGCGCAGGAAAATGCCGTCATTCTGAAGAATCCGCCGGTAAACGGCGGAGTCGTTTGCCTGAGATGTGGACGTAATGGCAAGATTGGAGACCGTGCAGGGACTGAGCCACGGAAAATATCCGGAGAAGAAATCCGTCGTATCACTATAGTGAAGCACCAGGATCCTGGCGTTCGGAGCGTGGGTGACAAGCCAACGGTATGGAACATCCGACCAGTCGTTGTAGTCTTCTGATCCTCCCCCGACGAGCAACAGGGAGCCCTGGGAAAAAGACATAGTCCAACCGAGAGACCAGACGATGACGGTGAAAAGCGCTCCACGCATAGCTCTTCCTTTAGGAAAAAGCGAATTTTAGGCAAACCCGGCCCGCGTTGTGCAGCACCGGGCGGCTAAGCCGGCGGCCTTGGATGAAAAGTACAATGTTTTCACGACAGTTGCGTGCCGCGCCGCGCAAATGCCCCAACAGCGCAATCACGCGGCCCGCTTTCACGATCTTGCTCTTTTTCCCTTTTTGCCGTATATTTTCAGATGCCTAATGTGGCGGGATAGCTCAGTCGGTCAGAGCAGTGGAATCATAATCCACGTGTCGGGGGTTCGAATCCCTCTCCCGCTACTTTCTCGTGCCCCCACAAATGCCATGTGCCATGAACAAATGGGGCACAGTGCCCGTCCCAACAATGATCATCCGAGCTTGTTGCGAGCACACGATAGTTGGGACGGCACGTATTTATGACCGGTCCGACAACCTTATTATCCCGCTTTCGCGAATTCGTTCTTGCGCGGGAGTTATATGCGCCCGGGGACCGGCTCGTAACGGCAGTCAGCGGCGGGGTCGACTCCGTAGTGCTGCTCGACCTGCTGGCGGAAGAGCGTGAACGGAGCGGCATAACGATCGTGATCGCGCATTTCAATCACGGTCTCAGACCCGGCGCTGCGGAAGAAGATGCGGCGTTTGTACAGAGATTGGGTTCGCTTTACGCGGTCCCGGTCCATCTCGGTTCGGGACCGGTGAAGGAGGAGGCACAGCGGCAGAGACGGGGCCTTGAGGATGCGGCCCGCACGTTGCGGTACGCGTTCCTGGAACAGGTCCGGGTGGATACCGGGAGCACGCGGATCGCTACCGGCCACCATGCCGACGACAACGCCGAAACGGTGCTGCTTAATCTGCTGCGGGGAAGCGGCGTTCGCGGTCTGGCGGGCATTCCTGCCACCCGTGATAACGGACGGATCGTACGTCCCCTGCTCTTTGCCACACGCGAAGAAATTCAGGCGTATGCGGCCGCCAGGGGTCTGCAATGGAGAGATGACGCCTCCAACGACTCCGAAGCCCATCGCCGGAATATTGTCCGGCACCAGCTTCTGCCGGTTATCCGGGAAAAGCTCAACCCCGGCATCGCGCACACGCTGATGCGTACGGCGGAAGTTTTCGGCGAGCTTGACCGGCACATGTCGCACGTTGCACGCACCGGCCTCGACCAGGTCATCACACGTCGCACCGGCGGGGAGATGCGCCTCTCGTGTACCCACCTCCTCACCTATCCGACGGCGATTCAGGACCGCATGCTGCAATTTGCGGTGCAGGAATGCACCGGGCTGCAGCCGGGCGCCGAACGCGTCGCCGCATGTGCCGCCCTGCTGCACCGGCAACCGGGCAAGAGAGCCGGGATCGGCGGCGGATGGATGGTGGTGCGCGAGCCGGATGAGCTGGTGATCCGCGCAACGGTGACACACGCCCCCTTTGCAGTGCCGGTCACGGTCGGCACCCTGTGCGCGACCCCGGGAGGCGATGTGGCCACAGAACTCATGGAGCGGCCTCCGGCATTCCCGCCCCATGACGCACACCGCGAGTATGTCGATGCAGACCGGACGGGCAC
>PMCM01000168.1 GCA_003154155.1 Ignavibacteriota bacterium | reverse complement strand
CCCGGTTCCTTCCTCTCATTCACCAGCACCGCCACCTCGCGCCCGAGGATGTCGTACACGCCGAGCCGTACCCAGGCGACACCTGCTCCAGCCTGTGAATTGACCATGGTCAATGAATTGACACTGGTCGATTGACCCCGGACAATCCCTACCCCCGGACCAGGAACCCTGAACCCGATGTTCGTACTCGGATTGCACGGGTTAGGATAATTTTGCAGGAGCTCAGCTGCGACAGGGATCTCCGCTCGCTGCGACGCGACCGAAACGGGGATGACTGTGGGGATGAGCACATACGAACGGAAATCGACCACATTGATGGCAACCAGTGTGTCTCCCGCCGTATACATGGGGCCGCCGTTGTTCAGATTCAGATCGTATTGCGGGTACGCCGAGGAACTCATGTCAAGACGGAGCGCGTGGCCGGCAGGTATGGTCAGTGCCAGATTGCCGAGAACGATGGGGACGGTCACCGTTGTCCATGGCGGAACAAGGTCCGGGACACTCAATGAATTGCGGAATCGCATGCGGCGCGCGGCCTGGGTCATCAGTATGGATCGTCCATCAGGGTACACATCGCAGAGACGCACGATGAAATCGGTATCCGATCTATTGCTGTTGACCGCCAGGATCACTGTCGCGGCGCCATCGATCACCATCGGTGAGCTAAGCATGGTCGTGGTGTAGGTCTGCACATCGCTCCGGGATTCAACAAGGAATCGCTGGTCCTGCGGTCCGGTAAGGATGGATGCGTCGAAGGGATTGAACCGGGGACCCCCGATCGCCGGCGCGGGCATACGCGGATCAAACGAGAAGGCTGCCCCCATGATATCTCCCCCCATCCGCACGGGGCCCAGCCGTCCGCTTGACCCTCCCCAGCCGAAATACAACGTGTCTTCCCGGGTCGACACGGCGATCCACGAGGCCGCTTCGCGCCATTGTTCATCCCCCATTTGATAGTACCTGACGGCCGGCCTGAGCGCATACCCGTTGTCGACATTGCGCAGGTAGAAGTCGAAGAACTCCTGCGCCGCCGCGCTGGCAATGCCAACGCCCGCAGGAAAACTCAACGCCCCCTGCGCGGCATTTTCCATGTTGGCGTGCAGCCAGGGCCCCACGATCAGTTTATGAGCGGCGCGGACCGAGGGGTCGCTTCGAGTCCGGAGATCCTCAAATGAGCGGAGCACATCATCGGGAAAAAGATCAAACCAGCCGCCGACGATGAGCACGGGAACGGCGACCGATTCCGGATAGTCGGTCGCTGCTGCGGTGGCTGTCCAGTACAGATCTTCCGTTGGGTGGGCAAGAATGGATGCCGCGGAAAAGAATCCGAGCTTCTGCAGGGATTCCGTGAATTCCTTCTTGTATACCCCGCCGGCATAGTAGTCGGTATACTTCGTCTTGTAGTCCTTCATCATCGGCATCGCGCACACAAGGTGCGGCGGGCGGTGCTTCATGGTTTCGTACTGGATGAGGCCGAGCGCCGAGACGCCCCATGTGCCGACCTTGCCGTTGCACCAGCCATGGCCGGCCGCCCATTCGATGACATCGTAACCATCCAGCCCGCCATCATACCCCGGAACAAAGGCATACGAGGATTCGTAGAACCCCCTCCAGTCAACGGTCAGGTAATTATAATGGAGGGAATCGAACGGCAGCACGGTGCCGCCGCCCTGGGGTGCCCCGAGGGTGTAGCGGAAGAAGAATTTGTTGTACGGAGTCTGAATAACGATGAGCGGACGGGCGACTGTCGTATCGATGCTGAACAAATCTGCAGACAGACTCTTCCCGTCGCGCATGGGTATCATCAGAGAAACGTAGCGCGGTTGGCCGGAGGCAGGCATTGCTGCGAGCCACAAGAGCACACCACATGTGAAGATGCGTTTGGTCATCAGTTGGGGTCCCCATGCCGTGGTCTGACACAGGGAATGTACAACAATCGGCGGGGAAAATGAACCGGCAGTTCTGACAACACTGTCCAACCGGGCGGATATCGCCGGAAAGCCGGCAAGCACGAACTGAGGGGCAGAAGAAACAGGAGCGAGATCTTAGCGGAGCAGGAGGCAGCGCTTTGTGCTCACGCCTTCGCTCGTTTCCATCATGTAGAAGTATGCCCCGCTCGCCATTGCGGAGCCGTCAAACACCACAGAGTAGTTGCCCGCCGGTTTACGCTCGCTCATCAGGAGAGCGAGCTCGTGTCCGAGCAGATCATACATGGCCAGCCGTACGTTCTGCGCACCCGGCCCATTCAACCGGAAGCGGATCCGGGTCACGGGATTAAACGGATTGGGATAGTTCTGCCACAATTCCGGTCCTTGGGGCCGCCCCTCGCCGGTCCCGGGGCCGGAGACTCCCGCAGGCGCAACGCCGTAGCGCGGATTCTGTATCGTCCCCTCATCGCTCAGCAGCGGCCAACGGATCCCATCTTGCAGCACCGCACCGACCGTTGTCGCATCGCTGTCAACGGTCAGCGCGCTCTGTACCAGCCGGATGCCATGGCTGTAGTCGGCGTATGTCTGATCGTGTCCATTGTACAACGGCTGTATGGGGACCCCGTTTAACTGGTGCCAACCATAAATGACAACCGGTGTGGGAACGGTCGGCTTGAGATTCATCGTGATGGCATTGGAGATGATGACATCCTTCTTATGGCCTGCGACCAGTTCACCGAGCGGATGGCTGTTCAAGAGCGGCGCCCGCTGGCTCCGGAGAGTATCGTTGTGCTGTTTGAACACGGGGACGGTGATCATTTCCGGACTGGGCGGGATGGGAATCGGTGCAACTTTTACCGCGGCGGCGGCATAGATTGCGTCGACCATTTTCCGGGTCGGCAGGGTGCACCCGACGGCATCGGCAATGCGTTGGGCCAGGAGAGGCGTCATCGGCATCAGGAAGTAATCATCGTTACTTCCCACTGCCACATACTCGGGAGTGACATACCAGCGGGCTGTGTGCACTCCGCCGCCGTATGTTGCGGTACTCGTGACAGACACCAGCTCTCTGAGAAACGCCGGCACGTTGCCCGCCGCGATCTGCTGGAACACCTGTTCCTCCCGTTGCTCGCGGGTCAGTGCGGCAACCGAGGCGGCAAAGGCATCGCCGCCCGGAGCGCCCTCCGGACGGGACGGGAGATGAAGGGTTTGCGCAGACATCACCGCGGCGCGTGACGTGAGCAGGAAAAGGAGTATGCATGTGGCCGTGCGTGCACGTACATTCATCGCGCGGCTCTCTGCAGTGGGTTCATCGGTTCCCCTTTCGGACGGAGGCCCGGGGCATGCGGGTCAGTGCCGGTCCGCCCGCAATGCCTCCAGACGGGCTTCCACAAGACGGGATTGTGGCGGCGTCAGTCCCTCCAGGCGGGACATGGCACCGTACTCCGCAACCGCTTCCCCCTTCAGATTTGCACGTTCCATGGCCTGTGCGAGCAGCAGCCGGTTGTCAAAGTGCGCGCTGAACGCGGGGTACATCCTGAAAACCTCCAGCACACGCAGCACGGTGGTCGCATAGAAGCCGTTGTCGAACAGTACGCGGACGCCGTTCAGCAACAATTGCCCGACCTGACTGTCATTTTCCTTCGCAGGCGGACCCGCGGCGCGATCTTCACCATGAACCACGGCCGCATTGGGGAGATGCAATCCGTCATTTCTCCATTCATCAGACGAAGCCCGCACTTTCTCCATGGCGAGCTTGAGCATCAGCTCTTCCTGGGACAGGTCACGGATGTCGGACATGTCCACGATCACCCGGGAAGGAAGCGCAACGCGTTTTGTCGCGCCGGATGCCTCGACATGCACCACGAGGACCGCGCTCCCGTCCGGGCCGGTCCGGATTGTGTCGTGCGGGCGAAGCGCGTCTCCGGCCGTCACGACATTCCACACTTCGGTTACTCCCTGGCGCACCCGGACATCACCGGCGATCTTCTGCACAACTATCCCGTCGCCCCGCGCCCCCGACGACAGGAGCAGAGCCCCCGCCAGGATCACAAGCTGTTTCATCACGTTCTCCTTCAATTCACGTCCACAATATGTACCCACCCCTTTACCAGGCCCAATCCCACTTCCACATCGTCAAAATATTCCTGAGCACCGGTTGTCCATGCCTCGTCAAATCCCCGCGCTGCAACGGTGGTTTCCAGCGGGAGCCAGAGTGTTTCGATGCCCGTCGCGTTCCGGCGGACCACGTACCTCTTCGGGTTGTCCGCAATGGACGCACCGTACCGCGGTTCTACGCCCGTATCACAGAGCATGAAGATGTGGCTGTTGTCCGGATGATCCGGCGGGACGACATCCACGAATGCGGTGGAAAGACCGATACTGCTGAGCAGCGCGGCGAAGCAGACGGTGAAATCATCACAGTCCCCCCCACGAAGTTGGAGCGTTTCCGAGGGATATTGCACGTAATCGGCCGTGAGCTTTGGATCATTGATGTACAACAGCTGCCCGGCAAAAGAGTTGATCAACACGCGCGCCTTCGCAAAGCGTTCAAGCATGCCCGGAACGTTGCCCAGGGAATCGCGGTGTTCCAGCAAAACATCCCGTGAATACCGGAGCACGGCGGGATCGTCCGGTGTCACAAAAAACCGGAGGGTCCGGCTGTCCCCATCCCACGCGTTGCGGCCCATGATCACCAGACGTGTCTGCGACCTGTCGTCATAGCTTTCCGCCGGAGATGCGCTTACAGACACATCACCTTCGCGCACGGAGAGCGCTGTGAGTTTCTTGACCTGCTCATTAAAGACCGCCATCAACGGGATATCCGCTACAGCACCGGGGGCAATGTATGTCGACGGGGATTCCGTGGGAGCGTCCATAAACCGTTCCACATACAGGCTTGCACGGGCATTGATCGGCCGTGCCGAGATATTGCGGACGCGCACGGCACCCACCGGCTTGTACGCAAGGATTTCCGCAGAAGCGGGATATATGCTGCCAAAGACCGTGATGTCCTCTATGCGGGCGAGACTCTGCCTCGTACTGCCGAAAACCGCTCTGGCGGAAAAGGCAAGCCTGTCGAGCGCATACGGATGTATGTCGAGATCGGTTAACAGGGCAGGGTCGAACGTCGATACGGTGCCGAAGCCGCTGTGCCGTTGACGATCAATGTATCTCAGATATCCCACATCCATGGCAAAGAACTCATACGACCATCCGAGGCCGACGTTGATAGCATCGAACGCCGGTGCGACCCTGGTATCCCACCGCACACCCCCCCGCAACGCGAGTCCGAACGGCACCGACCATTCCACTCCTGCCCCGCCGGCACCCGTCGAGGCCATTGTGCCGGCAAGAAGGACGCGCGCGCCCGGTGCATAGGCAAACCCCGCTTCGACGACGGGTTTTGTCGGCAGAGCGTAATCGGCAAGCGGGCTCCCGGTGTCCCCGGTCCTCCACCAGACGAGATTCCTGCCGGCCGCCGAAACGGTCAAGGCAGGAAACGGCTGCCACATGACCGATGCATCGAGCAGCCATGCATGATCCACAAGCGTTGATTGGGTGGCCGTCGGATACGAAAGGGTATCCCGAATGACGATCTGATAACGGGTATCCGTGACTTCTTCCCGCCTTAAGCGTGCACCGATCCCTGCTGAGAGGCCGGGCAAAAACCGGTGGGCATACGCGATGGCAAACTGTTCATCATAGGCGATTTCGCGGTCGTTCGATTGGGGGGTGGATGCATCGCCGAGGGACAGCACGGGAGGGATAACGAAGCGGATGGACGATCCCGGGGCGTACCGGAGCGCAAGAGCCTCATCGCCAAAGAATCGCTTGCCGAGCGTCATGCCGTGGAAGATGAATCCCTGAAACGCCGTTCCCGGATTGATATACGTCGTGAGGCTGAGGTCCCAGTCACGAATATGCACCAGGCCGGCCGGGTTGGCGGAGAATTCCCGCGAATCCCTCACGACCGGAAAGGAGGCCCCCAGACCTAACGCACGCGCATCAATCAGCGATTGACCCGATGTCGGTACCGGATGCATAATCACCAGTGCACACAACAGCATGAGCCAGATGCCTGTTCTCACCGCACCTCAACGTAGCAATTATGGACGGCCGCTGCCTGGACCAGGATCGTGCCCGTTGCGGGCTGGGTGACTGTCACTTCTTTTCTGTTCGCCAAAATAAAGGTCAACACAAAATAGCGTTGTTGCGGCAGGGTGGAAAGCAGTTTTGCCGGGACAACGGCTTTCCCATTGTTGGCCTTGACCCGCAACTCCAGAATCGGTTTCACCGTTCTCGTGGGCGGGTCGTACTGGCTCACGATGACAGACATCTTTCCTTTTCCGCCATTCCACCGGATGTCAAGGTCCTTCGTACGCGGAATCACCGCCCCTCCCCGCGGGGACAGGACGGTGAGATCCTCCGGTGTCTGGATACTGACGGTGAATACGGGAACAAGCCGTGTCATCACCGTCCAGCTGTAGGCGTGGTCCGACTGATAGCTCTGCGTGAGGTCCACCAGATATTCGACGCCACGCGTGATGCTTGTATCGACGCCAAAGATGCGTCCCAGCGAAATCCGGTACGGCCATTTCACCATGAGGGAGCCGTTCAGCGACAGTGTGCCGACGTCCATTCCGCCCGTCCCGACTCTCCTGCCGAGCACACGAACGATGCTGTCGGCGAAGAACACGCGCGAGTAGGCGGCGGAGAGCACGCTGCTCCCCGCATCCCACGTCACCGACTGGACGACGAAGGAGCCGTTGTAGTTCACCTGATCTTCAGGCAACACCCCGCTGCTGTCCACGGAGCTGACAGCGATGTTGGAATCCGGGAGCGCAACAGCAAGCACCTCAAGATTGTCATCGATCACTTCGGGTGTCAACGCAATATCCGCTGGCTTCTGACAGCCTGCAAGGAGCAGGAATCCCAGGATGAACGCCGGGAGATGCCGAAGGATGATGGTGTGCATGGTTGTCTCCGTTACCGTCGCAATATAGCTACATCCTGCATTGCTTTCCACTCCGGGGCCCCTTCACCATAAACGCAACGAGGCCTCCGCCGCGCATGCGGAGGAGGCCCGTTGCTCCCTGAAGCACCCCTAGAATATCCTGTACGGGATGCCCCACCAGCTTACGGTATACGGAGCCTGGTCGTCGTACAGCGTGGCTTTCGTCATCGCTTCGACGCCCATGTTAAACCAACCCGTGTGGAAGTGCATGAACAGCGGAGTCGTCTTGGACACTTCAAACACCCGAGTGAACGTGCCGTCGCCGTTCGCGACCTGTGAGGTCATCGCCAGCTTTGCGCGTCTCTCACGTGTGCCGTCAAACCCGAAGCGCAATGCCACGAGGTCCGTGTCGGCGGATGCGCTCACGAGGGTGACCGACAACTTCACCTGCTGGCCTCCGACGAATTCCGGCACATCTTTCCGCCCACCCGTGAACAGCTTGAGCCAACGATAGCGCAGATAGTATTGCTCGGGATCGGTGACCGTGATCGTATCGCCGCTGGCGAGTGTCACCACGAGCTTCGTGATATTCACGGTATTGTTCGGGGCCTGTGTTCCGCCTTCCACAAGCGAGGATGCCACGGGCACCCAGTTCAGCCAGAATCTCTTCGTGTCTTTGCTTACACGCTTGAAGATCACGTTGCGCAAGGATTGATTGGTGAAGGGTTTGCTGATCGTCGTGGAGTCCCCGGTCCCTGTCAGGGCGCGGATCTTCAGCGTACCAACAATGGTCTTCGCAATCTGCGACACCGAGATAGAATCACCGGGCTGTACCGTCGTTGTCACCGTTCGCGTCACACTCGTGATGAAACGCCCCCAGCGAATAGGAGTAACGCTTGCATCCACCTTGCCGAATGTGCCATAGTCGAACGGTTGAATCGCCTGGTCGGAGAATGTCACTTCGTCATTCGTCACGAACGCATCGTTCGCGGCAAAGTACGTCATCGCCTGCTCTTCGTTGGTGACGCCAACCGGCGCCGTGTCCGCTTCCGGACCGTCGTTCTTTTTGCAGCCGGTGACAAGCAGCGTCACCAGGGCGAATACCGTTACCAGGGACAACGTTGACCTCTTCATGGGGATCTCCCGCGCTGTTGGTGATGTGATAGTTGATAGGTGTTTCATACTCTTGCCTGTTCCCGCCTTTTCGTTCTGATCTGTACAGTGCACGGGGTGTGCCAGACGCACCGGCAACCCGGGGGGACATGGAACTCATTGAAAACGCTGAGGTTAGCAAATCGTGCGGGGAGGAGCACATATGCGGGAAGTGCGGGAATTCCGGGCCGAAGTGCGGGAAATGTGCACTTCACGCACTTCCACTCAACGGGGGTGCTTCCTGCCATTTCGCCCTGTACGTCCCTGCAGCGAAGGAGGGCAGGTGGTGCAAGACTCAGGATTTCCCGGCCGGCATCGCCGGCAGGCGCCAGACGCCGCGGTAGTACGCTTCGGCACACTGCTCCAGGGAGACATGGTACCGCTGCGGCAGGTTCTTCGACTTCGATTTCAGCACCGCGCGGGCCGTTTCCCACGGCTGAGAGGTCTCCAGACCGTCGGCGATGTTTGACAGATACTCAACGTAACGTTTGCGCACCCGCGCGTTCACCGCTGCATCCGTCGAAAGGGAGAGATGCTTCACCGCCCGGTCCAGATCAAATTGCTGGTCGACGAACATTTTGAGACTCTCCCCGCGCAGATATTCCGCAATGGTTCCTCTGTTCATGCCGCCGAGCGCCGCAGCCGTGTCCGTCACAGCACTGCGTGAGAACCCCAACTCCCGGATCGATTCGAGAACCTGCTCATGCACCGGAACCTTCTCCGCAACAGCCGCCGCCATTTCCTCCGGGAGATCCTTGACGGTCATAAGGGTGCGCTGTTCCGCCTGTGCCAGAAGGGCTCCCCTGCGGATGGTGCTTTCCAGTTCGCGGACATTTCCCGGCCAGGCGTATTCCCGGAGTGCTTCCATCACGTTGCGCGACACACGGGGTGCGTTGTGCTCGCGTGAAAGAAAATAGGCGACCAACAGCGGAATGTCCTCGGGGCGTTCCCGGAGCGGAGGGAGCGAAACGGAGAGAACATTCAGACGGTAGTACAGATCATCGCGGAACTTCTTCGTCCTCACGTGTTCTTTCAGGTTCTTGTTGGTTGCGGCCACCACGCGGACATTGACTTTGAGCGTCGTTGTTCCGCCCACCCGTTCCAATTCACCCTCTTGCAGCACACGGAGGAGTTTCAATTGAAATCCCTCGGACACTTCACCGATCTCATCCAGAAAAATAGTGCCGCCGTCGGCGAGCTCGAAGCGGCCTGCTTTTTCCTTTACCGCGCCGGTAAACGCCCCTTTTTCGTGTCCGAAGAGCTCACTCTCCAGGAGTGACTCGGAGAGCGCACCGCAATTCACCGCAATGAACTGTTCAGCGCCCCGTGTGCTGTGGCGGTGTATGGCGCGCGCGATGAGTTCCTTCCCCGTGCCGCTCTCCCCGAGAATCAAAACCGGGGCGTCACTCGAGGCGATCTTCTTGACAAACTCAATCGGCCCGCCCATGCCTCCGTCCGGATGGTACACGATTCCCTCAAACGTCGCCGTCGACACTTCTCCGGTTACGGGGGATGATTCTTCCATGTCGTCCGCCTGCGACGACAGGGTACGTATTTCCGCCTTGTACTTCCGGATCTCCTCCATCAACGCCTGTGTTTGGTCTGCGGAGGGTTCGGTCTGCGCGTCGAGCAATTGCCGCTCGAGCATCGCGAGCCGCGCCTCACGATCGCGAAGGACATGAAGCACCTCTTCTTTTTCTGCAGAGAGGATTTGAACTTCGTTGCGGACCGCGCGGTGCCGGGCAAGACCAGCCCCGGCCATCGCCGCAACCGCCGTCAGGACCGGGGAAACCACGTCAAGCCGCAGGGAGAACCTGGCGAACAGCATGTATGACAGAACGACAAGGAGGAGCATCGAGACGGCCGGTACCACGATCCCCCAGGGTCCGCGAAGGAGCACAAAGCCCGCGGCACACAACAAGCCGAGAATCGCGGAGACCAGAAGAGTGGTTCCCCAGCCGCAGTGCACGAGAAAACGCGATCGCAGGAGATTGTCCAGAAGGGCAGCGTGAAGACCGATGGACGGTAATCGCGGATCGACCGGGGTGTGATAGACCACGCCGCGCCCCTCCGCCGCGACGCCGATCAACACGATCTTGTTCCGCAGGCGCGCCACGGGGATTGAAGTCGGGAGGTCCAGCCGCGCATCGTCGTACGCACGCAGAACGTCCAGGAAGGGATAGCCGGTATATGCGGAGAGCGGACCGGGGTAGTTCACCTCCACCGCACCCCCGGACGTGCGCCAGTGCACTTTGCGGCCGTCTTCCTTCAGGGCAACGTCATCGCCGTCCGTCTGGACCGCCGCGCGATCCGCGGCGGACGCGACACGCAGGAGTTCCAGGCTAAAGGCGGGAACGGCGGCGTTGGCTGCGGTCACCAGGAGCGGCACGTGACCATTCTCCAACAGGTTGACGTGCCCCAGACCTGCCGCTCCCGAACGGAAGAGACGCAGGGGGGGATGCAAACCCTTGCCGTGCACCGGGGATTCATCCACGCCCGGATAGCGGAAGAAAATCTCTCCAAGGAGGACCGAATCACGCGGCAGGAGAGCGGTGCTGTTGTTCAGGAGCGTGTCAAAGTAGCAGGTCAGCACGGTAGGAGGTGCGGCAGCGAGCATGCGCGCCAACAAATCGTCATACTCCGGATACTCTTCGCGCGGCTCCTCGAACATGAGCTCTTCGCCGATGGCCCGCACCTTCAGGTCAGCAAGCGCCTTGAACAGCAGCGCGTGGAAGTTCCGCCGGAGAGGCCAGCCCAATGCACGGATCGCTGTCTCGTCGATATAGACAATGACGATATTCGTATCCGGCTGAACACTCCCGCGGATGTCATAGTGTGCGGCGTTCACCTGGTCTTCCAGCACCCCAAGCGGGCCCCGCAACAGGGTCATAGCCAGGAGCGCGGCGGCAAGTGTGGCGCCGGTCGTCAGGAGTGCACGAGGGGTTATTGCCTGGCGAGCCATACTTCGGGGTTTTGTTTCTCTCGATCCTTCCATATCTCGAAATGCAGCCGGGGACCGTCGATAGAGTCGCCGCTGGTTCCTATCGCCGCGCCTTCCTGAATCGTCTGGCCAGGGATGACGGAAATTTCACCCAGGTGCGCGTACACGGTGCGAAACCCGTTCTGATGGTTGAGAATGATCAGATTGCCGTACGAGGGGAGATAGTTGATGGTCGCCACCTCGCCCGCGGCGACCGCCGTGACCGGAGTCCCGGCGTCCACAGCGATATCAATCCCCGTATTCGTGGTCACCGTGCGCAACGTCGGATGGCGCTGTGGACCGAAGTGCGCGACGATGCTCCCTTCGGTCACCGGCCACCGGAGTTTCCCTTTCCGCGCATCGAACTCGCCGGCTGTTCCCGAGGGTTGCGGAAGGTGCGGCGTCTTCCGTTCAGCCGCCGCATGTTCTTTCTTCATGCGTTCCTGATCGACGAGATCCGTGATCATTTGCTCCATGTCGTGTGCGGCGCGAAGCTGCCGCTGCATCTGCCGCTCGAGGAGCTTCCGGTCCTTGCGAATCCTGTCCAAGACGCCGCGGCGGTCTGTCGCAAGAGCGGCGAGCCGGTCTTCTTCGGCGCCCTTTTCCGCGATGAGCCTCCGCTCGTCCACGAGTTGGTGCTGCGCCTTGCGCTGTGACGCCTCCACCTGCCGGGTCTTGCCCGCTATCCGTTCGGCATCTTTCCGGCGCTGCTCGGTAAAGCGTCTGAGATACTCGTTCCGCACAGCGAATTGGTTCCACGAAGTGGAGGTCAAGAGCAACTCGGCCTCCTGGTACCGTCCGGAACGGTAGATGGACCGCACATAGCGCGCGTAGTGATCCTTCAAAAAGGCCAGTTGCCGTTCGAGGGAATGCAACGTCGAGTGAGTGGTGTCGAGGGCGCCCTGCAGGCGGTTTTCCTCCCCTTTCAGGCGGGCGATCAACTGTCGCAACAGTCCGGCGTTGCGGTCGTAGGTGTCCACGAGTTCGAGCGTTTCGCTTTCATTCTTCTGTTGCTCTTTGCTCTTGTCTTCCAACGACCGGATTTGCGCGCGCAGTGCTTCGAGTTCTTCCTGCCGGCGGTGGATTTCCTCCTGCGCCATCACGCGATCAGCGCCGGTGATGCAGGGGAACGCCACCAATCCCGCACAGAACACGAGGAGGACCTGCCGGGGGAGTACGGTGTGTCGTATGCGGCGAGCGAAGATCATGGCAATCCTGCGCCGGTCAGTGGAGAGCGCGATGCCGGGCCTTTGCTGGAACTTCATAGGAAAAAGGCAGCGCATCAGGAGTGACGTCCACCGAGGAATAGTACACCGAGACCTGGCGTGAGGATGCGGGAAACGTCAGGGTCACCCGCCGGGGGACATGCCTCCCGCCTTCCTCGGTCCAATCGTCGGTCGAGGCCTCCACCAGTGCGGAATCACCTTCCGCGATCCGGTAGCGCGTCACCGCGTGCAGCTCGGGATCTATCCAGTATGACGACATGCCGCTCCCCCGAGGAAACACGAGCAGGTATTGTCCGTCGTCGACGCTGTACGACGCCGGCAGCAGGTTCTCAGGGAGACGGAACGTACCGGTGAATGCATCGATGAGTTGATCAAAGGTGAGATCGACGGGCAACACGGAACGTATACCGGCCGGACCGGCCGGACCGGCCGCGTACCAGTTTTCCATCGCATTGTACAGCACGAACGATCGACGGTCGGCAAACAGAAATCCGACGTTGATGCCGAAGGGGCCTTGAAAACGGACCAGCAGGGATTCCGGCTTTTGGAGGGCGACGGTGAAAAACACCGATCCGCTCGCTTCAGGCGATTCGAACGATACCGATCCCTGTCCGGTAAATTTCGACACGGCGGTTTCCTGGGTACGGACCGCGGCGATCAGGTGCTCGGCGGGGACCCGCGCGGTGTCGAGCTGCAGCGATTCCCGATGTGACGCGCACGCGGCGAACGTCAGCGAAAGGACGCCTACCAGAAACCCGGCGCGTCGTGTCATCAGAGCGAGCCACGCGAGATCTTTTCGCGCAAAGCGGTGTTTGTTGCGTCGAGTTTCAGGGCGAGATTCCACTGCTCGATGGCAAGATCTTTCTGATTCAGTTTGAAGTAGATGTCCCCGAGATGCTCGTACACGACGGCATTTCCTTCCCCTTTGCTGATAGCTTCTTTCACAAAGTGTTCGGCTTCCTTAAAGCTCCCCAGCTGGAAGTAGACCCACCCGATCGTGTCCAGATAGGACGCATTGCCGGGATCGGCATCAACGGCTTTCCGCGCCATCGTCAGCGCACGATCGAGCTGCAGACCTCTTTCGGCCAGACTATAGGCAAAGTTATTCAGGACCAGGGCATTTGCAGGATCGAGCCGCAGGGCTTCTTCGTACAGCGAATCCGATTCGTCAAACCGTTTGATGCCGTCGTACACCAGCGCCAGCTGGGCGATGGCGTCGACTTCTTTCGGGTTGATCTGCCGGGCACGTTCCAGCACCCGCGCCGCATCCAGGGGACGGTTGAGTCTGCTGTACGAGATGCCGAGGAAGAAGTTTACACGGTAATCATCCGGAAGAATCCTGACCGCCGATTCCAGAATCTTCGCGACCTCTTCGAAATTATTCTTTCCGAGGAAGACCGAGGAGAGGTACACCCAGGCATCGGCATTCCAGCTTGCGAGTTCGGTCACGCGACGGAAGCTCTTCACCGCGGCGGAGTCGTCGTGCATCATCGAACCGACGGCACCCAGGAACCAGAACGGACGCCAGTCGTCGGGATGCTTGCGTGCAATGCCTTCAAAGATCTTCTTTGTCAGGGGGGCCAACGTCGAATCTTTACCAAGCTGCGAAAAGTACATCTCACCAATATGCATCTTGATGTCCACGTTGACCGAGTCGCGGCCCAGAATCTGCTCGAACTCATCGGTTGCCTGTGTCGTCTGTCCGCGGGCGAGGTGGACACCGGCTATTTCCGCGAGAATGCTGACATCGTCGGGATTAAACTCGCGCAGCTCAGTATACACAGCAAGGGCTGCATCGTAGTCGCCAGCCTGCACGTACGTCTGCGCGAGGCTCTCCTTCAACGCTTTGTTTGCGGGGTCCAGATCGGACATTTCCCGCAGAGCGGCCGCTGCACGATCGAACTTGCCCAGTTTGTTGTTGATTTCCGCAATCTGCAGGAGCACATCCCATTCGGGGCCGAAGCGTTGAATGATCTGTTCGTAGACCTCCAGGGCGCGGAGCGGTTTGCGCGGCTGGCAAATGCGTGCAAGATTGTACCAGGGCTCGATTTGCGATGAATCTCTGCGGATAATCTCTTCAAACTGTTCGGCCGCGGCGTCATATTCGAATGCCATGACATACACATCGGCAAGATTGCGCCGGTACGTCAGTTCGTCTGGGGCACGTTTCACGGCCTCGCGTGCCGCATCTATGGCCAGCGAGTGTTTTCCCAGCAGCGAATAGTTCTTAGAGAGGGCATAATAAATGGCCGGATCCTGGTCGTACCGCAGGGCATCCTGGAATTCCAACACGGCTTTCGCAAAATCCCCCTTGACTTCCTCGACGGAGCCGTCGATGAAGTGCTGCATGGAGATCTGGCGCTCGACATCGGACGGCGGCGGCCGGCGGGACGCATCGGCGGCGGTTTTCCCCAGCGACCCCTGCGTTCCTGCACCGCATCCGGCCAGGAACGGCAACATCAGCATAAGTGAAGCACACACAACGGTCTTCATATCCCCGGAATCCTCTCGCCTTCAGGCATTCTTCTCGTCTCGAACAAAAAATATACCCATTACCCCTGTGAATAACAAGCAAACCGCATATTCCGTGCCCGGGTGTTGACATCCATGGTGATTATTCTGTAAAATAGTGCATCCATACACCGTCCCGGCACCATGCATCCGCTTGTTGATTTTGCCATTGCATGGGATTGGGAGTATGATCAGGAATTCGTCCGCCTGCTCGAAACATCGGCACAGGCACTCGGCCTGCGCACCTACTCCATATCCCATCATAATTGCGAGGAAACACTTCGTGCGCTTCAGCTCGGGCGCCTGGACTTCTCCGTCGTCCTGGATCGCACAGCGGAAACCGACGAACGGTTCGCTCCCCTGTCGCGGCTGTTCACCCGCCGGGGTGTAAAGTTTCTGAATCCCCCCGATGCCGTCCGCCATGCGGCCGACAAGGCGACAATGCACCTGGAGTTCATCACGGCAGGCGTGCATGTGCCCTACACCATTATCGTCTCTCCGTACAATAAGAAACGTGAAATCGAACTTTCGTTGAGCGAATTGGCCCGGCTGGGGAGGCCGTTCATCATCAAACCGGCAAACACGACCGGAGGGGGAACCGGGGTCATTATCGGCGCAGAAACCTTGAAGGACGTGATCGATTCACGCCAGCATCACAAGAATGACAAGTACCTATTGCAGGAGCACATCCAACCCCTGATGCTGGACGGCAGGAAGGGTTGGTTCCGGGTATTTTCCGTTTCGGGAATGGTCTACCCGTGCTGGTGGGATCCGGATTCCCACGTCTATACGGCGCTCACGGGTCCGGAGCAACGGCAATGGCAACTTGTTGAGATGAACAACGTTACGCGCATCATCGCCTCGGTGGCACAGCTTGATTTCTTCTCTACAGAAATCGCCATTCCGGCGCACCACAGACACATCGTCGTCGACTATGTGAATGAAGTGTGCGATATGCGCCTGCAGTCATCGCACGCCGATGGGGTCCCCGATAGCGTGGTGAAGGCCATCGCGCAACGGCTTGCATGGCGTGCGCGCCAGCTAAGTCGTGACGTAGCTTGACATTGCACCCCCCATTTGATACATTACCGCATCGTTGACTACCACATCCCTTTCAAGGAGGAAGTCTCATGAGCAGCAACGCACTGCGTCTTCGCGCCATGGTCGGAATCTTCTCCGCCGTGATCTTGCTCGTTGCGCTGACCGTGGCCGGGTGCGGCACGTCCCAGGATTCGATGGAGGAATGGACACAAACACCTGCGTCGACACCAACGTCAATGCTGGAATACCGCGTTGATAGTTTGAAGAACGAGAACGGCCGGATGAAAGATCAGCTTGAATCTGTTGCTGCAGAGAATCGCAAGCTGACCGCGCGGAATGCCGAACTGGAGACGAAGCTGAATGAAGCGCTTGCCGCTCCCAAAGTCGAGACACCGCCGCCCGCGGTGACAGCGGCAACCTCGGCATCGGCGTATGAAGCCGCGCTGGGCAAATTCAAGGCAAAGGATTTTCAGGGGGCCATCAGCGATTTCGAGGCGCTCCTCAACGGCAACGTTGACCCGAAGTACGTCGACAACTGCCAGTACTGGATCGGCGAATCCTACTACGGCCTGAAGAAATACAAAGATGCGCTCAAACAATTCTCCACCGTCCTCGGTCTCCCGCGTTCAGAGAAAAAGGCCGATGCGACGTTTATGACCGGGAATTGCCAGGCAATGCTCGGCAACAAAGACGGGGCACGGGAATCGTATGAGAAGGTGGTATCCGATTTCCCGACCAGTCCCCTGGTCGAGAAAGCGAAAGACAAGCTGGCAAAAATGAAGTAGCAGTTTTCCGTTCCGTGGTACACACCCCGCTGCCGGCAACGGCAGCGGGGTGTTTCGTATTTCGCGCAGGCGCGTCCTAGCGCTTCCCCCCGAGAAAATCCATCGCACAGCGGACATCTTCTTCACTGCCGATGAACAGCGGGGAGCGCTGGTGCAGCGAATCAGGCACGATGTCAAGCGTGCGCCGCACACCATCGGTCGCCGCGCCACCCGACTGCTCAACGATGTACGCCAGCGGATTGTTCTCGTACATCAACCGTAATTTCCCCTTGTCGTTCTTCGAGTCCCCCGGATAGAAATAGATGCCGCCATACAAAAGCGTCCGGTGCACGTCGGCCACCAGCGACCCGACATAGCGGGAGGAATACGGGCGGCCGGTCCCTTTGTCTTCCTGCTTCAGGTATTCTACATACTTCCGCATGCCCGGCATCCAGCGTCCGGCATTTCCTTCGTTCGTACTGTAGATGGCTCCCTTCCTGGGGATCCGGATGTTTTCATGGGACAGGAGGAATTCCCCCACGGTGGGATCCATCGTGAATCCGTGGACCCCGTGCCCGGTCGAATAGACGAACATCATGCTCGAACCGAAAAGCGCATACCCTGCGGCCACCTGCCTGTGTCCCGGCTGCAGCACGTCTTGCAGCGTCCCGGGACCTGATGGAGTCACCCGCCGGTAGATGGAAAAGATGGAGCCGATGGTGATGTTTGCGTCGATGTTTCCCGAACCGTCCAGCGGATCGAACAGCAAAACGTACTTGCCGTTGGGATAATTCGCGGGGATATGAAGCAGGTCCTCGTTTTCTTCCGAAGCCATGACACACAGATGGCCCAGATGATCCATGGACTTGTAAATGGTCTGATCCGCGAATTCGTCCAGTTTCTTCACGATGTCGCCGCTGATATTCATGCGGTCGGTTGTGCCGAGAATATTGACAAGCCCGGCCTTGGTGACTTCGCGCCAGACCAGCTTCGTCGCCAGCAACAGCCCGGTCAGCAGTCCGGAGAATTCCCCCGTTGCACCCGGGTGGTTCCGTTCGCCCTCGATGATGTGCCGCTCCAACGTCATAAACTTCTGTGGAAAGGGAGTCTGCGAGGTCAGCATCGACGTTCTCCGCTCGTGTTGTGGGTTGGTCGGTGATGCGGTGCGAAAAATCTACAGAATGGGGGGACGAGATGCAACGCTGCGCGGAGGCCGCGTCAGGATCGGGAAAGCTCCTGATCCTTGTATTGCAGCTGGTACAGGCGGTAGTAGAGGCCGCCGAGCGCCAGCAGTTCCTGATGACTGCCCATCTCGCGGAGTTCCCCCTTGTGCATGACAAGTATCTTATCGGCCGACTGTATGGTGGAGAGGCGGTGGGCGATCACGATGGAAGTGCGGCCCTCAAGCAATTTTTGGATGGCGTGCTGGATCAGGATTTCGGTCTCCGTGTCGACGCTCGACGTCGCCTCATCCAGAATCAGGATACGCGGGTGGACGGCGAGCGCCCGGGCGAAGGAGATCAGCTGTTTCTGACCCACCGACAGGGTGGCCCCCCGTTCCTTCACCTCGCCGTGGTACGCGCCCGGAAGCTGTTCGATAAAGCGATGTGCGCCGACAACCCGCGCAGCGGCGCGGATACGGTCTTCCGGAATGGCACTGTTCCCCAGTCCGATGTTCGTAGCGATGTCGCCCGAAAAAAGAAACACATCCTGCAGAACGACCGCCATATGCCTGCGCAGGTCCTCCTGCCGGACGGAACGAATGTCGATCCCATCGACGAGGATTTCCCCCTTCTGGATATCGTAGAACCGCGCAAGGAGGCTGATAATCGACGTCTTGCCGGCCCCGGTGTGACCAACAATCGCCACCTTTTCCCCCGCCCGGATCGAAAACGAAAGATCGCGGAGGACCCATTCCGGTTCCTTGCCATCCACGGGCGGCGCATAGCTGAACCAGACATTCTTGAAGGTGATGTCCCCCCGGACGAAGGGCATGGGCTGGGCCGATGGGGCATCTGCGACCAGCGTATGATCATCGAGCAGGCGGAACACCCGTTCCGAACTGGCCATCGCCGTCTGCATGATATTGTACTTCTCCGAGAGGTCGCGGATCGGGCGCCAGAACATCTCGTTGAACTGCAGGAAGGCCATGACCGTGCCCACCGTAACGGATCCGGCAAGGGCATCCACGCCGGCGTACCAGATGATCAGGCCGACGGCGATGGCTCCGATAAGATCCACGCCGGGATAGAACAACGCGTAGTAGAAAATGGACTTGATGTTCGCGTCGCGGTGAAGGGCGTTGATCTCACTGAACTGCGCGAAGGCCTTCGGTTCGCGGTTGAACACCTGGTCCACCATCATGCCGGTGATGTGTTCCTGCATGAACGCATTGATGCGCGCGATGAAGATCCGCACTTCACGGTACGCCTCGCGTGCTTTGCGGCGAAAGAGGAATGTCCCGTAGAACAATAGCGGCAACACGCTCAGCGACACCAGGGCCAGCTGCCAGCTCATGGTGAACATGAAGTAGAGAATACCGATGATGGTGAACACGTCGCTGAACACCATGACGATGCCGGAGGAGAACATCTCGTTCAACACCTCGATATCGTTGGTGACGCGCGTGATCAGCCGCCCGATCGGATTTCTGTCGAAAAACCGAAGGCCCAGGCGCTGCAGGTGTCCGAACACCTCCATGCGCAGGTCAAAAATCGTTCGCTGTCCGATCCACTGGGTGAGGTAGCTGTTGGCATACTGGATCAGGCCGCGGAAGAGCATGACGGTGAAAAAAAGCAGGGTGGTGTGCAGCAGCCCCGGAGCATCCTTGTGGGCGATGTTTTCGTCCACGGCGATTTTTACAAAATACGGGCGGATGGCTTCCATGGCGGACACCAGGATGCTCAGCCCGATACCCGCAACCACGTACCAGGAATATGGACGGAGATAGCGCAGCAGGCGCCGCATGAGGGCGCCGTCATATGCTTTGCCGAGGATTTCTTCTTCCTG
>PMCM01000143.1 GCA_003154155.1 Ignavibacteriota bacterium | reverse complement strand
TCCCCATATACTGGTCGTTCAGTCTTTCCACAGGGCTTTGGGTCAGTATCCACCGGAGAAGTTGCCAGGCCTCCTCCGGATGAGGGGAGTTGGAGGGAATCATGAATGCCATGGTGAACCGGCGGGCGAGGCGGACTCCCCCGGGACCCTTCGGCGGCAGCGTCATATCCCAGCGCAAGGAAGACCCTTCGAGACTTGTCAAGCCGAGAGAACCGATCAGGATCATGGCCGCCCGACCGCCGGCAAAGGCATCCCAGGCATTGACATAGGAGGTGATATTAGGCGCGATCCTCTGTTTCACGAAAAGGTCCTGGATGAACTGCAACCCCCGTATGGTGGCTGGTTCTGTGAGGATGGCATGGCGCGAATCAGCCGTGAGCGTGCGCCCGCCGAAAGAATACAAGACGGTTTCCAGACCAGTATAATGCACATCAAACGACAGGCCCCACTGCTCCGGATTCCCGTCGCCGTCAGCATCCAATGTCAGTTGTTTCCCGACCCTGACCAGATCTTCGTATGTCCACCCGGTGTCGGGATATGCCAATCCTGCCCGCTCGAACATTGATTTGTTGTAGAACAAGACAGTGAGACCGAGGCTTGCCGGGAATCCAAACAGCTCATCATCACGTTGTCCCGCGCCGCGCCATTCGGTAAACGTTTCAGTATTGAAGTCGCCGGCTGTAAGGTCGCGGCTGACGAACGGCATCAGATTGCGGGCATACTGTTTCCGTATGAGTTCCTGTCCGAACCAGTCCTCCGCGAACATCAGATCGGCCAACTGGCTGCCGGAAGCAATGGACGTCAGGCACTTTGCCACGTAAAGATTATACGGCGACGTGCGGAGCTCGACATGAACGCCCGGGTGCGCCTGCTCAAAGGGCTTGAGTATCTGTTCCTCCCAGAGCGCGCGGTCCTTTTCCATCCAGTGATACAGCGTCAGCGTCACACCGTTGGTCGGGTGCTTTTCGTCCGGAGCGCAAGACAGGATGGCGATCAGCGGAATGACCATCACCGCGCACAACCCGATGGGCCTCACGGGGATATCCTCCGGCGCTCCGACAGCAGTGCGTATTCGCGTGCGTACAGATCCAACCGCGTGATGCTCTCGAGGTCCTCTCTCATATGGTCGGGTTCACGGATCAGCACACACTGCGACGTCAGGCGCACTTCATCCAGATCGACGGCGGCAATGGCTACGCCGTGACGCCGGCCGGTCTGGGCAATGATGTCGCCGTTGTGATCCAGAATTCTGGCCGTCGCAGGCCTGAAGCGGCCGGCATATGCGGCATACGGAGGATGATTGGCAAGGTTCGCTTCGACCACCACCAGGGAATTGTCGATTGCGCGGGCGGTCAGTTGCGTGCGCAGGGATTCCTGTGTTGGCCCGTGGGCGACGGTCGGCCAGAACAGGATTTCAGCGCCCTTCATCGCATAGATCCTGGGGATTTCCGGAAAGTAGATGTCCATACAAATCATGACGGCAACTTTCCCGATGTCCAGTTCAAATACGGGCAGATCATTCCCCGGCGTGATATGACGGCGCTCCTCGGCCGTCGGCTGGACTTTCCGATAGAACCCGGCGATGCCGCCGTTACGGTTGATGACGGTTGCCTGATTGTACATCACCCCGCCGGCGCGGACGAGATACGGTGCGATGATGTTGATCGCATGGTCACGCGCCGCGCGCTGAAACATCTCGGTATATGCACCGGGGTAGTCTTCTGCGTGATACTCAAGGTCCTTGTGCACATTCGCCGTCGTCACCATTTCGGGAAGACACACGATATCGGCATTCCCCTGCTTCGCGACGCCGATATATTGGACGGCACGTGAAACGTTCATTTCCGGCGTGTGAGCGGTATCTTCAACCAGGAATGCCGTCGTTCCGATCCGCACAGTGCGCATGGTCAGCTATCCTTTCCGATGCAGACAAGATTCCCGTCGCCGCACATCGCGAGAACCTCGACAGTACCATCGCCATCGACGTCAGCAACGACAGGATTTCCCACGGCAAAACCCAGGTTGACGCTCCAGCGGATTTCGCCCTTGCCGTCGGCACCCGCGCCAAGGGCGAGGATCCGCCCATCCGTCGTGCCGGTAATGAACTCTTCCCTCCCGTCACCATCAATATCGCAGCTTACCGTGTCGGTGGTCGTGCTCTGCAGTGCAAGGGTCCACAATTCGGCGCCCGTTGCTCCATCCAGGCAGGTAAAAACGCCGTTAGCACGTCCGAAACCGAGACACAGGCGGCCGTCACCGTTCAGATCGGCGATACCCGGAAGCCGAAGCATGGTGTCCGTGAACGGCGTTCTCATCCACCAGACAATGGAATAGTCCTCCCGCAACACGCCCAATCCGCCAAAACAACCTGCAATCAGGAGCTCTTCGACACCGTCATTGTCCAGGTCAATAAGGATGGGCGAACCGTACGCCGTGAAAGGATCCTTCTCAGAGCCAAAATCCGCCTGATGATCCTTGGTGAAATCCCAATCAGGCTGATGCATGACGGTGTTGGTGGCACGCCAGAGTATCCATGGTTCACGTATCCAGCGGCCGCTCAATGCATCAAGGCGGCAGAGCAGATCCTTCGCGAGGAAGAGGACATGCGGAGATCCACCGGACGACCGGGCAATGGCACAAGCACTCCAGGGGCCGATGCCGCGTCCCCATTCTCCCTCTCCGTATTCGTCAATGTGCCAGCGTTGGCGGGCTTGCATGTCAACGCACGTCGTGCGCTCGGAATTCATCGACGGCGATGCATACGATGACGCGATGATATTTCTGCCTGCCCCTGAATTCACAACGACCCATTCATATAATCCTATCCTTGTTGCCGCAGGGGGGGGGACATCGGGGAATTGCCACCTCTGTTTCACTTGCCCGGCAGATGTGACCGCAATGAGATCGGAACAGAGGCCGTTCGCGGGATCAACAACGGTAATTTCGCACTCGCCGTCGCCGTCCACGTCATGAATGTAAACGCTGTGGAAGCAACAATCATAGCCCATCCAGCCCCGTCCACGCGCACGCCAGAGCTCCCGCGGCATGATGCCCGCAGGATCCGCCTGCAGCTGATGAATGGTGTTGGTGTTGTCCGGAATGCAGATGCATGGCGGTTGGTCAGGACGGTTCCGATAGACGACGGGGACCGGGCCCGGACGTGCCGCAGAGAAACCCTCAAGCTGCTGCCGTATGCCGGACATCCAGGCCGCCAGCACACCGCGTCCGGCGCGAATGACAAGGATTCTGCCGTTGTTCTCTGAGACCACACATTCCGCACGACCATCGCCATCCACATCCGCGAGACAGGAGAGAATGAAATCCCCTTCCGAGCCCAGCGGCGTCGCTGCGATGCTTATGCAGCGATCGCGCCACGTGATTTCTGCAAGTGACCGCATCCGGTCCTCACCACGGATGAAGACAAACAGTGTCGTTCCACTGCCGGTGTGTTCTGTCCAGGTTTCATCGTGGCCGAATTGCATCGGGCGGAAATTTGACTTCCCCCCATGAGGCCGGACGCTGCGCCCCGCAAAACGGGCGTTCGCCGCAGACCAGACGGTTTCCGGTTTCAGTCCGGCGAGCCGGATGACTTCAATGGTGGAGAACGGTTGGGGATTCCGGTCGGACTCGCGACCCACCAGCAACTCCGGCATGCCGTCACCGTCGACGTCTTGAACCCCCCACAAATACCGGTCGGGACATTCCCATTTGATCTTTCCGGTGCAGGGATCGATCACCTCAAGCCACCAGCGCCCATCCGCTCGTGCATTGTACACACTCACGACGAGTTCCGGTGCACCGTCCCCATCGACATCCGAGACGGCATTCACCGTGTGACGCAGTTCCGTGGTGTCGTCGGGATAGATGAATTCAATGAAGCGATCCCAGAGGAGGGACAGATTGCCTGCTCCGTCGTTTCTCACGACAGAGATATGCCGCGCAACCCGTTCGGCAACGATGACGACATCCCGCGCGCCATCGCCGTCGATGTCCACGAGCTGCAGCAGGCCGTAGTTCCTGTGACGCTCGCCGGCCGACGTCCACTGGACCGCATGCACCATTGTCCCATGGATCACATCGAACACGTAGAGTCCGCTGAGCTTCGACACAACAAGTTCGTCCACCCCGTCGTGGTTCATATCCGCGGCAGCGACGGTCGGATGGAACGCATCGTCCATCCAGAGGGTATGGGCAAGGATGCCTGCCCGGCGGCCATTGCGGAAGTCGAACACCAGCACTTCTTTTGCGCTCATCAGGGGGACGATCAGATGCATGCCCGGTACCGTGGTATCAAAGCGATGGCAGAGCAGCATGCTGGCCTGGGTACCTGCCGACATCGGGAAGCCGACGTAGTGACGCATCAGCAACGCGGCTGTCCCCGCGTCGAGCACGATGACTTCATAGCCCGTGCAGCAGACGATTTCGAGCTGCCCGTCACCGTCGAGATCGATCACCGCACCTATGGCGTTGATGCCGTAGGCAGGGCTTTTCCAGACACGGCGTCCCATTCCGTCGGTCCGGACAACGCATCCTCCATAGCAAAAGAGCAAATCCGTACGCCCTCCCGCCGACGATACGGGAAAGCACTCGTTCTCCGATCCGCCAAGCTCAAACGACCATCGCAGTGCGGGCCGGACAATGCGTCCGGGCAGCCCGGCCCTCCCGGTCAGCGTGCGGTCACGCC